>JBQTHV010000058.1:0-35217 GCA_052389555.1 Gemmatimonadales bacterium | reverse complement strand
CCGATGGCGCTCGTCGAGATTCGTCACGTTCACAAGTCCTTCCAGCGCGGTGCCGAGAAGATCGACGTCTTCACCGGCCTGACCCTGGACGTGCCGGAAGGCGCCTTCACGGCGCTGATGGGCCCCTCCGGCTCCGGCAAGAGCACTCTGCTCAATATGGTGGCCGGCCTGGACCGGCCCACCCGGGGGACCCTTACCGTCGCGGGCGCGCCGGTCTCCACCATGACCCCGGGCCAGCTCGCTCCCTGGCGGGCCCGGCACATCGGGTTCGTGTTCCAGCAGCTCAACCTGCTCCCGGTGCTCACCGCCTTCCAGAACGTGGAGCTGCCGCTGCTGCTCACCCGGCTTTCCAGGAAGGAGCGGGAAGAGCGGGTTAGGTTCGCCCTGGACATCGTGAGCCTGTCCGACCGGATGCAGCACTACCCCCGGCAGCTCTCCGGCGGCCAGGAGCAGCGCACCGCGATCGCGCGGGCCATCGTGTCCGACCCGACCCTGGTGCTGCTGGACGAGCCGACCGGGCAGCTCGACGCCCGGAGCTCGCAGGATCTGCTCACCCTGCTGCGCCGGCTCAATGCCGAGTTCGGGAAGACGATCCTGATGGTGACTCATGACGCGCATGCGGCCGCCACGGCTGAGACGGTGTGGCACCTGGAGAAGGGCGTCCTGGTCGAGCGCGAAGCCGCCGCGGCGGCGGCCAGGACGGCGGCCTCATGAAATACTTCCGGCTGGTCCTTGCGAACCTGGGGCGCCGCAAGTGGCGCACCTTCCTCACCACGGCGGGGATCACCCTCGCGCTCTTCCTGTTCGCGTCGCTCCGTACGGTCGTGACCACGATCGATGCAACCGCGCAGTGGGGCGGGGCCCGGCGGCTCGTGTCTACCAACGCCACCGGTATTGTCTTCCCCCTGCCGCTCAGCTACGCCAACCGAATCCGGGCAGTTCCGGGCGTCACCGGGGTAACCTGGGCCAACTGGTTCGGCGGCCGGTACGGCGACGGCAAGCGGTTCTTCGGCCAGTTCGCGGTGGACCCCGAATCGTATCTCGACTTGTACCCCGAGATGTCGGTGCCGGCCGACCAGAAAGCGGCGTTTCTCGCAGACAAGTCCGGCGCGCTCATTGGGCGGCGGCTGCTCGATGTATTCGGCTGGCGGGTTGGCCAGAACGTGACCATCCAGGGCACCATCTTCCCGGGCGATTGGACCTTCACGATCAGTGGGGTCTATACCCCAACCGACAAGGTCCTCAACGACGACATGATGATCTTCCGGCACGATTACCTCGACGAGCGGATCGGCCGGGCCGGCATCGCCGGCTGGTACGTGGTCGAGATCGACGACCCGAACAATGCGGCCCGCACCGCCAAGGCCATCGACGACATGTTCCGCAACTCGAGCTCGGCGACCAAGACCGGTACCGAGCAGGCGTTCAATGCGAGCTTCGCTACGATGTGGGGGAACGTGAGCTTGCTGATGGGCACCATCGGCCTTGCCGTGGTCTTCGCCATTCTCATGGTGACTGCCAACGCGATGATGATGAGCTCGCGGGAGCGGACCCGCGAGGTTGCGGTGCTCAAGACGATCGGGTTCCCCGACCGGGTGCTCTTCACGCTGGTGATGGCCGAGGCCGCGCTGATCACCTTCACCGGCGCGGCGATCGGGCTCGGCGCAGCGAAGCTGCTCTATAAGGCGACCAACTTCAACGCGGCCGGATTCCTTCCCGGTTTCGACGTGACCACGGGTACGCTGCTCCTGGGCGGCGGGATTGCGCTCCTGCTGATGCTGGCGAGCGGGCTCGTGCCGGCGATCCGCGCGGCCCGGCAGCCGATCGTCGTGTCGCTCCGGAGGGTCGAATGAAGATCCCGTTCGTCTATAACGCGCGGAGCGTGATGCAGCGGCCGCTCTCGACCGCGTTCACCGCGATCGGGATCGGGCTGGTCGTCGCGGTGTTCATCGGGATGCTCGCGCTGGCCAACGGGTTCCGCACCGCCCTGGTCCGCACCGGCTCGGACGAGAACGCGATGGTGTTACGGCGCGGCGCGGACAGCGAGCTCTCGAGCGGCATCGGACGGGAGCAGGCCAGCATCATCGCCGCGTCGCCCCACGTGGCCACCGGGCCCGATGGGCGTCCCCTGGTGAGTCCGGAGGTCTATGTGCTGATCCCGCTGCCGCGGCCGAGCGATACCACCGCGCTCGCCAATGTGGTGGCGCGGGGGATCAGTCCGGCGGTGTGGTCGGTGCGGGCCAATGTGCGGGTGACCCAGGGCCGTCGTCCCGAATCGGGCCGTTCCGAGATCTGCATCGGCGAGCGGATCGTGGCGCGGTTTGCGAACACCGGCATCGGCGAGACCCTCCGGATCGGCGGGCGCGACTGGACTGTGGTATGTCACTTCACCGCGGGCGGCTCGGCGTTCGAGTCGGAGATCTGGGGCGAGAACGAACAGTTCATGCCGGTGTTCCGCGGCCAGGTATTCCAGACGGTGATCTTCCGGCTCCGCGACCCGGCCGGCTTCGACGAGGCCAAGCGGGTCTTGGAGGCCGACCAGCGGCTGGGCGTGGATGTGCACCGGGAACGGGAGTTCTACGCGGCCCAGTCGGAGGTTCTCGGTCGCATTCTCCGGATTCTCGCGATGGTGATCACCACCATCATGGCGATCGGCGCGGTGTTCGGCGCGGTGAATACGATGTATGCGGCGGTCGCGACCCGGGCGCCGGAGATCGCGGTGCTGCTGACGCTCGGATTTCGCCCGCGCAACGTGCTGGCGAGCTTCCTCACCGAGTCGGCCCTGATCGCCGCCGCCGGCGGGGTGATCGGCGGGCTGCTCGCGTTGCCGATCAACGGGCTGGTGACGAGCACGACCAACTGGGCGAGCTTCAGCGAGATTGCGTTCAGCTTCCGGGTGACGCCGGGGCTGCTGTTGGCGGGGTTCGGGTTTGCGGTGGTGATGGGGCTGGTGGGAGGGTTTCTGCCCGCCCGGCGCGCCGCCAAACTCCCGGTGGTTCAGGCGCTCCGCTGAGCCGGCTCCGGCTCACAGGTGGGAGGCATGGCCCACAGATTCCACAGATTCAAAAACCTTCCCACAGATTACACGGATTACACGGATTTCCTCGTCGAGCCGTCAGTTTCCGTTTCCATTGGCTTGGATCCGAAACAACTTCTTCGTTCGTTCCTAATCCGTGTAATCCGTGTAATCTGTGGGCTACAAACCACCATCCGAACCCGTACCCGATTCACCGCTCCAGCAAGCCGAGGAGCCCGCGGATCGGAATCCCCACCCACCCGGGCCGGTGGTCGAGCTCGTCGCGCAGCTCGGACAGGCCTCGGTCCAGCAGGTACGCTTCCAGGAGCGCCTCGAGCGGGTCGGGGTCTTGGGGAAGCAGGCTCGACCCCGGGGCCCGGATGGTCTCGAGGTAGTGCGCCAGAAACAGCCCGCACACCGATTCTTCCCATAGCTCGGCCCAAGGCACGAGGCGCAGGCGGTCGGCCGGCCGGCGGGACAGGTGCGCTTCTCGCGCGGCCTCCGCCGCATAGCTGAAGCTCCGCAGCATCCCCGCCACGTCCCGGAGCGGCGACTGCTTGGCCCGCCGCTCGGCCAGCGGACGCACCGGCTCGCCCTCGAAGTCGATGATCAGAAACTCGGTGCCGCTCCGGAGCACCTGGCCCAGATGATAGTCGCCGTGGATCCGGATCTTGGCGCCGGCGGTGCCGGGGCGGGCG
The DNA here is from genome assembly GCA_052389555.1 of Gemmatimonadales bacterium. GTDB lineage: Bacteria > Gemmatimonadota > Gemmatimonadetes > Gemmatimonadales > GWC2-71-9 > JABFSM01. The sequence continues at coordinate 31,503 of JBQTHV010000058.1, read as the reverse complement.
CCCGGCGGGAGCTGGCCCCGGATCCGTTCGGCCCGCTCGCGAAGCTTGGGGCGCAGCGCGAGCAGCCGGCTGGCCGGCTCGACGATCTCATCGGGCAGCGAGGCGAAGGCGCGTTTGAGCAGCTCCAGCGCCGCGCCGCCCGCCTGCCGGAGGTGGTCCCCCAGCTCGCCCAGATCGTCGCGGGTTAGGGGCTGGGCGGCGAACGCGGGGTCGCCGGTGGGGCGGGCCAGCGCGAGGTGCAGCTCGGCGGTGCGGCGGCCCAGCGCGGCGGCGGCATTGTCCGAGATCCCGAACAGCTCGTCCAGTTCGGGTGACAGGGTGGCTGCGGCCCCCCGGAGCCAGGCCCCTAACCCGCCCCACTGCCGCCCCGGCCGCCGGACCGCCCGGCGGGTTCCCACCGCGAGGGCCCGCTCGTAGAACCGGCCCAGCTCCTCCTGCATCCAGCGCCAGCCGTCCACCTGATCCGGGATCAGCCGCTGGAGCAGGGCGATGGTGGCCGGGGCCCCGCGGCCGGTCTGGTGCTCGACTTCCCCCGCGAAGGCTGGAACGCCGGTGAACTCCAGCTCCTCGCTGAGGTACCGGATCATTTCGCTGTCGGGATGGGGGCCCGCCACGCGGCGGCGATACAGCTTGCACATCAACCGGTCGCCGACTGCAAAGGAGGTGTTGCTCCAGTCCCCGTCGATGCGGGTTATGGGAAGCTCGGCTTGCGCTGCCGCCGCTTCCTTCGGCATCGCGCGGCCCGGCCTGCCGCGCAGGGCCCCCCGGGCGCCTCGCGCTTCGCCGCTCTGCACCAGTGCGGCCAGCGCGCGGCAGGTTGCATCGCGAGCCAGCCCGTCATAGAGAATCCCTCCCGCGTCACCGGCGAGCGCCGCGAGCACGGCGGTGGGCCGATGCTCCCGAACCTGGTTGGCCGCTTCGCCACCCGCGAGCGCCAAGGGAAGGACGTAGGTGTCCCGATCCTCGGCATCATAGTGAGCGGTGACCAGCACCACGCCGGAGTGCTCGTCGAGCGCGATCCAGTCCTCGACCTTGCACCGCTGGATCGGCCGGGATTTCCGCCCGAACCAGCGCTGCTTCGGCAGATACTCGGGCAACACGGTTTGCTCGAGCAGAGCAAGGTTGGCGGGGGTGAAGAGCGCGGACCATCCTGCCGCAGGATCCGCCGCGATAGCGACGGCGGGCTCCGGTTCCTGCGGCACCGCCGCGACCACTTCCGGTTCGCCGTGGAGCTCGAACCAGAGGAATCCATAGGGACCGAGGGTCAGCGGATAGGGAGCCTTGCCGATCCTCGGGAACTCGACGTAGCCGAGCATTTCAATCGGGGTCATGCCGGCAAAGGCCGAGAGGTCCAGCTCGAACGGCTGCGCGAATCGGGACAGGTTCGCGACACAGAGCACCTGCTCGCCGTCGTACCAGCGCCGATACGCGAGAATCTTCCGGTTGGCGGGATGGAGAAACTCGATCGAGCCCCGCCCGAACACCTTGAAGAGCTTGCGGAGCGAGACCATGTGCCGGGTCCAGTTGAGCAGACTGTACGGATCCCCGAGCTGTGCCTCGACGTTGATGGCCTCGTAGCCATAGACCGGGTCCATGATCAGCGGGCTGTAGAGCCGCGCCGGACTCGCCCGCGAGAAGCCGCCGTTCCGGTCCGCGCTCCACTGCATCGGCGTCCGCACCCCGTTGCGGTCGCCCAGGTAGATGTTGTCGCCCATGCCGATCTCGTCGCCGTAGTAGATGACCGGCGTCCCGGGGAAGGAGAAGAGGATGCTGTTGAGCAGCTCGATCCGCCGGCGGTTGTTCTCCACCAGCGGCGCGAGCCGGCGCCGGATTCCCACATTCACCCGCATCAGGGGATCGGTGCTATAGGCGAGATACATGTAGGCCCGCTCGTCGTCGGTCACCATCTCGAGGGTCAGCTCGTCGTGGTTCCGGAGAAAGAGCGCCCACTGGCAGCCTTCGGGAATCGGCGGGGTCTCCGCCATGATCTCGGTCACCGGATGGCGGTCTTCCAGCCGCAGCGCCATGAAGAGCCGGGGCATGAGCGGGAAGTGAAACGCCATGTGACATTCGTCCCCCTCCCCGAAATAGGCTTGCACGTCCTTGGGGAGCTGATTCGCTTCGGCCAGGATCATCCGGTAGGCATACTGCTCGTCGAGCGCGGTGCGGATCTGCTTGATGACGGCGTGGGTCTCCGGGAGATTCTCGCAGGAGGTGCCTTCGCGCTCGACCAGGTAGGGAATCGCGTCCAGCCGCAGGGCATCCACCCCGAGATCCAGCCAGAAGTGCATAACCCGGATGACTTGCTCGACCACTCGGGGGTTGTCGTAGTTGAGATCGGGCTGGTGGGAGAAGAACCGGTGCCAGTAGTACGCGCGCGCCTCCGGGTCCCAGGTCCAGTTGGATTTCTCGGTATCGGTGAAGATGATCCGGGTCCCGGCATAGCCAGTGTCGGTGTCGCTCCACACGTAGAAGTCGCGCTCGGGCGAGTCGGGCGCCGCCGCACGGGCGCGTTGAAACCAGGGATGCTGATCCGAGGTGTGGTTGATGACCAGCTCGATGAGCACCTGCATCCCGCGCGCGTGCGCGGCATCCAGGAACTCGCGGAAGTCGTCGAGGGTGCCGTAGGACGGGTGAATCGCCGTGTAATCGGCGATGTCGTACCCGTCGTCCTTGAGAGGAGAGGGGAAGAACGGCAACAGCCACAGACAGCTGACGCCGAGGTCCTGAAGATAGTCGAGCTTGCCGGTGAGCCCGCGGAAGTCGCCGATGCCGTCGTTGTTCGCATCGGCGAAGGCCCGGACGTGCAGCTCGTAGATGACCGCGTCGCGGTACCAGAGCGGATCGCCGGCGCTGCCGGGTCGTCGCATGCCGTCGGGCTCCCCTTGGGTAGAATGCGCCACTAAAGTACACGCGCGGGACCCAACCCGGCGCACACCGAGAAGGGGGGAGGCGAGGAGGCCATGGGGGTGGGCGGGGCCTTCACCGTCGGCGTAGCGACGTACAATCAGGGCGACACGATCGGGCCCCTGCTCCAGGCGATCGAGGCGGGCCTGGCGGAGGCGTTGCCGGGTGGGGAGGTGGCCGTGATCCATGCCGACGGGGGTTCTCAGGACGAAACCGTGCTGCGGGCCCGCCAAGCGGTTCCGCCGGCGCGGCTGGTCCAGCTGACCTACCCCCTCGATCCGCTCGCGCGGGCCGCCGGCACCGCGGTGATCCAGCCCGCCGCGCTGCGGGTTATCCTGGATGAGGCTCGGCGGCAGAGCGCCGGCTGCGCGATCCTGGACCCGGGCAGCTGGGCCAGGGGCCTCCCGCCCGAATGGGTCGCCCGGCTGATTCGCCCGGTCACCACCGGCGACATGGACTTCGCCGCGCCCTACTACCGCCGCCACCCGCTCGATGGCACCATCACGAGCGGGATCGCGTTCCCGCTCCAGCGCGCGCTCTACGGGAAGAGCATCCGGTTTCCCCTCACGGTGGAGTTCGCGGCCTCGGCCCGGTTTGTGACGTCGGTGGTGGATGGACGGGGGTGGCCCCCGCCGGCCGATTTGGAGCGCCATGGCGCGGCGATCTGGATCATAACCCGCGCGCTGGCGGGCGACTTCCGGATCTGCCAGGCGCTCCACGGGGCCCGGGACGGGGAAGCTCCCGAGGCGGGTCCGGTGCCTGGCGGAGGGGGCGGGGGGGGCGGGGGGGGCGGGGGGGCCGACCTCAGCGCGGTCCTAACCCGCGTGCTGGGCGCGCTCTTCCTGGAAATGGAACGGCATGTCACCGTCTGGCAGAAGGTGCGCCGGGCCGCGCCGGTGTCGCTCTGCGGGGATGGGCGGGCCCCCGAGGAGGGCGCGCCCCGCCCGGCCACGGTGGAGGTGTCCCGAGCGGTGGAGTCCTTCCGGCTGGGGCAGCGGAACCTTCAGGAGGTGTGGCGACTGGTGCTCCCCCCGGCTACCCTCCTCGAGCTCGGCAAGCTGGCCCAGCGGCCCGATCCGGAATTCCGGTTGGCGGATACGCTCTGGGTCCGGATCGTCTATGATTTCGCGCTCGCCTATCATTTGCGGGTTATGAACCGGGACCACCTGCTCGCCGCGTTCGTGCCGCTCTACCTGGGCTGGCTGGGCTCGTTCGCCCGGGAGCTCGAGGCGGGAAGCCCCCCCGGTGAGACCGGCGCCCTCGCCGCCCGGGCCGAACCACGGCTGGAGGAGCTCTGCGCCCGATACGAAGCCGAGAAACCGTACCTGATTGCCCGCTGGCGATGGCCGGATCGTTTCAATCCTTAAGGTCGGCCCCACGCCGGGAGGAGGAGCCATGTGGGAACAAGTGAACGCTGCCCTGAGCCAGTCCCTAACCCGGGTGCTCACCGCGCTTGCCGGCGTCATCCCCGGGATCCTGGCGATGCTCATCTCGGTGGTGCTGGCCGGCGTGCTGGGCTGGCTGCTGGCGGCGGTGCTGGGCCAGGTGCTGCGCTGGGCCAAGTTCGACCAGAACCTCGAGCGGCTCGGCCTCGACTCGCTGGCAGAGTGGTCGCCCTCGAGGAGCCCGACCCGCCTGGTGGCGCGCCTGGTCTTCTGGGTCGTCCTGCTGCTCGGAGTGCTGGTCGGCCTCGCCGCGCTGGACCCGTCGCTCATGCCAACCTTCGCCGAGCGGCTCATCGGGTATATCCCGAACGTGTTCGTGGCGGTGCTGCTGCTCCTGGGGGGAGGCATCCTGGCGCGGTTCCTGGCCCGCGGGGTGCTGATCGGGGCGGTCAACCTCCAGCTTCAGTCCGCCCGGCTCTTGAGTCTCGGGGTCAAGTGGCTGGTGCTGGTGCTGACGCTCGCCATGGTGCTCGATCATTTGGGTATCGGTGGATCGGTGCTCAAGATCGGCTTTGGCATTCTCTTCGGCGGAATCGTTCTGGCGATGGCCCTCGCCGTTGGGCTGGGCTCCAAGGATGTGGTGAGCCGGACCTGGGAGCGGCAGGTGGAGCGGGCGGATACCGGGGAGCACAAGGTGCACAATCCGTAGGAGGGATAGACGGACAGACGGACAGAAGGACAGGCGGACAGGCGGACAGAGAGTCGGCGGGTTCTGTATTGAGGTGGCCACCCTGCGTCTGTCCGTCTGTCCGTCTATCCGTCTATCCGTCTATCCGTCTGTCCGTCTGTCCGTCTGTCCGTCTGTCCGTCTGTGACTGGGCACCACCCGCGCGACGTCACCTTTCCTGAGACCAGCATCAGGTGACGTGATGGCAGACCGTGCCCGACCGCGCGAGGAGGACCTGGACCGGGCGTTGAACCCGCATCTCGACGAAGAGCGAGCGGCCGCCGCTCGAGAGACCGTCGACCGGCTGCATGGTCGGGGAATCGAGGTTTCTGAGCGCGAGATGCCGGAAGATCTGGGCGGGCTCATGGCCGCGGTCGAGCGCTTCGAGGAGATGGTGGAGATGCGAGGGGGCGATCTGATGGTGGATGACCTCAAGAGCTCGGCGCCCGACGATCCCCACTTCGTCGTCCCGCGGCGTCGCCCCGGCGAGCCCATTCCGTCCTGGATCAAGCGAATCGAGGACGCGACCATTCAGCTTGCGACCCACCGTTCGCTCGAGGAGCCCGCCGAAGGGTGACCCCCAAGCGGCTCAGCAGCATCCATTCGGCTCCGGGCCGGCACTGGGTCGGGAACGGATTCCCGGTTCGCACCCTGTTGTCCCCCGCGCTGGGCCAGCCCATCAGTCCCTTCCTCCTGCTCGATCATGCGGGTCCGATGGTGTTTCCCCCCGGCGCTGAGCCGCGCGGCGTCGAGGCTCATCCGCACAAGGGATTCGAGACGGTCACCCTGGTCTATCACGGCGGGCTGGTGCACCGAGATTCGGCCGGCAACAGCGGGACGCTCGGTCCCGGCGACGTGCAGTGGATGACCGCGGGGTCCGGCGTCGTGCATGAGGAAATGCACTCGCCCGAGTTCGCGCGGCGCGGCGGGACGTTCGAAGTGGTGCAGATCTGGGTCAATCTCCCGGCGCAGCACAAGGACGCGCCGCCGGGGTATCAGTCGATTCCCGATGCGATGATCCCGAAAGTCGCTCTTGCGGAGGGCGCGGGTGCGGCCCGGATCATCGCGGGTACTCTCAACGGGCTGAGCGGCCCGGCACGCACCTTCACTCCGCTCGGGCTCCTGGACGTGCGTCTGATGTCGAGCGAGGTCATGCTTCCGCTCCCCGACGGCCACACCGCGGTCGTGGTGGTGCTGGAGGGGCGGATCGGGTTCGGCAACGGCCGCACCGCGACGGAGAGCGAGGCGGCGGTGTTCGAGCGGGCCGGCGATCAGGTGGTGCTCGAGGCGGCGGAGCCGTCCCGGCTGGTGCTGCTGCACGGCCAGCCGATCGAGGAGCCGGTCGCCGCGCGCGGGCCCTTCGTGATGAATACCGCCGAGGAAGTGCGCCAGGCCATCGAAGACTACCGGGCCGGCCGACTCGGCGTGTTGGCGTGAGTTGGAAAAAGATCGCCCGCAGATTACACGGATGACACGGATTATTCCGACGACCGTGAGGCTCCTCGTCCCAGGAAGCGTTTGAACTGGAGGGAACGACCCCCAAAATTGATGAGAATCCCACGGGTAAGTCGGCTAGCGGCGAGATAATTGATGAGTTGACTTTCCTCCCTGCTCGAAAGCTTCGGTAGCACCTTCAACTCGAGCAGCACATCACCGAAGCAAATGTAGTCAGCCCTGTATTTCACCGATAGCAGTTCGTTCTTGTAATAGACTGGCATTTCGACTTCTCGGGTGAACGGCACCCTTCGTTGACCAAGCTCGAGTGCCAAAGCCGCATGATACACTGGCTCGAGGAAACTACGTCCTAGCACCTTGTGTACTTCCATAGCTGCCCCGATGATGGTATAGGTTTGCCGATCCTCGTCGGCAAGAGGGATAATCCGTGTCATCCGTGTAATCTGTGGGCCAAGTATCGAAATCGAAGGACCGAAAAAGCGCGTCGCGGTGCATTTCAACGCGCAGTAGACCCACAAAGACCGTCAGCGCCAGGCGCGGAGGGAGCGGATATAGGCATGGAGGGTCAGGAATTTTTCGTACACGATGACTCCCTTCCGCTTGCGGCCGAATTCGGCGAACAGCTCGCGGAGCCGGCCTCTGCGGGTTAGGTAGAACCGGAACGTTTCCGCGAAGTCCTCCTGAGGATGACGGGTGGCGTACCCGCTCACATGGTTGATCGGGGCAATCGCCACCTTGCGCCGCTGGAAATCCACCCAGGCATCATCCTGCACCCGGTAGGCTTTGGTGACCTCGCCGAACGCCCGCCGGAACGCCAAGGTGCGGGTCCAGGCCCAGTGGTGATAGAGGAAGCTGTGGCCCAGCTCGTGGCTGATGAGCCCGACGAGGAGCGGCCAGGGGATCTCGTCCCGCCGGCGCACGGCCACGACGTACCGCTCCTCGATCTCGATGATCTTGGGATAGCGCGGGTCCACGCCCGACACGCCCGGGCGGAGCAGCACCCGGAACCCCCAGTCCGCGATCCGGGCCACCCGCAGGAGACCCCTAACCCGGTTGAGCGCCTGGCGAATCAACGTCTGGCCGGTCGCGTCCTTGCCGCACCACGGGCATACGTCCATCCAGTCGTCCACCCCGCGGCCGCAGTGCGGGCAGGTGCCGTCGAACCTGTCCGATTCGTCCCAGCTCTGGTCCTTGCCGCACCAGGGACACCACGGCATCGGGTACTGCACTCCCCCCCCACAGCCCCAGTCGCAGCGGGCGTCCATCCGGAACCCCTTGGGCGCCTTGAGCGGATCCTCGCTGAAGGTCCCCTCGTCGGTCAGGTCGTACTGGCACCAGGGACAGAATGAGAACTTCGGGGAGACCATCCAGCGACATCGCGGACATTCGGCGCCCGCCAGGCCCCCGGTGTCGGGCCAGCGCTGGGGTCGGCCGCAATCAGGACAGTAGTACCAGAACTGCTTGAGCGGGTACCCGCACACGCACCGATAATCGGGCGGGGGAATCGGATGGCGTCGCCGCTTAGGCATAGCGAGCCATCGCTTCGTCCACGATCCGCTGGACGAACTTCGGGTACGCCATGCCCGCCTTCTCGGCCGCGTTGGCGATCTCGTGGCCCCGGCTCAGAAAAGGGTTCGCGTTCGCTTCGAGCACCCACAGCTCATCGGACTCGGTGAGCCTGAGATCGATGCGTGCATAATCGCGGAGCCACAGCGCGCGGAAGGCGGTCTGGCAGATCTGGGTGATCCGTTCGCGCGCGGCAGCCGAGACCGGTCGGGCAAACACGTTGCGGATCCCCTTGCGTTTGCGATAGGGCTCGTCCCACTTGGCCGACTGGGTGGCAATCCGCTCCTCCGGTTCGGTCTTCTCCTTGTCGAACACCAGCTCGGTGAGCGGGAGGATCTCGAGGTTCTCCCCATTGCCGATGACGCTTGCGTAGAGCTCCCGCCCGGCGATGAACTCCTCCGCGATCGCGGGCTGCTGGAAGCGTTGGTGCACGAAGGCCACCCGTTCCCGCAAGGCGTCAACCTCCTCGACGACCGATGCCTGCGCGATCCCGGCCGAGGCATCGGCGGCGAGCGGCTTCACGATCAGCGGGAACCGGAGATCGGGCGCGTCCTTCACCGGTTCGTCGACGCGCCAGGTGCTGAACCCCGGCACCTGGATGCCGTGGAACGCGAGGATCTTCTTGCTCATCGCCTTATCGCGGCTCACCAGCAGACCGACCGGGGGAGACCCGGTGTAGCGATAGCCCCCGGCCTCGAGCAGAGCGGGGAAGAGGTAGTCGAGGTGGTCATCGTTGCGGAACGCCTCGACGCAATTCATCACCAGGTCGGGCTTCCATTCGGCGCAACGAGCCAGGATTTCGCGCGGGTCATCGTAGATCCCGACCAGCAAGATCTCGTGGCCGTTCTCGATCAGGGCGCCGGCCACTTGATATTCCATTTCGGCCTCGGGCTCCCGATTTGGCCCATCGGCCAGTTCCGCCGTCATCTGGCGATGCTGGTCTTCGGGCGTCCAGCCCTTATAGGGGGTATCGAAGACAACGGCGATGCGCACGCGGTCTATCCCGGCCGTGAAAGCCCCGACAACGTACCCGGCCCGGAGAACGGGAACAAGTTGGCGAACGCCCTAGAGAACGTGCCGCACGGCAGCGGCCAGCCGGAGCGCGAGCGCCACAATGGTCAGCACCGGGTTCGCGAAACCTGCCGAGGGGAAGACCGACGCTCCCGCCACGTAGAGGTTCTTCGTTCCCTGCACTCTCCCGTCGGGATCCACCACGCCGTGCCCTGGGTCGGCGTGCATCCGGGTGGTCCCGGCATGATGGTGCGCGTTAGGGTCAGGTTGGGTACCGCGCTGGATCGTCACCCGGCCCCATCCCGCCTGCTCGAGACCCGTGGCGATCCGCTCTCGCAGCCGTTCCAGCTCGCGTTGCTCTTCCTCCCGCCATCGCCAGTGCAGCTCGACTCTCGGAGTGCCCAGCGGGTCCCGCTCGGTAGCCAGAACGATGCGGTTCTCGGGATGGGGCCGCTGTTCCAGATTGACGAGGAGCTGAAAGAAGTCGGGAGGCGGCGTCCCGGCCAGCCGCTCCCACCAGCCGTAGCCTCCCGCGGGCGTTTCGGGACGCCCGAAGAGCCGCGTGGTCAGGCGCTCCCGGAGCGTCTTGGGAGAGTCTTTCCAACGGGGAAACAACGACACCGATGCATTGGGAACCGGTTCCTCCAATATCGCCCGGCCGGAAATCGCGATGCGTCCTCCAATCACCGTCCCGTCTCGGGCCCGGTGCAGATCGTAGAACCCGGCTTGGCGGGCAAACTCGGGCGAGTGAGGAATCAGGGTGAGACCGGAGTCACGCGGATGCTCCATGAAGCCGCGGCCCAGCCACCCCGAGCGGTCCTCCCAATCGGAAAGCAGGAGGAGCCGCGTGTTTTCGACCGCTCCGCCCGCCAGGATTATGGCTCGCGCGCGCACCGTCAGCTCGTGCCGGTCCGGCGTGAGCACCTGCACTGCCTGGACCGTCCGTCCGAGCGGAGCGAACTCGAGCCCGGTCGCGGTCGCATGGTCGATCAGCCTTGCCTTGCGGGTCAGGCGGAGTGCGCCTAAATAGTCATCCGTGAATCGCCGAGCTGGCCCGGCCTGATAGATCCGAGTGACGAGCCAGTCGGGAAGGTCCAGGCAGGGCCGCTCCGGAGTAGACCAATACGCTGCGTCGTATTCGAAGGGTCCCAGAGCACAGACCTCCTGGGCTCGCCGATACCAGGGAACCAGTTCGGAGTAATCGAAAGGCCAGATGGCCTCCGGGTGTGCCTCGAGGTCCCACGGGTCGAGCGGCACATATTTCGCGCCAACCGCGCCGGCAATGGGTGTGTTCCACATTTGCGCTGCGCCGCCGGTCTGCCGGTGCCGGGTTTGTCCCAGGCCGGCATACGGACTGCCGATCGTGCGCGCTTCGTTCAGCGCCAAGGTCCACGGCTCGGGGCGGATTCCGCCGCTTTCGAGAACCACGACGTCGAGGTCGTCGAGTGCGCCGGCCAGGGTGAGGCCCGCCGGTCCCGACCCGACGATGCACACATCGGCCTCGAGGGAAGTCGGATGACGGATCGTCCGGGCGTCGATATCCATGGCGAGCTGGTCAGGACCTCCGGGATGATTGCGGACCGGTAGCGCCGAAATGAGATCTCAGGTTCCCCCGGTCAGCGTGATCATTCCCACCACGGCGCTTCCCGAGCGGGCGGATCTCTTGCGCGCGGCGGTGCAGAGCGTCCTGGACCAGGAAGGAGTGCACCCGGTCCCGATCCTGGTGGTGAACGGCCCCGGGGCCGATGCGACCCTGCGCCGAGAACTTGCAGCGGACGCCCGGCTCCGCGTGCTGGAGAGAGCCGAGGCCAGCCTGCCCGGTGCGCTGGCGGCGGGCCGGGCGGCCGTGGACACCCCGTGGTTCGCCGCGCTCGACGACGATGACCTGCTGCTCCCGGGAGCCCTGCGGGTTAGGGTCAATACTCTGCTCGCCCGGCCCGAGTGCCACGTGGTGGTCACCAACGGCTTTGAGCGGCGCCGGAGCGGCGATCGGCTTCACGTGCCGGACCCGGCTCCGGTTCGCCGGGACCCGCTGCGGGCGGTGGTGCGGTACAATTGGCTGCTCCCCGGTTCGTGGCTTGGCAGGCGCGACGCGATCGGTCCCGATCTGTTCGCCGGGATGCCGAAGTTCCTCGAATGTACCTACCTGGCGATTCAATTCAGCACCGCGTTCCGGATGGTCTTTCTCGAGACCCCGACCGTGGTGTGGCGGGTTAACACGCCTCGATCGGTCTCGCATTCGACCGAGTACCTCCTCGGCCAAGACCAGGCCCTGCGCGAGCTGCTGCGGCTCAAGCTTCCGGCCGACGTACGAGCCGTCTTCGAGCGGCGGCTGGGCACGGCGCTGCACAGCCGCGCCGTGTGGCACGCCCGAGCGGGCCAGTGGCGGAACGCCTGGCGCTGGCATCTTCGATCGCTGGCGGCCCCGGCCGGCTGGCGCTTTCTCTCCTTCACCTTCCGATTGGTGGCCGGACTCCGTTGACCGCGAAGGTCGTCGTCCTCGGCATGGATGCCGCAAGTCCGGTTCTGCTCCGCCGATGGGCCGCGGACGGGACGCTGCCTACCATTCGTGCCCTGATGGATCGGGGCCTCATCGCGACTACCCGAAGCCTGGAAGGCTTTTTCGTCGGCGCCACCTGGCCCTCGTTCTATACCGGGGTTTCCCCGGCGCGACATGGATTCAACTACCTGCTCCAGTTCAAGCCGGGAACCTACCAGCTGTACGAGCCGGCCCGGGGTGACTTCGTCAAGGCCAGGCCGTTCTGGGATGAGCTGAGTCGTGCGGGAAGGCGGGTCGCAATTCTGGATGTCCCGCTCTGCCGGCTCGATCCCCGGATCAACGGCATTCACGTCATCGAGTGGGGCGGCCACGATCCCTCGTTCGGCTATCAAACGTGGCCGGGTGAACTGGCCGATACTATCGCCGCGAATACTGGCGGCTATTGCGCCAACCATACCTGCGATCTCGACCGGCGCACCCCGGACGACTATCGGGTCTTGATTGACGACCTGCTCCTCCGGACCAGGCTGCGCGGGGCGATGACGATCCCGCTGCTCCGGCGGGAGCGCTGGGATCTGTTCATCCAGGTCTTCGCCGAGTCCCACTGCGGGGGGCACCAATGCTGGCACCTGCACGATCCGGGACACCCGGCCCATGATCCGGGTCAGGTAGCCGCGCTCGGGGGGGACCCGCTGCGCCGCGTCTACTCCGCCATTGATACCGCCATCGGCGAGATCCTGGAGGAGGTTGGTGACGCCATTGTGCTCGTGGTTTCGCTGCATGGCATGGCGCACTGGTATGGGGCCCAGTTCCTCCTTCCGGAAATCCTGTTTCGGCTGGGTGTGGCCAGCCCGGCTCCACCGGCGCCCGCCCGTCGCGCTCTGGCGGCATCGGTGGCGGGTGGAGCTCGGTGGGCCTGGCACCATCTCCCGGCCGCACTCAAGAGCCCCCTCGCGAACGTCGGCCGGCGGCTGGTGGGCGAGCCCAGCCCGCCGCCTGCGTTGCCGGCGCTCGGGATCGATCCACGCTCGAGTCGGTGCTTTCCGATTCCGAACGGCCTGGCCTCGGGAGGGATCCGGCTCAATCTCAAGGGGAGAGAGCCGGCGGGACTTCTCGCGCCGGGCCGGGAGGCAGATGACTTCTCTGCCGAACTCGAGGCAAACCTGCTCGAAATCGTGGACGAACGCACCGGCGGACGGCTGGTAGACCGGGTGCTTCGCACCGCCGATCTCTATTCCGGGGGATATCTCGGTGACCTGCCTGACCTCCTGGTGGATTGGAGTGATCAAGCGGCCACGGGAAGCACGCGGGTGGGCGGAGGAGCCGGCGCCGTGGTCCGGGCTCATTCGCCCCGGATCGGGGTGGTGGAAGGCGTCAATACCTATTGCCGCACCGGAGAGCACCGGATGGAGGGGATGCTCATCGCCGCGGGGCCGGGCATCAAGCCGGGTCGGATCGAAGGGCCGGTTTCGGTGCTCGACTTTGCCCCGACGATCGGGGCCCTGCTCGGGGTCGAGCTGCGAGCAGGCGGGGGGAGGGTCGTAGCCGAGCTGGCAGGTCCTCGCGACGCGGGTTAGGCAGGCCAGCCGACCGGGCGCTCGGCGCAGAGCAGGATAAGCTGCGGTCCGGACGCCTTGGGGGTGAGGAGAACCCCGGTGCGCTGCCGGAGTCCGGCCGGTCCGACCGATGCATCGACCCCGTGCCAGAGCATGATCCGGGACACCGGAAGCGGCTCCCGCCACTCGGCGGCGGGCACCAGGGTGTCTTCGTCATCAGCGGCCCCCAACACGACCGGGTCGGTCCCCTCGAGCAGGGTCGGCATCCGGCGGAGACTCTGCAGCAGGGTCACGGTGAGCGGAAGACTCTCTCCTGCGAGGGTGATGGCGCCGAAACCGTGCTCGCCGGCCCGGCGGCGAGGATGAATGAAGCAGCCGTACCGGCACGGGAACGGCGTCGGGACCGTACTCAGCAGGTTCCGCAGGTGATCCCGGACGGTGACCACCATGCCGTCCTGCGAGGCGGAACGCCGTTCCGGTGGCGGTTCGGGCAAGGCCATAGACGTGCGGGTTAGGCCTCCTGCCTTACGTGGTGATCCGGGCCGGCGGTACCTCGGCCCGTCCAATAGTGCCGCGATCGGTCCCGAACCAGATGAGTCGGGTCTTGGGATCGAACACCATGTAGCGCACCGAGTTGGGAGTCCCGCTGGGAATGGTCGTGAGGCTGAAGAAGCTCTCCGTCCTCGGGTCGAACCCCACCAGCCGGTTGGGCTGGATCCCGGTCTCCACGAACCAGATTCGGCCCGCATCGTCGGAGGTCATTGCGTAGGCCAGGGAACCTCGTCCGCCGGGATTCGGCCACTCCTTCACGGCGCCGGTCTTGGGATCGAGACGGCCCAGCATCCCGCGGCGATAGTCGCCATACCAGATGTATCCATCGGACGTGTAGGCAATTCGGCGGGGGCGCGCCGAATCGGGAAGTACGTATTCCCTGAGCTCCATCGTCTTCGGGTCGAGAGTGCCGATCTTGTTGGTTCCGAAGAGGTCGAAGTAAGGGCGCCCATCCTTGTCGAGCGTAATCCCGTACGGATTAGAGCGCGGGGCGGTCATGCGAACGAAGTCGATCTTCCCGGTCGTGGTGTTGAGCCGGCCCACCGCATTGCTGCCCTGCATGGTGAACCAGATGGTGCCCTGCTGGTCGAAGATCATGGTATGGGGATCGCGCAACGTCGAATCCGGCATCCGATACCGCGTAATCGCCCCGGTACCGGGGTCGAGCTTTCCGATCATCCCGTTCCGGTTCCCGGCGTACCACGCGAAGCCCTTGGCATCTACGATGACATTGTGCGGGTTGGTGCCCGGATCGATCTCATAGCGCTTGAACTCACCAGTCGCGGGATCGAGGCGGGCGATGTAGTTCCCTTGCTGGCCGACAAAGAAGATCTTGCCGTCCGGTGCAACCGCCGGGTCGCGGGGCCGGGTCCGTTCCCACGGGACGGTCCATTCCTTGATCGGGACCGTGACCGAATCGGGCCGGAGCACGGGAATCGGTGCCGGCAGCGCCAGGGCGGCGAGCATAGTAACCAGCATGACATCCTCCCTCAGAACGACGTCGAATAGATTACCTCGGTAACCAACCTACGGGAAGGAGTGGCCAGACGTTGGTCCAGGTGAGCTTCAGTAGCGCGCTGCAGCGCCACGTTCCCTGCCCGGCGCTCTCGGTCGAGGCCAGGACCGTCCGGGAAGCGCTGGAGGAGGCTTTTGCGCGCGAACCGCGGCTACGCGGCTACCTCCTCGATGACCAGGGCGCGCTGCGCAAGCACATGGCCGTCTTCGTGGACGGTTTTGCCGTCAAGGACCGCCGCCGGCTCGGCGACCCCGTCGGACCGGATGGCGAGATTGCGGTGATTCAGGCGCTCTCAGGAGGGTAAGATGAGCAACGAAATCTTGCTGGCTACCCGAAAGGGCCTCTTCTCCACGGACCCAGGTCCAAACGGATCCTGGCAGCTTCGGGAAGCGGGCTTCATGGGAAGCAACGTTTCCCAGGTCCTCACCGATCCCCGCGACGGCGCCCGATATGCCGCGCTCAACCATGGCCATTTCGGCGTCAAGCTCCATCGCTCCGACGATCGCGGGAAGACCTGGCAGGAAATCACCACCCCCGCATTCCCAGAGGGTGAGCTCGCTACGGTGTCAACCCATTTCAGCGGTCCCATTACGCCTTCGGTCTCGCTGATCTGGGCCCTCGAGCCGGGGGGAGAGGACCAACCCGGCCGGCTCTGGTGCGGCACCATTCCCGGCGGACTGTTCCGAAGCGACGACCGCGGCGCAACCTGGCAGCTGGTCCGCCCCCTCTGGGATCACCCCGGGCGCAAGGAGTGGTTTGGTGGCGGCGCCGATCTCCCCGGGATCCACTCGATCCTGGTCGATCCCCGAGATTCCAACCGCATCGTCCTCGGCGTCTCTTGCGGTGGAGTCTGGGTGACCAGCGACGGCGGAGAAACCTGGGCCTGTCGGGCCCAGGGAATGCGCGCGGCGTATATGCCCCCCGAGCGCGCACTTGATCCCGGGATCCAGGATCCCCATCGGGTGGTCCTCTGCCGGGCTCGGCCCGATACCATGTGGGCCCAGCATCACAACGGGATCTTTCGCACCGACAACGGTGGTGAGAGCTGGCGGGAGGTCAGCGCGCAACCCTCCTCGTTCGGGTTCGCGGTGGCGGTCCATCCCGGCGATCCGGACACGGCGTGGTTCGTTCCCGGCGTGAGCGACGAGCACCGGCTGCCGCCCGACGGCCGGGTGATGGTAACCCGCACGACCGACGGCGGGCAGACTTTCCAGGTGCTCGATCGCGGCCTCCCTGCGAGCTCTGCCTACGATCTCACCTTCCGCCACGCCCTCGACATCGATCGGACGGGGGAACGCCTCGCGTTCGGCACCACCACCGGAAGTCTCTGGGTGTCCACCGATCGGGGAGAGTCCTGGGCGACGGTGTCGGAGCACCTTCCGCCGGTGTACGCGGTGAGGTTTGTCAGCTAGGAGGGCGGGACGGCGGAGCGGCTGGACGGCTGGACTGCTGCTCCTGCTGTTCACCATTGGCGCCGCTCTCCCGGTGCACGCCCAGACGGCTGGCCGGCTCCGCCAGCTGGAGCAGGTCTGGCTCGAGCTGCAAATCGCGCGTGATCAGCTTCGCCTAACCCGCAATCTCGGGCTCGCCGTTTCGCCGCGAGGCGAGCCGGCCGATACGCTGGGGGCCCGCCAGGCCCGGCTGACCCTGCGGGTCCGGGCACTGGTGGACGGGATTTCCGCGAGCTCGCTCACCGGGGACGACGCGGGAGCCCTGGCCGCGATCCGGGAGGCGCTGGTGGAGGCCGAGGCCGAGGAGGACCGGCCCGAGGGCCCGGCCGAACCGGCCGACTGCGGCGATCCCTTCCCGCCCGCCCTTCGGGGTGCCGGCCTTGCGGTCCTCACCCGGCGGACCTTCGCGTGTTATGGCGCCGCCGCCCGGCGGATCGTCGTGGACCGGGACACGCTCGATCGCCTCGCCATCCTTGGCCTCCTGGGCCGGACCGACGACGCCGGGCGGCGGCGCCGGCTGTTCCTGGCGCTCGAACCGGTCTGGCGGAGCGTCAACGGAGACGACGGGGCGGGGAGCCCCTACCGCCGCATGGTAGCACTCCGGAACTCGACCTGGAGCGGCCGCGGCACGCCAATGGAGGAACGGGCCCGCGCCCTGGGCATCGAGCCCGATAGCCTGGAACGCTGGCTGGTTGCCATCCTAACCCGCTGGCGGGCCGGCCTGCCCGATACCCTGCTGGAGCCCTGGGACTTCCACTATTTCGCCGGGGACGCCAGTCGGCGACTTTCGGCCCGCATTCCCCGCGATTCGCTGAGGCCTCTGGCGGAGCGTTTCTACCGCGACCTCGGCGCCGACCCGGTCCGGCTCGGTATCCGCTACGACCTGGATCCCCGGCCAGGCAAGTACCCGATCTCCTACACCGATTTCGGGGCGCGGGATCCCATCGAGCCGTGGGTGGTCACCTCCTACCGGATCGGCGGCTTCGATAATCTCGCCGAGCTGCTCCATGAGCTCGGCCACGCGGTCCACATCGCGGCGATCCGGGCCCGGCCGGCGTTTCGTGATTGGCCCGATAGCGACACCTTCACCGAAGCCATTGCGGAATTGGCGGCGCTCGAGCTCTACGACCCGAAGTGGCAACGGCGCTACCTGGGAACTGCGACCCCGCCGGCCAGCACCCTGCGCTCCCAGTACGGGGGAATCGTGCTCGACGTGGCCTGGTCCCTGTTCGAGATTCGGGTTCATCGGTCTCCCGAGACCAGCCCCAATCAGATCTGGACCGACATAACCCGGGACTATCTCCGGATCCGCCCGCATGCCGAGTGGTCCTGGTGGGCGCTTCGGGGTCAGCTGGTTGGCAATCCGGGGTACATGCTGAACTATGCGGTGGGCGCCATCCTGATCGCGGATATCCGGGAGCGAATGGCGACGCTTCGCGGGCGATTCACCGCGGGTGACCCGGGCTGGTACGACTGGGTGAGCGAGCGGCTGTTTCGCTTCGGCCGGGCGCGGCCGGCTCGCGCAGTGGTCGAGGACTTCCTGGGACGCCGGATCTCCATTGAGTCTCTCTTGCGCGACATGAGCAGGTAGCGAGTAGGAGTCAGCGAGGTTAACTCCTGCTCGCTTGTCTGATCAGTCCCGGGTAGTTCGTGATAATCCCGGAAACCCCGCGGTCCCACAGCTCCCGCGCCCGCTCGACCTCGTTCACCGTCCAGACGTGCACCGGACGGCCTGCCTTTCTCGCCGCCCGAATGAACGCCGGCGTCGGCACGGCAATGCGTCCCCGGTAGCGTTCGGGAACCGCGTAGGCAGGATCGGGCCCGGTCGCCCCAAACCCGAGACGGGAGCCGAGCCAATGCCGGAAGATCCCCCGTCGAGAAGCGCTGGTTGCGAACCCACCGTCCCGGAACGGCGCCAGGGCTTGATCGAGAAAGGAGGCCAGCACGACCCGGTCACGAGCGCCGAATCGCCGCAGGAGGTCCCGCACCGGAAGGGCCGCTTCCACCGTCTTGAGTTCGATGAGCACCGGCGTTTCAGGGAACCGCTCCAGCACCTCCGCGAGGGTGGGGACTCGGACGCCGCGCCCTCGCCAAGGGAAGGTGTTCCCGTCTTCGCTGAAGCGGAAACCTGCATCGCAGGCCGCGAGCCCGGCGGCCGATCGCGAGCCCACCGGGCCGGTCACCCCAGTGGTACGGTCGATTGTGGGATCGTGCATCAGCACCGGAGTGCCGCATCCAGCCAGCCGGACATCGAATTCCAGCGCGTCCGCACCCTGGCCCAGCCCCAATTCCAATGCCTCCAGGGTGTTTTCCGGGGCCAGGCCTGATGCGCCCCGATGCGCGATTACGGGACGGGCGTCGGGATCGAGGAGAATGTGATGAACTGACACGCGCCGGTGTCCCTTCGTTGCGGAATTCGCGCGGCGGTGATCAACGAATCCCTCACCGACCGCAGGGCCCGGCCGCCTCACTCGCGCCGCGCATCTCCCTATCCTAACTCCTTGCCGAATTGAGCGATGAGGTGGTGACCGGAAGAGTTTCTCCCGGCGTCTCCCAGATAGGTCGACAGGGATGGCACCGTTTTCGCACTGATGTCGTGCGGAGGGGGTTGTCCCCCATGTGGGGGAACTCAACTGAGGTAGCTGAAATGCTCGAGCCGGTAGTGCAGCATCTGTCACAGGCCAAACAGGCCGCGGCGCTTTGGATAGCTCAACTGAAGCACCTCGACCCCGAGCTTATGCTGCCTGCTGCTCTGCCGCTGCTCGCCGCGCGTTTGATGGATGCGGGTGGGATCGACGAGGAGTCCGAGGAGGAGCCGGAGGGTACCGGGGAACGGGTGGCGTAGGACGGACAGACGGACAGACGGACAGACGGACAGTTGATAGGTGAGATGACGAGGGGTCACCGGGGTCGAACCCCGGCGGCCCCTCGGCTTTTTTCCTACCGTCTTACCGTCTTACCGTCTTACCGACCTATCGACCATACAGCGCATTGAACAAGAACTTATACGTCCCGTGCGGCTGGCTCCGGAAGGTGATCTCAGGCGCGTAGAGATATAGCGTGCCACTGCCGACCCTGGCCTCGGCCGCAGCCACCCCACCTTCCAGGTAGGTCTGACCCCACGCCCAGCCGCTGCGTAGCGGAGCAGCGCTCGCGAACCACGCGACCGTTCGGATACCGCGCCGCCCTGCGTCGGGGGCAAGCCGCATGACCGGGCTCTCGTCGAACATCACGATCGCCTTTTCGGGCATGCCCAGCGCCGAGGACGCGGTCGGGTCAACGGCGACCTCCAGAAGAGACGCGGGAACGTAGAACATCTCCCGAGGGAGAGATCGAATGCGGCCGTTCGGATCTCGCTCCACCAGATGATTCTGCACCGGCAGCCCGAGATGGCGTGCGAGAGCGATAGAACCGCCGATCGTCACGATCCGCCCGCCGCCGTCGAGGAACGCTTTGAGCTGGGGTACGGTCTTCTCCACGGTGACCGACCCCAGCCGCTCGCGGTATTCAGCCGGAATATCGTCCGGGGCACTCTGGCCGCCGAAACCGCCCCCCCCTCCGCCCCCGCCCCCGCCCCCGCCTCCGAACCCGCCGCCGCCGGCTCCTCCGCCCGTGGCTCCGGGAATCGCGCCGTCCACGAAGATCAGCGCGTCGAATTGCTGACGTAGATTGCCGGCGTCCAACCGTTGGGGATAGACCACCTGGAACGGGAACTCGAACTGTTCGAGGATCCAGCGGACCCATCCTGAGGGCATCGAGCCACCATACCGATCCCAGAGCCCCACCCGGATCGGCTGGACTGCCCCACCCATGGCCGGCGGCGCATTGAGGGTGACTACCGGAAGTCCCTTCTGGGTCGCGAGATCCCGAAGGATGCGGGTTGACCCATCGGTGCCGGGGACATACCAGCTCCCCGCTGGATAGGTCACTCCGCCGGATGAAACCGGCGCGGACGTGACCTGCACTGCCTGCTTGCCTGCCAGCAGCCGGTTCACCGCGAGGAACCCATCGTTGATCCGCCGATCGATCAAGTATCCGCGCCCCGCCGTTACGGTGACGGCCCGCGGTGGCTTCGAGAGGGGGCCTTCGATCTTCTCGAATGGACCGTCGAAGCCCTCGAGAATGCGGTCGTACTGTACCCCCATCTGAAGCGCGAGGGTGTAACCCGCATTGTCGTACGGCGCTCGAGGGGGACCGCCGGGATAGGGGATGTCGTTGGGATAGTCCTGCGGCTCGAACAGGTCGAGCACGTGCGCGCGGAACGCCTGATCGTTCCTGATCAGGTAGGAGCCCGCCGGATAGCTCTTTCCCGCGACGGTGAATGGGGCGGTCGCCTGATGAACCTCGACCCCAGATTCCAGCAGGGCGGTGACCAGCTTGGTGGCGGTGAGAAAATCGGGCTGATGCGACGGGATGACGTAGCCTCGGGGATCCCGGTCCTCGGGCCGCCGGAGCAGATCAAACAGGCCGCGAGGAGCGGCACCGCCGCCACCGCCGGGACCGAACCCTTGCTGCGGGGCAGTACCCGTCCCGGCCACTCTCTGCTCGGCGCGGCTTCGCTCGAGCTCGGCCTTTACCCGCGCGATCCGGCTGGGATAGGTAGTCCAGGTGTCGCGACTTCCTTTCTCGATCGCATTCCGGGCCATCCGCCACGACTGGAACAGAATGGTCTCGCGATAGCGCGAGGCATAGTCGAGGATGGCGCGGTTCGCCGTGATCGAGTAGTCGATCGATTGGCGGAACCGCCAGCGCTGGGGCTCGATCGGGTAGGGGAGGTCACCGGTCGAGAGCTGCCGGTCGGGAATGAACGGAATCTCCATCGGGGTCGGGTTACCGATGGTTTCGGTGAGAATGCCGACCTGGTTGTGGAAATACGCGGTGGTTCTGAGTCCGCCATTCCACCACGTCTGGTAGTTTGCACCATTCCGCATCACGACACCGGGCTTGCCTTCCGCCGCGAAGCGGGTGTGCATGGCCGCGCCCACCATGGAGAGACCGTTGATCAGAAGCGGATCGATCAGGTGGTTGTGGGGATCACGGAACGGCGGAGCGAACATCACACTGCCGGCCGGACCGGACTGGTGGTGATTGTACATGATCTGGGGATACCACTCCCGATACATGATGCGGCTGATGTTCTCGCTCTCGGGCATCGCATTCATGTAGAAATCGCGATTGTTGTCGTGCCCGATGTACTTCTGGTAGAGCCGTGGAATCCCGCCGGTACTGCGCCGGGTCTCATCCGCCCGCCGCATATACCAACCCGCAACGAGCTCCATGCCGTCCGGATTCGCGTGCACCACGAGCTGCACTACATCATCGAGGAGCCGCATGGTTTCCGGATCATTCCGGCTGGCCATCTGCCAGACGTGCTCGATCAACTGGTGGGACCCGAGCACCTCGGTGGCATGAAGACCGCCGTCGATCCATACGATCGCCTTGCCTTCCTGCGCCAGGGTCCGGGCCTGGGCCTCGGAGGTGTCCCGGCCCCGGGCCAGTCGAGCGGTGATCTCGCGATAGCGGTCGAGTTTGGCGTGATTGGCCGGGCTGGTGATGATCATCATCCACTGGTCGCGTCCTTCGGCGGTCTTGCCGATCGATACCAGACGCAGCCGGTCGGACTCCGAGTCCAGCTTCTTCCAGTACTCGGTCAGCTGGGTGTAGGTAGCGAGCCGAAAGTCATCGCCGATGGTGAACCCGAGGTGGGCCTTGGGCGAGGTAACCTGCGCGGCGAGCGCGCCGGGCAGCAGGAAGAGAGTGAGGGCCGCGCGGGCGGCTCGACGGCTGGACCGCTTGGCGGCTCGGGAATCGAGCAAGCTGGGCATGAGCGTATCTCTCGGATGGTGGTTGAGGCCGCCCGAAGATACGCGAAGGAGACGAGCGGCGTTACTGCTTGCGGAGCTCCAGGCTCCCGTTCACGGTCTGGAGGTTGAGGGTGCGGCCACCTTGCCCGATGGTGCCGCTCATCCGACGGGGTCCCCATCTCCCCTGAACCGTCAAGGGGAAGTCGGTATCCAGCGAGCCATTCACATTGGACGCGTGGACCTGGAGGCTCGCCGAGGATGGTAGATATACGACAATCCCGCCGTTGACGGTCGAGAATTCGGTCTCCCCATCCCAGTCCGAACGGCCCATCCGGGCGCTGATCGACCCGTTCACCGTGCTGGCCTCCGCCCAGGCGCTGGTCTCGACGGAGATCGATCCGTTCACCGTCCTCGCCTCGACCGGAGCAGTCAGCGCCCGCGCTGCTACCTTGCCGTTCACCGTTCGACCCGTGAACCGTACTCCCTGCGGGACCCGCACGGTCCACTCCACTTCGACATCGTTGTTCCGGGTATTCATGCGGCCCTTCCCACCCGGGAGGCACTCGTTAGGCTCGCCACGGCCGGAGGGATAGACGGCGCAGATGGTAACGCCGCCAGAGTGCTCGACCACGTCGAAGGTCACCGACGCAGGATCGCTCCGGTTGCCCTTCTTGTGAGCGGCGACCTCGGCCTGCTGGCCGGAGCCACCTTCTGCGGTAATGCTGCCATTCACTCCGACGATTTCGAGCGTCTTGCCGGCGGCCAGGGCTCCCTGCCAGCGGAAGGTGTTGGCGTCCTGCGCCCGGGCCTGGGCAGCCGGCAGGAGGAGCAGGACCGCGAGAGCTGATCGGTAGCGCGGGAGGTTCGACGACATGGCTCATCTCCTTCAGAAAGGCTGCCGTCCCTACGTGAATTCTGGCCGCAGGGATTCGGGTCGAAGGGCGAGGGTTCGGGACCCCGGCCCTCGCCCTTTCGGACCTAACGGATGCCCCTATCCGCGAGAACGTTGGAAGTATCTTTCGCCCATGACCACCCTCGCCCCCGCTACGGTCCGCGCCCCCACCGGCACCACCCTCTCCTGCAAGGGGTGGCATCAGGAAGCGGCGCTCCGGATGCTGATGAACAACCTCGACCCCGCGGTGGCGGAGCGGCCCGAAGATCT
The DNA here is from genome assembly GCA_052389555.1 of Gemmatimonadales bacterium. GTDB lineage: Bacteria > Gemmatimonadota > Gemmatimonadetes > Gemmatimonadales > GWC2-71-9 > JABFSM01. The sequence goes on along the minus strand of JBQTHV010000058.1, from coordinate 8,412 downwards.
GGTTGTGTATGGCGGCACCGGAAAGGCGGCGAGAAACTGGGCCTGCTTCGAAAGAATCGTCGAGACCCTGAGACGCCTGGAGAACCACGAGACCCTGCTCGTTCAGAGCGGCAAGCCGGTCGGGGTGTTTCGCACCCACGAGGAAGCGCCCCGAGTCCTGATCGCCAACGCGCACCTGGTGCCCCGCTGGGCTACCTGGGAGGAGTTCCGTCGCCTCGAGGCGCTCGGCCTCACCATGTTCGGGCAGATGACCGCGGGGTCGTGGATCTACATCGGGACGCAAGGGATTCTCCAGGGGACCTACGAAACGTTCGCCGAGTGCGCCCGCCAGCACTTTGGGGGGACGCTCGCGGGACGGCTGGTGGTGAGCGGCGGTCTCGGCGGGATGGGGGGTGCCCAACCCCTCGCGGCAACCATGAATGGCGGCGCGTTCCTGGGTGTCGAAGTGGACCGGTCCAGAATCGAGCGTCGAGTGGAAACCGGTTATTGCGACCGGCTTTCGACTGATCTGGACGAGGCGCTTGAGCACCTGCTCGCGGCCAAGCGGGATCGCCGCCCCTTCTCAGTCGGCCTGCAGGCCAATGTGGCCGAGGTGGTCCCGGAGCTGGTTCGGCGTGGCGTCGAGGTGGATGTGGTGACGGACCAGACCGCCGCGCACGACCTCCGGATCGGGTATATCCCGCTGGGCTTCACGGTGGAGACCGCCGGGGAATTCCGCGAGCGGGATCCTGCGGGTTATGAAGCCGCGGTGCTCGATTCGATGGTCAAGCACATCGAGGCGATGCTGGCCCTGCAGGAAGCCGGGACCGTCGTCTTCGACTACGGCAACAACATCCGGGGTCAGGTGGCGGACCGCCGCGGGATGAGCCAGGCGTTCCGGATTCCCGGGTTCGTGCCGGCGTTCATCCGGCCGCTCTTTTGCCGGGGGGCGGGCCCTTTCCGATGGGCCGCGCTCTCGGGAGACCCCGCCGATATCGCGGCAACCGACGAGGCGGTGCTCACGACCTTCCGCGAGAAGGAGTCCCTAACCCGCTGGATCGAGCACGCGCGGAAGAAAGTCAAGTTCCAGGGCCTCCCGGCGCGGATCTGCTGGCTGGAGCATGGCGAGCGGGCGGAGATGGGGCTCCGGTTCAACCATCTCGTCCAGCAAGGCAAGCTCAAGGCCCCGATCGTGATCGGGCGCGACCACCTCGATACCGGATCGGTCGCAAGCCCCAATCGGGAGACCGAAGGCATGCGGGACGGCAGCGACGCCATCGCCGACTGGCCCTTGCTCAACGCGATGCTCAACACCGCCTGTGGCGCGAGCTGGGTGTCGCTCCATCACGGCGGCGGGGTCGGGATCGGCTACTCCATTCACGCCGGCATGGTGATCGTGGCGGACGGTACCGAGAGCGGCGGCCGCCGGCTCGAGCGGGTGCTCACCGCCGATCCCGGCACCGGCGTGATGCGGCATGCCGACGCGGGATATCCCGAGGCGATTCAGGTCGCGAGGGAGCGCGGCGTCGATCTTCCGATGCTCAACAGCGTGAACGGCGAAGCGGGCTAATGCCCGTCCTTCGCAACATCGGTACGCTGGCGCGTTGCCTACCCGCCGGGCCCCAACACGAAATCCACGAAATCCGAAACGCCGCCCTGGTCTGGGAGGGTCCCTCGCTATCCTGGATCGGACCTGAGGAGGACCTCCCCGGTCATTATCGCGACTGGCCTCGGGTGGATGCCGGCAAGCGGTTGGTCATTCCCGGGCTGGTAGACTGTCACACCCATCTCGCGTTTGCCGGCTGGCGAGCCGACGAATTCGTGCAGCGGATCGAAGGCAAGCGCTATGTCGACATCGCGGCTGCCGGCGGCGGCATCCTCTCGACGGTCGCCCGGACTCGCCAGGCGAGCTCCTTCGAATTGCTGGAGCGGTCCCGCCACCATCTGGCCGGCATGGTGCAGCTCGGCGTCACGACGGTCGAGGTCAAGAGCGGTTACGGCCTTACCGTCCAAGACGAGCTCCGCCTGCTTCGGATCTATCAGGAGCTTGGAACGAGCGGATCGCAGCGAATTGTGCCGACGCTGCTCGCCGCTCATGTGGTTCCGCCCGAGTACCGAGAGCGCCGGGGCGACTATGTCGACCTGATCGTGGAGACGATCATTCCCGCGGCCGCCGACGAGCAGCTCGCCCGGTTTTGCGATGTCTTCGTGGAGGAATCGGCCTTCACGCTGCCTGAGGCCCGCCGAATTCTCGAGGCAGCAGCCCAGCGCGGACTACGCGCCAAGGTGCATGCCGACCAGCTGACCTCGTGTGGGGGTGCCGAACTGGCCGGTGACGTCGGCGCGGTGTCGGCCGATCATCTGGAGCACGTGAGTACCGACGGAATCGGACGGCTCCTCGCCGGAGGCGTGGTGGCGGTGAGCTTGCCGTTCGCCTCGCTCTACCTCGGACTGTCGCCCATGCCGGCGAGGCAGTTGATCTCGATCGGGATTCCGGTCGCGGTTGCCACCGATTTCAATCCGGGCTCGGCCCCGAGTTACCACCTGCCGGTGGCGATGACCCTGGCGTGTCTCACCCAGAGGATGGTCCCCGCCGAGGTGCTCAAAGGAGCGACCATCGTCGCGGCGAAGGCCGTTGGCCTCGAGCACGAGGTGGGTTCACTGGAGCCGGGGAAGTCGGCTGATTTCGCGGTGATCGACGCCGACTCGGTGGAGCAGTGGCTCTACCACCTTTCCGCCAATGCCTGCGTGTTAAGTGTTGCGCAGGGAAAGGAAATCTGGCGGGCCGGCTGAGAGATGCTATGGGCTATGGGCTATTGGCTATTGGAAAGAGCCCTCGGGCCTGAGAAGATCTACCAATAGCCAATAGCCAATGACCAATAGCCATCACGCTTAGGGTTGCGGCACGATCCGGAGATAGGGCTTCGGCGCTTTCCAGCCGTTCGGGTACACCTTGCGTGCCTCCTCGTCCGAAACCGACCCCGCAATGATCACTTCGTCGCCGTGCTTCCAGTTGACCGGCGTCGCCACCTTGTGCTTGGCGGTGAGCTGGAGCGAATCAATCACCCGGAGCACCTCGTCGAAGTTCCGACCGGTAGTCATCGGATAGACCAGGATCAGCTTGACCTTCTTGTCGGGCCCGATAACGAAGACGTTGCGGACCGTCTGGTTGTCGGCCGGGGTGCGTTGGAGCGGATCCCCCGAGGTACTCGCCGGCAGCATCCCGTAGAGTTTGGACACCGTGAATTCCGAATCACCGATGATCGGATAGTTCGGCGCGGCACCCTGAGTCTCCCGGATGTCGTCGGCCCATTTCGCGTGACGGTCGATCGGATCCACTGAGAGCCCGATGATCTTCACGCCCCGCCGGTCGAACTCCGGTTTGATCCGGGCCATGTAGCCGAGCTCAGTGGTGCAGACCGGGGTGAAATCCTTGGGGTGCGAGAACAGCACTCCCCAGGCATCCCCGAGCCACCCGTGGAATCGGATGGGCCCTTGGGTCGTCTGGGCGTCGAAGTCGGGGGCGATATCGCCCAATGCGAGAGCCATAACGTACCTCCTGAAACTGGACGGTGCTTATATGATGGCGCTCGCCGCGCCGTCGTCAAGAGCCGGGCATCCGTTGCTCGACCAGGGCGAGGATTTCCGCCTCTTGGGTCGCGGCGTCCTGGTCGAGCCTCGCCCCCTCCGAGAGAATCGCCGCGATGGCGGACTGATCCCTAATGAACGTGGCGTTGGTGCGCACGTTCAGCCATGCTCCCCGGACCGCGGCGCGGGCGCACAGCACGCCTACTCCCGCATCCGACACCGATGCCGGCAGTCCCTTTCCGGCCATGGCTCGCAATAGCTCGAATGCGCTGTGTGCCGCCCGCATGACCTGCCATGGCACTTCCAGCGCGCCGAGGTAGGCCGCCTCGAGCGCCGCGGCGCGCTCGGCCCGCTCCGCCGGAGTCTCCTTGGGCATCCCGGCCGCCACTAACACGCGATTGAAGGCCCGGGTGTCGTCGTCCACCAGATGGACCAATTGGTCCTTGATCTTCTGCCCTCGCTCCGCCCACTCGGAGAATTCCGCCCAGCGATCGTCCCACCCTCGCTTGTGCGACGACACGTTCGCCACCATCGCGCCGAGCCCGGCGGCCAGTGCGCCGACCGCCGCGGCGACCGACCCGCCGCCCGGGGCGGGCGACTCGGACGCCGCCTCCTCGATGAACTGCCGGAGGGAGAGGGCGGCGAGCGGCCGGCTGGCCGGGTCCTGGAGCCGATATTCGATGATCCGTTCTTCCGGGTTGAAGGGAGCCAGCTCGTCGAGCCCGAGCGAGCGCACCGCGATCTTGATGAGCTCGGCCTCTGAGACGCCCACCGACCGTTGTTGCTTTCGCAAAAAGTAGCGTCCGGCCTCGAGGATCGCTGCTTTGGGGATGAGCCCGACCAGCTCCGAGCCGGTTACCCTGAGCCCGCGCGCTTCGGCTTTGCGGCACGCTTCTTCGAAGGCGACGTGCAGCGGGGTCACCTTGAGGTTGGTCAGGTTCATCGAGACCTGCGCGATCCCGTACTCCGGGATGTACCAGCCGATCGCTTTGACCGCCTCGAGGCTTCCCGGGATCATCACCGGATTGCCGGCCGCATCGCGGACGATCTTGCCGGTGAGCGGATGGGCATCGCGCTTGGGCCGGCCGCTCTCTCGCACATCGAAGGCCACCGCGTTGGCGCGGCGCACCGAGGTCGTGTTGAGGTTCACGTTGAATGCGACCAGAAAATCTCGTGCGCCGATCACGGTCGCCCCGCTCTTCGGATGGAAGACGGCGGGCCCGTAGTCGGGCTTCCAGGCCGGATCGAGGATCTTCTTGGGCAGGCCTTCGTACTCGCCCGCCCGGATCGCCGACAGCTGCTTGCGCCCCGGGTTAGGTTGGGCGGCCTCGTAGAGATAGACCGGGATCCCGAGCTCCCGGCCTACCCGCTCTCCCAGATGACGGGCCAGCTCGGCGGTTTCCTCCATGCTGATCCCGGAGATCGGCACCAGCGGGCACACGTCGGTTGCTCCCATCCGGGGATGCTCGCCCTGGTGGTGGCGCATATCGATGAGCTCGGCGGCCGTGGCAATCGCCTGGAAGGCGGCCTCCACCACCGCGTCGGGGGAACCCGCGAAGGTGACGACGGTGCGGTTGGTGGCCCGTCCGGGATCGAAGTGCAGGAGGGCGGCCCCTTCAACCGACTCGATCGCGGCGGTAATTTGGCGGATGACGTCGAGGTTGCGCCCCTCGCTGAAGTTGGGGACGCATTCGATGAGTGCGGGCATCGCGGTAATCTAGTGAAACGGCAGCGCGGGCCACTGCTGGGTGACGCAGTGAATGGTGCCGAGCCCCCAGGCCAGATCGGCACAGGGGATCGCGACCACCCGGCGGTCCGGGAAGACCGACTGCAGGATGGCGCGCGCCTCCTCGTCCCGCGGCGATCCAAAGCTGGGCATCAGCACGACCGCGTTCGCGATATAGAAGTTGGCGTAGCTCACCGGCAGGCGCTGCCCCTCATAGAACATCGCGGGCGGCATCGGCAGCTCCACAATTCGAAGGGGACGGGCGTCGGGGAGTCGCATGGCCTTGAGCCGATGGAGATTGTCGCGCAGCGGCTCGCAGTTGGGATCGGCCGGGTCCGATTCGAGGACGGTGACGACGGTATCCTCGCTCACGAAGCGGGTTAGGTCATCCACGTGGCCGTCCGTGTCGTCCCCCTCGATGCCCTGGCCCAGCCAGAGGACCTGGCGGGCGCCCAGGAACGCCCGCAGGGCCGCCTCGATCTCGAGCCGGGTCCGGTTCGGGTTGCGATTGGGATTGAGCAGGCACTGCTCGGTGGTGAGAATCGTGCCCGCCCCGTTCCCATCGATGCTGCCGGCCTCGAGGATAAGCCCCGGCCGGATCACGGAGACGCCGAGCTCGGCCCCGATCCGGCTCGGGATGGCGTCGTCCAGGTCGAAGGGGGGATATTTGCCGCCCCAGGCGTTGAAGCCCCAGTCGAGGATGACCGGGGTGACCGGTCCGCGGTCCTCGCTCCATTCGACGAAGAGGGGTCCGTGATCCCGGCACCAGGCGTCGTTGGTGGGATGGCGGTGGAAGAAGACGCGGGTTAGGTCGGCGCCGGCCCGGCAGAGCGCTTCCCGGGCAGCAGCTTCCAGCGCTTCCTCGCCGGCGTTGACATGGACCTCCTCGTGGCCGGCGAGCTCTCGCACGATCTCGGCGAAGATCCCCGGAATCGGAGCGAACTTCCCGGGCCAGGATTCCTTCTTGTGGGGCCAGGAGAGCCAGGTGCCGCGGTGGGGCTCCCACTCCGCCGGCCAGCGGTACCGCGGTGTCACGCCGGTTTTAGTGAGCGTGACCTGAAGGCCCACAGATCAAGGGGATGGAATGAACTCTCGGAACCAGGGCTCACTTCGTACCGACCCTGAGGGTCACGCAACACCTGCCGGGCTTGGGGTCGAGCGCCGGTCTGAAGCCCGGGGCGTCGAGACCTGCGACCACTCCTTCGATCAGAGCCAGGTTCATCCCGCAGACCAGATCCTTGTGCTCACTCACGAGTGAGTGGAAGGGACAGTTGCGCAGCCGGATCTCCCCGCGCTCCTCCTCCGGCTGGTACCCCTGTGCCGCGAGTGCGGCCACCGTGCTTTCCAGCAGGCGCTTCTTACCGGGCCGTGAACCAGCCCGCGCTCTGGCTTCCGCGCCGATACGCTCGCCGACCGTCCGCGCGGTCTTCTTCAGCGCGGATTGGGTTTGCCGGGCACTGCTCGCGTCCACCGCCGTGGCCAGAAGCCGAGCCGCCAGTTCGTAGCTCCGCGGCGGCAGACTGACCGCGAGTTGCCGGCCCGAGCGGCGATAGAGCTTGGATGGGCGCCCGGCGCCCGGTCCCGTTCGACCTGACAGGCGCCGGAAGCTGGTCTCCAGCAGCCCCTCCTCCGCGAGCCGGTCCAAATGGAATCCCGCGAGGCTGCGCGACACCCCCACCGCCCGCGCCGCCTGGTCCCGGCTGACCTCCCCCTGCCGGGACGCCACATATAAGTAGAGAGACCGCCGCACCGGCTCGTCCAGCGCGGCCAGAGCTGCGATCTGTTGCTCGACCTCCCTCATCTCCATGCCTGAAATCTAAAACAGTGACTCTATTTTTTAAACCCTTGACAGGCCCGCTGCCAGGTCCTATAATAGTAATCATTAGTTTTAGACCCTTCGACCAGGAGAGCTTGCCATGCCCGCCGTGACCACCGCGTACCCAGCCGCCCCCGAGGGAGCCCTGCCGCAGTCCGCGTCGCTTTCCCTCCTCACCCTCTTCCTCACCGTCGCCGCGACCACGGCGCTTCCCGCCCAGGCGCCGGGGCCCGATCTGTCGGACCCCGAGGTCGCGCACGTGGCGGTGACCGCCAACGCCGTCGACGTCGAGCTCGCGCGGCTCACCCAGTCGCGGACCCACAACCAGGTCGTTCGGCAGTTCGCGGCTACCATGATCACCGATCACTCGGCTGTGAATGCCCAGGCGGCCGCGCTCGCCGGCCGACTGGGCGTCACCCCCAGCGATAACGCGGTCAGTCAGTCGCTGGTGGCGGGAGCAGTTGCAGCCCGTGCGTCACTCGAGCCCCTCCATGGCAATGCATTCGATCGGGCGTACATGGACCGCGAGGTGGCCTACCATCAGGCCGTACTCGACGCACTCGATGGGTTGCTGATTCCAACTACGGCCAACGCGGATCTCCGGAAGCTGCTGGTAGACGTGCGGCCGGCCATCGCCGCTCACCTCGAGCACGCCAAGCAGATCAGGAGTGCGCTGGGGTCGGGAACGTGAGCGCGCCCGCCCAAGGGCGCCGGTGGCGGTGCCTTGCGGCACCGCCCCTGCTCGCGCTCCCTGTACTCGCTGGCTGGAGCGTTCCAGCAGCCGAGAGCAGGACCCCGCGACGACAGGTGGTGGAGATCCGCGGAATGGCCTTCCAACCGGCCGTCCTGGAGGTTGCCCCGGGTGACACGGTCGTCTGGATCAACAAGGACATCGTTCCGCATACGGCCACGGCAGTTGGCAGCGCGGGGTGGGACACCGGCACCCTCGTGCAGGGAGACAGCGGCCACTCGATCCCTCGCAGCACTGGTACGATCTCGTACATCTGCAAGTTGCATCCGACCATGCAGGCCAGGCTGATCGTCAGGATCGGCCGCCCGCATCCGCAATGAGAGGAAGACGATGACGGAGCCGTACCATCTCCCGGCCCATCAGCGGGCGCGCGCGCCGTTCGGGCTGCACCACCTCCGCGCGAATGTCCGCCCGCCACACAGCCTTGCCGCCGATGCCGACGGCGACGAGCTGCAACTCGCCAGGGTCGCGGCGGCGTTTCGTCACTTTCTTGAGGCGCTCGGCCTCGACCTCAGCGACCCCAACCTCGCCGGCACCGACCATCGCGTGGCC
>JBQTHV010000057.1:0-10000 GCA_052389555.1 Gemmatimonadales bacterium | reverse complement strand
GGGAGGCCCGTGCCAGTTTTCGGCACGGGCTCTCCCGTCAGCGCTTCCCCCTAGCTGCGAGGCGAGCGGCCACGTCTTGCGCTACTTGGGTAGGAACGCGGAGGCCCACGAAAATCGGCAGCTCCGGGTACGTGCCCACGGTCGAGAGCAGCAAGGGTGCGCCGACCAGCTTGCCATCGAGTAGGGTTGCGAGGCGCTGACCCAGCAGGGGTCGGGTCTCCCGTTCCGCCCTCGCCGCCGCTTCCGGCTTCAGGCGTACGTCGAGCGCGAGCTTGTTTTCGCCGACCTCCCAGCTGTCTATCAGAAAGTCCTCGTCCGTGAGGATCGTTCGAGGCTCGACGTACATACCCCGGGTATCGTGGTCCGCTGCGGCGAGCTCCGGGTAGGCGAACTCGACAAAGACATACCCCGGTGCGGGACTCTCGCGCGCCGGCCGCACCTCCACCAGGGGACTCTTCGTCGTTGCCGTTTCATCCGTCGCCTGGCGGCAGCCACCGACCAGGACAAACGCACCGGCAACCAGCGCCAGACCTCTCACCTCTTACCTCTCACCTCTCACCCTTTAACGCCTTCTCATACGCGGCATACGCTGCCCGGCCAAACCCCACGAACCGGACGAGCTCCACGTTTGTGCTCGCTTCGCGGACCGCGCGAACCGCAACCTCCGCCGCCTCGGCGATCGGGTAACCAAACGCCCCGGTCGAGATCGCCGGAAACGCCACCGACCTGGCCCCCAGCCCATCCGCAACCCGCAGCGAATTCCGGTAACACGCCGCCAGCTCGCCCGCCGGATCGCGCGATGCCGCGTACCCGGGTCCCACCGTATGGATGACCCATCTGGCGGGAAGATCACCGCCGGTAGTTTCCACCGCCTCCCCGGTTGGCAGCCCGTTCGGATAGCGCTCCCGCCGGATTCGCTGGCACTCCTCGAGAATCCGGGGCCCGCCCTTCCGATGAATCGCGCCATCGACCCCGCCCCCGCCCAGGAGCGAGGAATTGGCGGCGTTGACGATGGCATCAACGGGCTGTTCGGTAATGTCGCCCTGAACCAGCTCGATCCGCATGTCACCCTAACCCGCCGATCGACGAGGTAACCTAACCCGGCTCACCGGAACCAGGTCCGCGGGATTCTGGTCACTCCACGCCCGCGCCGGTTGATCACCACGAGGTCGCCCGGCAGTTGGCCCTCGATCAACTGCAGCTGCGGGCCAAGAGCTCGAAGGAAGGCCTGAAGCGTGTAGGGGTCGGCCCCCGCGTCGTTCACGGTGTAGCCAAGGTCCCGAAACGACTGCACCGTCACCGCGCTCAGTGGGGTCACCCCCGAGCTCAGAAACCCGGTCATCAGCTCGCTCTGAAAAACGCTCTTGCGCCAGTGCGAATAGGCGGTCCCCGGTGCCGCGGGGGTCCCTTCCACCGGAACTGGCGTCCCGGCGAAGGTCGTTCCCTGGGCGAGCGCGCCAAAGAACGCGGCCCGTGCCGCAAGCCCGCTGAAAGTCGGATCCGCTCCGGGGCGGCCGAGGAGAAAGGCATTCACCGGGAACCCCGGTCCGGGATTGAAATTCCAGATGGTGCCGAAGCCCAGCACGTGCGCCATCTCGTGAGTGATCACCGCAGCGAGCTGGCCTTGCTGGAGCAGCAGGTTCAAGTCGGCGGTGTCGAATTCCATGTAGCCCTGGGCGGGGAGATAACCCTGGTCGCGGAGGATGCAGGGCCCCGCCGCTCCCAGGATCTTGCCCGTGCCATCAATCGGCCGGAGCACGACCATGATGACGATACCATCAACGGTTTCCCCTCGGATGTCTCCGCAGCCCGCATCTTCGTAGACCTGGTAGGGCGGAGCGCCCGCGAGTATCAGCCGGGCCCACTGTGCCTCTGCCGAATCGAACGCCGCCTGCATCTCCGTATTGGGCACCGTCCCGAGGTAGCGGAGCTCGATCCGGAAGCTGCCAGTGGGCGGGGCTGATGCCGCAGCAGCAAAGTCGATCGGAGGAAAGGAACCTGCGGAGGCGGAGACCAGTTGAGGCCCGGCGGGGCCGAGCCGCCAACTGGTAGGACTGGCCCGGCCCAGGAAATCGGTCTGGGTGACCGAGCCGGTGAGCCGGCCATCTCCCGCAGTTACTTGGAACGTGACCGGGACCTGAGCCACCGGCCTCCCCTGTGCATCGGTGAGGGTGATCTCGGGTACGCCGGCCAGGTAGTTGCCGAAGAGTCCCGCCAGATTGGTGCCGCCGCTCGCGGTGACGGTTGCCGGCACGCCCGGTGTTCCGTTGGCCTCGAACCCGACCGGTTCGCGCCCGAAGGTGAGCGCCTGGAGGCGGTTCTGCCCCGGGTTAGGACCGAGCACCCAGCGGATTGGTCGCGCCACGCCGTCGACTCCGGTGCTTACCCCGCCTCCCGTCACCGAGCCTCCTCCGGTCACCACGGTGAAATCCACCGGCACATTCGGCAGGGGCGAACCATCATCCCGGGCTGCCCGTACCGCCGGAACCACGGGGACCGCGGTACCGGCGTTGGCATCCTGTCCGGTTCCCTCGACCGCGACCAGGACCGCCGGAATCCCCCGCGCTTCGAACGTCGCCGTTGAAAACGCGTCCGACGTACTGGCCCTGGCCTGCACCATGTAGACCAGCGCGTCGAGCCCGATGATCCACCCTCCCAGCGTGGCGATGCCCTGGGCATTGCTGGTCTGGCTCGCGCCGCTCAGCGTCGAAGTCCCCTGGATTGCCTCGAACTGAACCGGCACGCCGGAGACCGCATTGCCGAAGCGGTCAGTTACGGTGACCGAGGGCAGGATCGACACCGCACGCCCCACGACCACCAGCTGGAAGTCTGCACTGCCGGGGACCACGGCCGAGGGCGGACCTACCGTAGCCACCGCAGTGATCGTGGCGGTAAGAGGGGATTGTCCCGTCGTCGAAGCCGTAAGCGTCTGGGTACCGGTCTTACCGCCCAGAGTCCAGGTGAACTCTGCGGTACCATTCTCGCCGGTCGTCGCTGAGACGGGAGAGACTGAACCTCCGCCCTGAGTTTCGGTGGCCATCCGGATCATGACGCCGGCCAAATGACCCTGCCGGTTCTTGGCCTTGACGATCACCTGGATCGGAAGGACCGTGCCGACTTGGCCGGTCTGGCTCAACCCGCCGAGAAACTCCAGCGCGGTAGGGCCGGTGGGTTCGGTTCCCCCGTCGCCGCAACCCAGCACCAGCGCCAGCAGCGAAGCAACCAGGATCCAGAGACTTCGGAAACTCATACCAGACTCGGAAAGTCTTCGGCTCGGTAGCGCTGGGAGTGAAGCGGGTTAACGGAAGGGCCGGGGAACCCGTGCTACGGGGCGGCCTCTCCGGTCGATCACGGTAATCGGATCGGTGAGCGGCAACTCGATGAGCCGCGGGGCGGCAATGCCGTAACCCTGAATCAGTGCCTGAAGCGTGAAGGCGTCGGCGGGCGCGTCGTTGACCGTGTACCCCAGATCGCGCATGGACTGGACCGAGACCGCGCTCAGCGGGGTCACGACTCCGGTCGTCAGGAAGCCGGTGAGGAGCTCCGGTCCGAAGGTCGTCTTGCGCCAGTGCGAGTAGGCGGTCCCGCAGCCGCTGGTGTTCTCGATGGGAATCGGAGCCCCAATGAAGGTGGAGCCGTCCGCGACGGACCCGTAGAATGCGGCCCGCGCGGCGAGTCCGTTGAACGTCGGGTTCGGGGCCGGGGTGCTGCAGTCTCCGCCGCCGTCGATCAGGTGAATCTCGCCTAACCCGGGAATCTCGATGTCCCACAGGGTCCCGAAGCCCAGCGCGTGCCCCATCTCGTGGAGGATCACGGGTTGGAGGAGGTTGCTGGCTTCCAGGTTTGCCACCGCCGTGCTGTTCAGAAAGATGAGGCTCTGGACCGGGAGGAATCCCTCGTCGCGAATCACGCACAGACCGGTCGCGCCCAGGATGTTGGGATTGCCCAGGTTCTGGATCCGGACATGGATCACCGCGCCGGGCACCACCTCGTTGAGCATCGAGGGGCACTGCCCGGAAGGATCACTATCGGTCGGAACCACGGTGTACGGGGGCGCACCTGAGAGAATCAGCTCGCGCCATCGGGCCGCCGCGGCGTCGAACGCCGCCTGCTGCGCAGCGTTCGGGATGGTACCCTGGGCGTACCGGACCTCGAGCTGGAAGGTGCCGGCGGGAGGCGCGGAACCCTGCGCGACGAACTGCACCGGCGGAAGGGCACCGAACCGAGCAGTGACGACCTGGGGTCCGCCGGGACCGAGTCGCCAGCTCGATGTGGCGGTGCGGCCCAGGAAGTCGGTGCCGCCCACAGCTTGGGTAACCCGCCCACCGCCATCGGTGATCTCGAACCTGACCGGAACCCCCGCAACCGGATTCCCCGACGCATCCGTCACCGTGACCTCGGGATTGCCCCGGACGTAATTGCCGAAGAATCCGGTGAGTGCGGTCCCGTCAGTCGCGGTGAGCTGGGCCGGCACCGCCGCGACCCCATCCGCATCGAAGAGGATCGGATTTTGGCCGAGGGTCACCGCTTGCAGGCGATTCGGTCCCGGCGTCAGTCCAAGCAGCCAGCGCAAGGGCCGTGCGATCCCATCTGCTCCTGTCGTCGCACTCCCGCCGGTCACCGTCCCACCACCGGCTACCACCGTGAAGTTGACTGAAACGTTGGATAGCGGGGATCCGTCATCCCGGACCGCGCGTACGGCGGGCGCGACCGCAACCGCTGTCCCGGCGTTGGCCGACTGGCCGGTTCCTTCCACCAGCGCCATCGCGGAGGGAATTCCTCGCGCCTCGAACACCGCGGTCGCGAACCCGTTCGGAATACTCGCCCGCACCCGATAGACCTGGGCAGCGAGCCCGATCGTCCAGCTCCCCAGAATCGCAATCCCCTGGGCGTTGGTCGTCGGGGTGGCTCCGGAGAGTACCGAGGCGCCATCGATCCCCTCGAAGGTCACCGGGACCCCGGCCACGGGATTGCCGAACCCATCGCCCACCGTGACCGAGGGCAACTGTGGCACGGCCCGACCTACCACAACGAGCTGGGAGGTTTCCGTGTTGGGAATGACCGTCGAAGCCGGTCCCACGGTGGCCGTGGCGGAAATAGTTGCAGTCAGTGGGGAAGCGCCGCCGGTCGATGCGGTGAGGCTTTGAGTCCCGAGCTTGCCGCCCAGGGTCCAGGTGAATTGCGCGGTACCGTCGGCGCCGGTCAACGCCGAGCGGGGACTCACCGAGCCGCCGCCCTCACTCTCGGTGGACATGGTGATTCTCACGCTATCGAGTGGCCCGCGCCGGTTACTCGCCTTGACGATGATCTTGGTCGCGAGCGCGGTACCCACTGCCCCGGTTTGATTCTGGCCGGTGATGAACTCGAGGAGGGTTGGTTCGCTCGGGCCGGTTCCTCCCTCGCCTGAGCAGCCGACGGCGAAACCGAACGCGGTAACAAGGAGAGGACCCCGAAGGGCTCGGAAACTCATAGGTGCCTATTCGAGGGCGCGCCGGACAGAGCCACAAAGCTAGATTAGGAACTCCTCCGGAGAAAGTCCCGAACATGGCGCTGTCCGACCCCCCGGTCCGGAAACTGCTCGGCCTTCTCTACTTGGCCGGGATTCTGATGCTGGCCGATCAGTTTATCGAGATCCTTGCAGCGCTCCTGATGGGATCATTCGCTCCGGCCCCTGGCGCCGCCACCTGGAGATTCGGTGCGTTCGGGACCGTAGCGGGTCGATTCGGGCTCCTGCTGATCGCCGACGCGTTTCTCTTCGCTGCGGCGATCGGGCTGGAGCATCGGGTGGTTCTGCGTTCGCTGGGGGTGATTCACCTCCTGCTCGCCGTGATCACGTTGGCGGCGCTTCTGGTGTTCGGGCTCGATGCATTGGAAGTGCGGGGCCGCGCCCAGCCTCCTATGGCAGGGCGGGTGACCATCGCTGCCCTGCGAGCGGCTGGACTCGCCGCACTCGCGATCGCAATCATGTCGGTGGCGGGTGTGGCTTCCCTTCGCGCCACCAGGAAGCATCGGCACAAGCACGGCCATTCGCGGGAGGTCCCGACCATCGTGGACGGGGCGCCGGGGGGTACCCTTCGCTCGTGATCGAACCGCGTCGGCTGGCCTTGCTCATGGCCGCATTGGGTGGATTCCTGGTGCTCCATCGGGTGTTGGATCTTTGGGCGACCCCGGGGCTGGACCTGGCCACCGCGCCCGGTCGCGCCCGGGTGCTCAGCGCGATTCTTTCGCGACCGGCGGCTCCGCTGGTGGCCGATCTCCTGCTGGTTGGGGCGGTGGTGATAGCCGGCCGGGCGCGATCTCAGCGAGCTCTCGGCGGGGTGCACGTCGCGGGGGGAATCCTCCTCATTCTGGCGATCCCGGTGTTCTGGTTTGCCTCGGTCCACCTCGCGGAATCGATCGGTTCTCGGCAATTCGCCAGCTTCCGGCTGCTGGTGATCCGGGGACTGATTCTGCTCGCGGGATTGGCGGCTCTGGCGCTCGCCGCCGGTCGAGTGTTGTTAGGGATGGCCCGCCGGGGCCCGTCAGCGGAGGTCGAACCAATAGCCAATAGCTAATAGCCTCCCATTGACCTATCTGACTCTCCCTGCTAATGTTAAAGACTGTGGTAAAACGGGCTTAGCGCCCGATTGCAGAGGGAGAAAGGCTCCGCGGGTTAGCCATGCCCACGATCAATCAACTGGTGCGCCGGGGACGTAAGTCGCCTGGTCGGAAAGACAAATCGCCCGCTCTCAAGGCGAACCCGTTCCGGCGGGGGGTGTGCACCCGAGTATATACCACCACGCCGAAGAAGCCGAACTCGGCGCTTCGGAAGGTAGCCAAGGTCCGGCTGACGAACGGCTTCGAGGTCATCGCCTACATCCCGGGCGAGGGGCACAATCTCCAGGAGCACTCGATTGTGCTGATCCGGGGCGGCCGAGTGAAGGATCTCCCGGGGGTGCGGTACCACATTGTCCGGGGCACCTTCGACGCGGCCGGGGTCAACGGGCGGAAGCAGGGCCGCTCCAAGTACGGGGCCAAGGCGCCCAAGGCAGGGGCTGCGGTATGAGCCGGCGGGGGATTTCCGTCAAGCGGCCCGCTCCTGCCGATCCGCGCTACGACAGCCAGACGGTCTCCAAGTTCATCAACAACCTGATGTACGAGGGGAAGAAGTCGGTCGCGGAGGGGACCTTTTACCGGGCCATGGATCTGATCGAGGAGCGGACCAGCCAGCCCGGCGTGACGATATTCAAGCAGGCGGTGGCGAACGTGAAGCCGTCGCTCGAGGTGAAAAGCCGCCGGGTAGGCGGCGCATCGCTCCAGGTGCCGGTGGAAGTGCGGCCGGAGCGGCGGACCGCGCTGGCGATGCGGTGGATCATCCAGTTTGCGCGGGCGCGAACCGAGAAGACGATGGCGGACCGGCTCGCGGCGGAACTGATTCTCGCCTCTCGGGGCGAGGGGAACGCGATCAAGAAGAAGGAGGATACCCACCGGATGGCGGAGGCGAATCGGGCCTTCGCGCATTACCGGTGGTAACCCACAGGCGGTAGCGAATAGGAGTTAGCGAGTAGGGGAATCGCCGGGCGGCTAATCACCATACTCGCTACTCGCTACTCGCTCACTCCTGACTCCTCGAGGTTGCGGAGCGAGACCACCGGAGCGTCCGGGTTAGGTCGCCCCGCTTTTTCTGTGACTGGGAATTGGCACTGGCCGAATCGACAATGGTTATGGCACGGGAAACTCCGCTCGAACGGTATCGGAATATCGGCATCATGGCGCACATCGATGCCGGGAAGACGACTACCACCGAGCGGATCCTGTACTACACGGGGAAGACCTACAAGATTGGCGAGGTCCATGACGGCGCCGCCACCATGGACTGGATGGAGCAGGAGCAGGAGCGGGGGATCACGATCACCTCGGCCGCGACGACCTGCTTCTGGAACCGGAACGGCCAGACCCACCGGATCAACCTCATCGACACCCCCGGCCACGTCGATTTCACGGTGGAGGTGGAGCGCTCCCTCCGGGTGCTCGACGGCGCGGTCACCCTGCTCGATTCGGTCGCCGGGGTCGAGCCCCAGACCGAGACGGTCTGGCGCCAGGCCGACCGCTACGGGGTGCCCCGGATCATCTTCGCCAACAAGATGGACCGGATCGGCGCCAACTTCGAGCGCTGCCTGGACATGATCCGTGAGCGGCTAACCCGCAAGGCCTACCCGATCCAGCTCCCGGTGGGTTCCGGGGAGCTGTTCACCGGGCATATCGACGTGCTCCGCCGGGTCGAGGTGGTCTTCGACGAGGTCACCCTCGGCAAGACCTTCACCGAGATGCCGGTGCCGGAAGCCTACCGCGACGCCGTCGAGCAAGCCCGCCATGATATCATCGAAGCCGCACTCGAATACGACGACCAACTGATGGAGAAGTACCTCGGGGGAGCCGAGCTCACACTCGAGGAGATCCAGCGCGCCATCCGCAAGGCCACGATCGCGGGCGCCCTGGTCCCGGTGCTCTGCGGGGCTTCGTTCAAGAACAAGGGTGTGCAGGCGTTGCTCGACGCGATCATCGACTACCTGCCCAGCCCGATGGAGATCAAGCCGGTGCAAGGCCATCTCCCCCAGCACGATGATACCCACGTGGTGCGGCAGGCCTCCGATACGGAGGCCTTCAGCGCGCTCGCCTTCAAGGTGGCCACCGATCCCTTCGTGGGGCGACTGACCTACTTCCGGGTTTATTCGGGCTCCATCAAGTCGGGGAGCTACGTTTACAACAGCACCAAGGACAAGCGGGAGCGGGTCGGGCGGCTGCTCCAGATGCACGCCAACAAGCGGGACGAAATCCACGAAGTGCTGGCGGGAGACATCGCCGCGGCGATCGGACTCAAGGAGACCCGCACCGGCGACACCCTCTCGGACGAGCACAAGCCGGTCATCCTCGAGGCGATGAAGTTCCCTAACCCGGTGATCGATGTCGCCATCGAACCCAGGACCAAGGCCGACCAGGACAAGCTGGGTACCGCGCTCCAGAAGCTGGCCGAAGAGGATCCCACCTTCCGGGTACGCAGCGATCCGGAGACCGGGCAGACGATCATCGCGGGGATGGGAGAGCTGCACCTCGAGATCATCGTCGATCGGATGCGACGGGAGTTCCGGGTGGAAGCCAACGTGGGCCGGCCCCAGGTGGCCTACCGGGAAACGGTGCGGAAGAAGGTCAGCCAGATCGAGGGCAAATTCATCCGGCAGACCGGTGGCCGGGGTCAGTACGGCCACGTGGTCATCGACCTCGAGCCGGCCGAGGCGGGCGCTGGGTTTCTGTTCGAGGACAAGGTCGTGGGTGGGGTCATCCCGCGTGAGTTCATCAGGCCGGTCGAAGCCGGAATCAAGGAAGCGCTGGAGACCGGGGTGCTCGCGGGCTATCCGATGGTCGATGTCAAGGTCTCGCTGGTGTTCGGCAGCTACCACGACGTGGACAGCTCGGAGATGGCGTTCAAGATCGCGGGCTCGATGGCATTCAAGGAAGCGGCCCGCCAGGCGCAACCGGTCCTGCTCGAGCCGATCATGGAAGTCGAGGTGGTGACGCCGGCCGACTTCCTCGGCGATGTGATCGGCGATCTCACCAGCCGGCGGGGCAAGATCGGCGGCATGACCCAGCGCGGAGATGCCCAGGTCGTGGCCGGGGAAGTGCCGCTGGCAGAGATGTTCGGGTATTCGACCCAGCTCCGCAGCATGACGCAGGGCCGGGCGGTGTATTCGATGCAGTTCGACCACTATGCGGAAGTGCCGAAGCAGGTGGCCGAGGGCATCATCGCGAAGGTGAAGGGGTGATGGGCTATTGGCTATTAGCTATTAGCTATTGGTCAAGAGCCCTCCGGGTTAGGGCGGTTACCAATAGCCAATAGCCAATAGCCATTAGCCAATAGCCAATAGCCAGAACGAGGGGATGCACATGGCTAAAGCGAAGTTTGAGCGGACCAAGCCGCACGTGAACGTGGGGACGATCGGGCACGTGGATCACGGGAAGACCA
>JBQTHV010000056.1:0-27690 GCA_052389555.1 Gemmatimonadales bacterium | reverse complement strand
ACCTGGGTTCAACCCGAAGCCATTGATCTCGCACCGGTTGGAATCGCCGCCAAGCGAATCTGGGGCAACCTCGACACCGCCGAGCTGGTCGAGCACGCGATCCGGCGGGCGGAAGGCCAGCTCACTGCTCACGGCGCGCTCCGGGCGATCACCGCGCCCCATACCGGACGGAGCCCCAGGGACAAGTTCCTGGTCGACGAGCCGGGCTCGAGCGCGAAGATCTGGTGGGACCGCAACGAGCGGATCTCGGTCGAGCGTTACCGGACCTTACATGCGGTGGCGCGGGAGCACCTGACCGGCCAGCCGGAACTGTTCGTCGCGGACCTGTTCGCGGGCGCCGATCCGGCGTTCCGCTTGCCGGTTCGATTCATCACCACCAACGCCTGGCAGGCCCTGTTCGTCCGGAACATGTTCCTCCGGCCCAGTCTGGCGGACTTGGCGGGGTTCGTCCCCGAGTGGGTGGTGTATCACTGTCCCGAGCTCGAGGCTCGGCCCGCGGTGCACGGAACCCGAAGCGAGGCCTTCATTGTCCTCAATTTCGCGGAGCGAACGATCCTGATCGGGGGGACCCAGTACGCCGGGGAAATGAAGAAGAGCATCTTCACGGTGCTCAACTATTTGCTGCCCCACCGGGACGTGCTCCCGATGCACTGCTCCGCCAACCTGGGTAGCGATGGCGACACCGCGATCTTCTTTGGCCTCTCCGGCACTGGCAAAACCACCCTGTCCGCCGATCCGGCCCGGAAGCTCATCGGTGATGACGAGCACGGCTGGAGCGACCGCGGGATCTTCAACTTCGAGGGCGGCTGCTATGCCAAGGTGATCCGGCTCTCCCCCAAGGGAGAGCCGGAGATCTATGCCGCGACCCGGATGTTCGGTACCGTGTTGGAAAACGTCGTGCTCGAGCCGGTAAGCCGGGCCCCTGAGTTCGACAACGACCAGATCACCGAGAACACCCGCGCCAGTTATCCGATTCACTTCATTCCCAATCACGTCCCCGACGGCCGGGGCGGACATCCGCGGAACATCGTGTTCCTCACCGCGGATGCGTTCGGCGTGCTCCCGCCGATCGCGCGGCTCACTCCCGAGCAGGCGATGTACCACTTCCTCTCCGGGTATACCGCCAAGGTCGCGGGCACCGAGCGCGGGGTGACCGAGCCGTCGGCCACCTTCTCGGCGTGCTTCGGCGCGCCGTTCCTGCCGCTCCATCCCGGCGTCTATGCGAGGATGCTGGGCGAACGGATCGGGCGCCATGGCGTACGGGTCTGGCTCATTAACACGGGATGGACCGGGGGGGCGTACGGGACCGGGTCGCGCCTCAAGCTGGCCTACACCCGCGCCATGGTGAGCGCGGCGCTGTCGGGCAAACTCGACGGCGCGAGCTACATGCGAGATCCCGTGTTCGGAGTGGAAGTTCCCGCCGCCGTGCCGGACGTACCCAAGGAGCTGCTCACTCCCCGCGCGACCTGGAAGGACCCGGCCGCCTACGATAGCCAGGCGGCCAAGCTCGCGGCGATGTTTGCGAAGAACTTCGCGGCCTTTGCGGATCAGGTGGACGCGGGGGTCGCCCGGGCCGGCCCTGCAACTAGGTGAGAGGTGAGAGGTGAGAGGGGCCTGCCGGAATTCTGCCATCGCTCCTCTCACCTCTAACCTCTCACCTTTCACCTCTCACCTTCCATGCGCCATTTCGAAGTCATCCGCGATCCCCTCTGGGACAACATCACGCTCGACGGGCCGGCCCTGGCGCTGGTCGATTCGCCCGCGGTCCAGCGGCTCCGCTACATCCGCCAGCTCGGCCACGCCTTTCTGGTCTATCCCGGCGCCACCCACTCGCGGTTCGAGCACGCCCTCGGCGCCTATCACCTAACCCGCAGAGCCCTGGCGGCCCTTGAGGTCCGGGGTGAGCTGGGGGCCGTTATCCCCGCCGACCGGCTCGCGGTCACCCTGGCCGCCCTGCTCCACGACATCGGGCACTATCCGTTTTCTCATGCGCTGGAGGAAGCGGGATTCGTGTCCCATGAAGCCCAGGGCGCGGCGCGACTCCGCGCAGGTGAGCTCCAGGAGCAGCTTGAGCGGATCGGAGGGCCGGCACTGGTCGAGGCGATCGCCGCGCTGATGCGGGGGAAGAGCGCGAGCCCGCTCCAGGGCCTCATCTCGGGTTCACTCGACCTCGACAAGATCGATTATCTGTGCCGCGATTCGCGCAATTGCGGCGTCCCCTACGGAACCGTCGATGTCGATCGGCTGCTCGCTTCCCTCACCCTGGTCGAGACCAGCACCGGCGCCGGGGAGATCGGGGTCCACGAAAAGGGCGCCAGCGCCCTGGAGTCTCTGCTCTTTGCCAAGTACCAGATGTACCGGAATGTCTACTGGCACCACGCGGTGCGGAGCGCCACCTGCATGTTCAAGCGCGCGGCCCGTACGGCGGTACGCCGCGGCAGCGTGAGCGCCGAGGCGATCAGCGGGTTAACCGACGACGCCTTCATGGAATTGCTCGAACAACGGGATCGGAGCCGGCTTGCCGCCGCGATCCGGGCCCGCCGTCTGCACAAACGGGCCCTGGACCTGCCCGCGAGCGAGGTGACAACCGACCCGCAAACCTGGATCACGGACGACCCGGACCTGACCGAGCAAGTCGAAGATGCCCTGGCGCGCGACGTGGGACTCGAACCGGGCGAGCTGCTGCTGGACTTCCCTTCCCGACCCGATCTGCTCTCCGTGGATCTCCCGCTCCGGCTGCGCGACGGCACCGTCGAACGACTGACCGATGTGGGGCGGGCGGGACATGTGGGGCTGCCCCGGATCGCCGCGGAGCTCTATCGGAGTGCCCGGCGGCTCCGGGTCTTCGTGGCCGGCGCGGCGAGCCGGTCGCTTGAATCGGCAGCCGAGCTCGTCGAAATCCCGCGGGGGGAGATGGTCAGACGGCTCGCAGAAGGACAGGCCCTGCTACCGCGGGCCTAGAGCGCCATGGGAGCTCGCTAGGCGCGTTCCACCCGGCCTCGCCGCGCCGCTCGCAATAGCCCCACCGACGCGTACAGCACCACGACAATAACCAGCCAGCGAACCCATACGAGCGGAAGCGCTTTCACCAAAAACGCCGCGATGAGCACCGCGGGGACTCCACCCAGTGCCAGGCCAAGCGCTGGTCGAGTCTGAAACGAACCAGCTTGCAGGAAGCGGACGCTCGCGAGCGGCATCAGGAACGCACAAGATCCCATCATGATCGGGAAGGCTGCCTTGGGGCTCATCCCCAGCAAACTGATCATGATGAGACACGGAGCATAGAGTCCGATCCCCAGAGTCATCAGGGCGCCGAGGACGAAGTTCCCCGCAATGGCAACACCCAACCACGCGCCGGCAAGGCCGAGCGCTTCCCCGCCCGGCACCACCGGCACCCCTCGCAACTCGTCGAGGTTCTTCAGCGTAAAGAGGATCGCCGCGATCAGCAGCGCGCACCCCATGCCGATCTGGATCTTTCGCCTGGGCCAGCGCGCCACCACGCCCGCCCCCAGCCAGGAGCCCAGGACCGACGCGAGAATCAGGAGCACCAGGGTCCCCATCTCGACCTCGATGATCGAGATGTAGATGAACGCCTGCGCCATGGTGGGCAGCACATGGCCGATCGTCAGGGTTCCCGGAATCCGTTCATCCGGCACGAGGCCGAAGAAGCGGAACAGCACGGTGGTCGGAGCGTAGGAACCAATCCCGAGAGTGTCGAAGAAGTTGGTCCCAAACCCGATCGCAGTCTCGCGGGCAGTCGGCGCCTGGACGTGCTGCTCGCTCGGCGCACGCCTTCCCAATAGCCGCCGGCCCCAGGCGATGACGTAGAGCGCCCCGATCACCGCCAGGGCAACGAACAGCGCGAGCTTCATGCGGGTCTGACTGCCGGGGTTTCTCCAGTGGGCGGGTCTGCCGAGTCGATCCGAATCACAATCGCGGTGACGTTGTCGAGCCCGCCGCGACGGTTGGCGTCCGTAATCATTCGGTTCACACAGTGCTCGGGATTCTCTTCCTGCCCGAGGATGTTGGCCAGTTGCTGGTCCTCCAGCATCCCGGTGAGCCCGTCGGTGGCCAACAGAATGAGATCACCGGGTTCGAGGTTGCCGAAGTAGATATCGGGCGCCACCTCTTCGTTGGCGCCGACGCACCGGGTGATCACGTTGCTATACGGATGGGTGCGCGCCTGGTCCGGGGTGAGCAGGCCGGCGTCGACCTGCTCCTGCACGTAGCTGTGGTCCTTGGTGAGCTGCAGCAGGTCGCCGGACCGCAGGAGATAGGCCCGGCTGTCTCCTACCTGCCCGATGAGATAGCGGCGGGAGAACAGCGTCATCACGGTGATCGTGGTCCCCATCCCGCGCTTGTCGTGCTCGGCCAGGGTTCGCTCGTAGATCGCTTGATTGGCGAGCTGGATGGCGCGGCGAAGCCGCCCGGCCGCTTCCCCGTCGTTGAACCCGCGCACCACGCCCAGCTCCCCTTCGATGATGTGGACCGCCATCTCGCTCGCCACTTCGCCGGCCGCGTGGCCCCCCATGCCATCGGCGACGATGAAGAGACCGCGAGAGCAATCCAGCAGAAAATTGTCCTCATTGGTGGCCCGCACTACCCCCACGTCGGTATTACCGGCACAGGAGATTCGCATTAGCGGAGTTCCACCGCGCCGATCGCGAGGAGGAGGAGCGCTCCGAGGAGAATCGCCAGCACGAGCAGAAGGCGGGGCAGCAGCCGGAGGCGCCGCCGCCGATGCCGCCTCCTCGATTTCCCCTGGGGAATCAGGACCCGGTCTCGCGGCTCGAAGAACAGCCTCGCGTCGCCGAGCTGAACCACGCTCCCGGGCGAGAGGGGCATCTCGCGCCCGGCCGTTTCGCCGTCGACTCGAGTGCGATTACTGGAGCCCAGGGGAGTGAGGAACCAGATTCCCTGGCGCAACTCGACCCGGGCGTGACTCATGCCGACGGTTTCGTCGGGAACCCGGACGTCGTTGTGGCCTCCCCTCCCGATAGTGGCAAGCTTCTTCCAGACCCCGAGGCGCTGGCCGGCCAGGGCACCGTTTCGGACCAGGAAGGTCGCGAGCGGCGGCACATAGGGCACCAGACCTGTGGAGGGGTGCCGGGCAGAATGACCTTGAGTTGCCGGGTGTGCCAAGCCTGAATCGGGGACGCTGGAGGTGGTCCGCTCACGACGGGACTCCAAAAACGTAGGCGCCGGAGGAGACAGAGGCAAGCAACTAACCGGGCTGGGCTTCCGCGGCAGCCAGGGACCTGGAATCCTGCTCGATGCCTTTGAGTCCGTTCCGAATCCAGGCGGTAAACACCACGGCACCGGCACCCACCGTGAAGTAGGTGATGCTGAACCGCCAGATCAGGGTATAGAGCGCGGTCAGCGGGCGCGGGACGTAGATCGACATCACCGCAGCGGAGAGCAGCTCGGCGATACCGGACGCGCCCGGGGTCGGGGCGAAGAAGTAGAGCAGGAAGGTGATCAGGGTCTGGAGCAGCAGCACGTCGACGAACGGCGCTTCGATCCCGATGGCCCGGAGGGCGACATAACCCGCAAGCAGCTTGTTCGCGTGCGACGGCCCCGAGATGAGCGTGGCCGCGCCCAGCGCCAGCCAGCCACGCGGCGAGTTGAACTTCTGCATCGCCGCGTGCGCCTGGTCGATCCCGTCTTCGAGCTGCTGGATTCGGTTGGCCACCCGGCGCGAATGCCTCCCCACGAAGCGGATCGCGGCCCGGAGCAGGAGGTGCAACCCGCGCGGCCAGATCACCACCAGCATCATCAGGACGAAGGCGGCCAGGAAGATGCTGAGGCTCGCGAGGAAGAGATCGTACAGCGAGATCCCCAATACGATGCCGTGCTCGCCGAGCGATTTGCCGGCCCCGAACCCGATGGCCACCGGCCCCGCGATGCCGAAGAAGGCTGTGGTGGCGACGAACGTCATCATGACCACCATGAGCGCCGCCGGCACGGGCACCCCATGGCGGTGCATGGTATAGACGGTCATCGGCGCGTTTCCGGACTGTAGTGGAGTGAGATAACCGCCCCACGCCCCCATCCCGCCGGCAAGCACCATGCCCTTGAGTGGCGGGTTGGGGTGGACTTCCCGGGCCAGCACCCAGAGACGGAATCCGCCGCCGAACCAATCCATCGAGGCAAGGACAATCCCCAGTGCCACCCAGGGCCAGTGAATCCGGGGGATCGCCTGGACCAGCTCGTCGAAGTTCCTCCCGTAGAGGAGGAGTGCGCCGAACCCCACCAGGGATGCGAGCACGAACAGCTCAAAGCCCCGGCGGAGGACCTTCGGGGTCAGGAGTTTGGCCATAAAGGCTCTAACTTACACCTTGTGGCCGAACCTGTCCTCCGGATCGTCAACGCCCGCCAGCACAACCTGAAGGGGATCACGGTCGAGCTCCCGCGGCGTCGTCTGGTCGTCGTCACGGGTCCGTCCGGCTCCGGCAAGAGCAGCCTGGCCTTCGACACGCTCTATGCCGAGGGCCAGAGGCGCTACATCGAGTCCCTCTCGACCTACGCCAAACAGTTTCTGGACCGGATGCCCAAGCCGTTGGTGGACCGGCTGGAGGGCATCGCACCCGCAGTGGCCATCGAGCAGAAGAACCCTACGGTCTCGAGCCGGTCAACCGTGGGCACCGCGACCGAGATCTACGATTACCTGCGGCTTCTTTGGGCCCGGGCCGGGACCACCTATTGCAGCCGCTGCGGTCACCCGGTTGTCAGGGACACCCCTGCCGAAGCGGCGGCGAGAGCAGCGCAGCTCGGCGAGGCACCGGTTCAGGTCTGCTTCCCAGTGCCTGCCTCGGCGCGGGCGACGACGGCGGCCTTGCTCGAGAACTTGCAAGCACTGGGGTTCGTGCGTCTGGTCCTGGGCGGGGTCGAGCGGCGGCTCGAAGACGTCCCTCCCGACACGGATCTCCAGGACACCGAGATACTTGTGGTGGTGGACCGGCTGCGGGCCCAAGACACGCCACGCCTTGCCGAAGCGGTCGCCTTGGCCTTCGCCGAGGGCGAAGGGGTATGCGTGGTGATTCATCCCGAAGGGAAGCTCCGGTTTACTGAGCATCCCGCCTGCAGCGTGTGCGACACGCCAGCTCTGGCGCCGACCCCGCTTCTCTTCTCCTTCAACAATCCGCGCGGCGCCTGCGCGGGCTGCAACGGGTTCGGCGCCGTGCTGGAATACGATGAGTCGCTCATCGTGCCGGACCCGCGGCGGAGTCTCCTCGAAGGGGCAATCGATCCCTGGACCAAGCCGCGGTACGAGACCAGGAGGCGGCTGTTGCTGGACACGGCGCGCCGGCTCCGCGCCGACCCAACGACGCCATGGCGAACCCTCAAGGCGAGCGTCCGGCGCGAGTTCCTCTATGGCCGGGTCGGACGCTATATCGGCATCTTCCCATTTCTGAAAGGCCTCGAGGAAAAGCGCTACAAGCAGTACATCCGGGTGTTCCTGCGCCAGTACCAGCTTGCCAAGATCTGTCCGGCCTGTGGCGGGGCGCGTTTGAACGAGCATGCCCGCGCGGTGCGGGTAGCCGGCCTCACCATCGACGAGGTTGCGGCCTTCTCGCTCACCGCGTTGAGGGAGTGGCTTGGTGGCTTGCAGCTCGGCGGCATGCAGCAGGAGATCGCCGCGCCGGTCCTCGATGAGCTCCGCACCCGTGTAGCGGTGATGATCGAGGTCGGCCTCGGCTACCTCACGCTCGACCGGCAGGCTCGCACCCTCTCCGGGGGCGAAGCCCAGCGGATCGCGCTGGCGAACGCCCTCGGCGCCCGGCTGGTGGATGCACTGTATGTGCTCGACGAGCCCTCCATCGGGCTCCATCCGCGAGATATCGATCGCCTGCTTTCACTCTTGCGAAGGCTTCGCGACGGCGGCAACACGGTGCTGGTAGTCGAGCACGACCTCACCGCGATTCGACAGGCTGACTTCATGCTCGAGCTCGGTCCCGGCAGCGGCGAGCGCGGCGGTCGGGTGGTTCACGCTGGACCGCTCAACGGCGGGATTCCGACGTTGACCGGAGACTACCTTGCCGGCCGGAAGCGGATCGCCGTGCCGAGCGCACGACGGAGAGTGGGACCGGCGTGGCTCACGGTGACGGGCGCGAAGCTCCACAATCTCCAAGGAATCGATGTGCGGATTCCGCTGGGCACGCTGACCGCCGTGACCGGCGTGTCAGGAAGCGGCAAGAGTACCCTGGTCCACGAGGTGCTCTACCGCCACCTCGAAGCGCGACTCCACGGGCGCCATTCCGCCAAATCCCACCTCGGCGAGGAAGTGGGAGAGGTGGCGGCCCTGCAAGGAGTGGAGCATCTGAGCGATGTGGTATTGGTGGATCAATCACCGATCGGTCGCTCGCCGCGCTCCAATCCGGTGACTTACATCAAGGCCTTCGACGAGATCCGCGAACTGTTCGCATCACAGCCGCTCGCCCGCCAGCGCCGCTACACCGCGGCAACCTTCTCGTTCAACCTCCCGGGGGGACGGTGCGAGACCTGCGAAGGGGCCGGCGCGGTACTGGTCGAAATGATCTTCCTCGCAGACGTGTTTGTCCCGTGCGAGGCATGCGGGGGCACCCGATTCCGGCCCGACGTGCTCGAGGTGCGAATCAACGGCAAGTCGATCCACGACGTGTTGCAGTGGACCGTAGACGAGGCAATCACCCGCTTCCATCACCAACCCAAGCTCGGCGCAACGTTGTGGCAGTTGCAGCAGGTTGGACTGGGCTATTTGCGGCTCGGGCAACCCGCGACCACGCTTTCGGGCGGGGAAGCGCAGCGGCTCAAGATCGCGCGCGAGCTGGCCCAGGCCGGCAAGCGGTCGGGACGCAAACTCTACCTGCTCGACGAGCCCACCACCGGGTTGCATCTCGATGACGTACGCGTGCTAATCCAGGTGCTCGACCGGCTGGTGGATGCAGGGAACACAGTGCTGGTCATCGAGCATCATCTCGACGTGATCAAGCGGGCCGACTGGGTAATCGATCTGGGACCGGAGGCGGGCACCGACGGGGGAAAGGTGGTGGCGCAGGGCTCCCCCGAGGAGGTCGCGAGGTGCGGTGCTTCGCACACCGGCAGGTACCTTCGAGAGGAACTCGTGAGCCGGAGTTAGCTACGCGCCAAGTCCTTGAGAAGATCCCACGTCTCCCTCAGATGCTCTTCCGTCGTCGTCAGATGTCCCAGCGCCAGCCTCAGCACGTAGCGCCCCTTGAGCCGCGTACCGGAAAGGAATGCCTTCCCGCTCGCATTGATCCGGCGCAGCAACTCCTGATTCCCCTCATCCAGGCCCCCTCTCACCTCTGACCTCTCACCTCTCACGAGCCG
Organism: Gemmatimonadales bacterium; assembly: GCA_052389555.1. Lineage (GTDB taxonomy): Bacteria > Gemmatimonadota > Gemmatimonadetes > Gemmatimonadales > GWC2-71-9 > JABFSM01. The sequence continues at coordinate 18,360 of JBQTHV010000056.1, read as the reverse complement.
AAAGCACACCGTCGCGAGCCTCGGCTCCCCGATGACTTCGAAGTCTGGATCGGCCGCGACCCAGCTCGCGAACAGCTTCCCCAGCCGGATGTGCTCGCGGAGCATGGCGCGGAGTCCCTCGACTCCGTAGCTCCGGATCACGAACCAGAGCTTGAGCGCCCGGAACCGCCGGCCGAGCTGAATGCCCCAGTCGCGGAAGTTGACCGCGGTGCGGTCGTAGGTCCCTCGGAGGATCTCGGCGGAGACCGAAAACGCGCGGAGTAGCGCCGCTGGGTCCCGCACGAAATAGGCGGAACAGTCGAAGTTCACCAGTAACCACTTGTGCGGGTTCATCACCAGGCTATCGGCCTGCTCGACGCCGGCCATGATCCAGCGCATCTCGGGAAGGATCGCGGCCGAGCCAGCGAACGCCGCGTCCACATGCAGCCAACATCCCTCGCGCCGGCAGATATCTGCGATTGCTGGAACGGGATCGATAGCAGTAGAGCCGGTCGTACCCACCGTGGCGACGACCGCGCTTGGGACGAGACCGGCCTCGCGATCCCGACCAATCGCCGCCTCCAGCGCGGGCACCCACATCGCCGCCTCGGCATCGGTCTCGATCAGGCGGATGTGTTCCGGCCGGAACCCGGCAAGCTTGGCAGCTTTCGCAACCGAGAAGTTCGCCTCTTCGCCGGTATAGACTGCAAGCTGATCAACTGACCGTCCGACCGCCTGACCGCCTGACCGCCCGTCGATCGACCGCCTGACCGCCTGACCGTCTGACCGCCCCAGTACCTCTTCTCTAGCGGTTATCAAGGCCACCAGCGTCGCCGTCGAAGCGGTATCCTGAATCACTCCGGTAAATCCTTCCGGCAAGCCGAGCATTTGCCGGAGCCAGTCCATCATCGCCTGCTCCAGCTCGGTGGCCGCGGGCGAGGTGCTCCACGACATGCATTGCGCCGCGAGAGCGGCCGTCAGCATCTCCGCGAGGATCGAAGGGGGACTGGTATTGGCGGGGAAATACCCATAGAAGCCGGGGTGGCCCCAGTGGGTCATACCGGGAAGAATGACCCGCTCGAAGTCGGCCAGGATCGCACCGAACTCTACGCCCTGCTCCGGCGGGTTAGGTGAGATCCCGGCCCGGATCTCCCCGGGCCGCACCTCCGGCTGGACCCGGTAGGTCGCGAGGTCGCGGAGATAGTCCGCCATCCAGTCGGCGACCTGATGGGCGTGTTGCCGGAACGCCTCAGGGTCGAGGCGAGGGACGTCAGGCATGGAACCCTCCATAGCTGTCAGCTGATAGCTGTTAGCTTTCGCTTTCCCGTGTCTTTCCTCTGCCTCTTTGTCGAGCCCGGCGTCACCGCGATCGATTGGCTGGCCGCCTGCCGGCATCTCGGCGTCCGGGATCCCGCGCTGGGGACCATCATAGCCCGGGTGGGCGGGACCGGTTTCGTGCCTCGCCCCTCCGCCTCGACGTTCGACTCGCTGGCCCACAGCATCGTCTATCAGCAGCTCTCGGGGCGCGCGGCGGAGACCATCTTCGGGCGGTTCCGTGCGCTCTATGATCACGGCGAGCCGCTCGACCCCGCAGCGGTACTGGCGACTCCGCCCCGGAAGCTCCGCCGCGCCGGACTCTCGGCAGCCAAGGCTCGCGCGATCCGCGACCTCGCCGCCCACGCGGCCCGGGGTGACCTCCCTTCGATCGACGAGCTGCGGCAACTCCCTCCCGATGCGGTCATCGACCGTCTCACCGTCGTGCGCGGGGTGGGCCGCTGGACCGTCGAGATGCTGCTGCTCTTCCGGCTAGGCCATCCCGACGTGCTCCCGGTTCACGACCTCGGCATCCGGAAGGGATTCGCCCGCCTAACCCGCCGCCGCGAGCTGCCCGAGCCGGAGACGGTCAGGCGCCGGGGGGAGCGCTGGCGTCCCTTCCGCTCCGTGGCCAGCTGGTACCTCTGGCGCGCAGCAGAGCTGCCGCGAGCCCGACCGCCCGCTCGTTCCCGGTCAGGGCGACCAGGTCGCCCGCTTCGAGACGGGTGAGCGACGTCGGCGCCGGATTCTGCTGATTTCCTCGGGAGACCGCCACCACCGTCGCGCCGCTCCGGCCCCGCAGGTTGAGCTCGCCCAGCGTCTTGCCGGCCGCCTCGCTCCCTTCCCCCACCTGCAAGGGAACGATCGTTCCTAACCCGGGAAGCATCCCCCGTACGATCTCGAACATGCCGGTATCGCCGGTGCGGGCCTGCTTGCCCAGCACGTGCACCACGAGCTCCGCGCCGGCGCGGGTGTGCGCATCGAGGTTGCTCGCGGTGCGCCAGAACGCGGCCGCCAGCACCAGCAGGTACGCCGCGATCACCCCCACCACCCCGAATGGGGGAATGAAGGGGAGCGTGACCAGGGTGAGTGGGACACCCACCGCGATGACCAGCACGATCTTGAGGATCGCGGTGAGGCTCTGGCGCGGGGCGTGGGCCTGGTCCACGCCTTTCGCCGGAAGTGGAAGGGCCCCTTCAGCGAGCCCCACCGCGAGGCGGTGCATCGTGCGCACCAGCCCGACCGCAAAGGGCAACGCGACGACCGCGCCCGCGGCGAGCAGAGCCAGTTGCGCGAGCGCGGACGTCCCGGTGTCAGGGCCGAGCCAGACCGGCAGCCGCCGGAACGCGATCGACGTGCCGATAATGGCGCCCGCCACACAGGCCGCGTCGATCACCAGGAACCACAGCAGCCGCTTGCGCCGCGATTCGGCGGTCGCGCGCCGCACGGTGAGCAGCTCGACCCACGAGGCATAGAGACTGGCGACCATCTGGACCGGGTGGGGGAGCTTGCGATCAACCCACGCGGCAATGCGGTCCCCCTGGCGAGCCAGGAGCGGGGTGAGGAAGGCGGTGACGGTCGCCACCGCGATGGCGATGGGGAAGAGCGACGCGGCCGCCCGGGTTCCACCCCGCGCCGCGGCGAGGCCCGCGATGACGAACGAAAACTCTCCGATCTGCGCCAGGGTGATCCCGGCCCGCACCGCATCGGTCGTCCCATAACCCGCGAGGAACACCCCCGCGGTCACCCCGATCGTCTTGCCCAGCAGCACGACCCCGACCAGGACGGCCACCGCGGTCCACCCGTCGGCGCCGGCCAGTGCGGTGGGGTCGAACAACATCCCCGCCGCGACGAAGAACACCGCCGCGAAGAGATCCCGCACCGGCCGCACCGTCTCCGCCACGATGTGGTGCCGGCCTGACTCCGCGACCAGCGCACCGGCCAGGAACCCGCCGAGGGCGACCGAATACCCCGCCACATAGCTCAAGACGGCAAGGCCGAGTGCCACGCTCAACGCGGCGACCAGCGTTGCTTCGCCCCGCCGCAGGGCGACCACCGCAGCGATCGCGCGGGGGACGACCAGCATCCCGACCACGATCACGGCCAGCAGGAAGAGTCCCAGCCGGCCCAGCATTCCGGCCACCTCGGGGCCGGAGACCGCGTCGCCGGCCGCCACGGTGGTCAGCACGGCGATGAGGATGATGGCGACCAGGTCTTCCATCACCAGCACCCCGAACACGAGGTCGCGGAACCGCCGGTCGGCCTGAACGTCGGCGAGCGTGCCGGCGGCGATCATCGTGCTCGAGATCGCCACGATGCCGGCGGCGAGCAGGCTCATGAACGGGCTCCAACCCAGCGCGCGAGCCGCCCCATAACCCGCAAGCAACATGAGCCCGACTTCGACCACCATGGCCAGCGCGACCCGCGGTCCCAGGACCGCGAGCCGGCGGAACCGGAATTCCAGCCCGATCGAGAACAAGAGCAGCACCACGCCGAGCTCGGCCAGGATCCGGATCGTTTCGACGTTGTGAATGAGCGGACGCACCAGGAGGCCGGCGACCAGGTATCCCACGATCACCGGAAGCCGGAGCCGCTGAAACAGGACCATGCCCATTGCGGCGGTCCCGAGGATGAGCGCCAGGTCGCGCAGAAAGAGATACGCCGGATCCGGCGGCATCGAGGGATTGTAACTCCACAGCAGGAGGGACGCCGCGGATGGGGCTGTCAACCATAACGGGTCCCCGGACATATTACTCTGCCGGAGGAGCGCCATGACCCAAATCCTGCTGATCGATGACGATGACCTGAGCCGGGGCGCGGTGCAGAAGATGCTCGAGCGCGCCGGGTTCGAAGTCCGAAGCACCGGCGACGGCCGCGAGGCGCTGGCGAGCTATCGCCAGGAACGACCCGATCTCGTCGTCACTGACCTGATCATGCCGGAAGTGGATGGATTGGAGCTGATTCAGCAACTTCGCCAGCAGGACCCCGTGGTCCGCATCCTGGCGATTTCAGGCGGGGGACGGGTACAGGCGGAGGAATACCTGTCGGTCGCGCGCAAGTTCGGGGCGCTCGAAGTGCTCTCGAAGCCGTTTACCGGACAGGAACTGCGGCAGGCGGTAGAGCGGGCGCTGGGGAAATGAGGCGAGCAGGGCGGACACTGGCCCGGGAGGACTCGACCATAAGCGGCGAGCGGAGCGAGCCGCGTCGGCTGAGACTTGCCCGGGAGGACTCGACCATAAGGGGCGAGCGGAGCGAGCCGCGTTGGCTGAGACTGGCTCGGAGTGACGACGGGCCCATAATGGGCCCGTCGGAACTCCCGAGGCAGGACTCGAACCTGCGACCCGCTGATTAACAGTCAGCTGCTCTACCAACTGAGCTACTCGGGAAAGCGCTCGTGCGCGGCGAAAAATAGAATTCGCCAAACCCTGCGGCAACTCGCAGCAAGCATCGTGCGAATCGGCCTTATCGCCTGACAAGAGGCGGACAGGGCGGACAGGGCGAACCGGACGAACAGGCGAACGGGATATCACTCGGAGTCCTGGACACCAGCCCACGATCTGACGGGCCCAACGCCCCGTCCCCCCTGTCCGCCCTGTTCGTAACAATTACCCACCAATCTCGATCCGACCCTCACTTGGTAGCTTTGGCATAAAACATTACGTCGCAAGGCGTTAATCGCGTTTTTCGGGTTGGTTTTTCAGGCCAATCCTGTTAGCTTCCGGGATGCCACTCCACCCCCTCTTCGGGCACGAACAGACTCGAAAGCGCGCTTCCCTTGCCCTGCGGAGCGGCAGACTTCCGCAGGTGCTCTTGCTGACGGGCGCCGACGGGATTGGCAAGCAGCGGTTCGGGCTCTGGCTCGCCCAGCTTCTCCTGTGTGAACAGCCGCTCGAGGAGCCCTGCGGACGTTGCCGCTCCTGCCGGCTGGTGTTGGGGCTTGGCCATCCCGATCTCCACTGGTTCGTCCCGATCCCCCGTCCCAAGTCGAGCGAGGCCGACCGCCAGATCGAGGAAGCGGAAGAGCTCCTCGGCGAGGTCATCGCCGGGCGACGGGAGCGTTCGTTGTACGAGCCGAGCGACGGGATGGCGTTTCACCCGCTGGCAAGCATCCGGCTCCTACTGCGCCGGGCGGCGCTGACCTCGGTGGAAGGGGGCAAGAAGGTATTCGTGTTAGGAAATGCGTCACAACTCGTCCCCCAAGAGTCGAGCCCGGAGGCGGCCAACGCGCTCCTCAAGTTCCTGGAGGAGCCTCCGACCGACACATGGGTCATCCTGACGACGACCGAAGCCGAGCGGGTCTTGCCGACCATTCGCTCGCGGGCAGCCGCCGTTCGGTTGACCCCGGTTTCTGACTCCGCGGTTCGCGAGTTCGTCGAGCAGGTGCTTCAGGCACCTTCGGCCGCGCGGGACCGATTGGTCCGCCGCGCCGAGGGTACGATCGGGAGACTGGCGGCAACGGAGGGGGAGGGGGAGGGGGAGGAAGGGCGCGCGCTGGAAGATCGGGCTACCCGGGCGGAACGGGAGGCGCGGGCCCTCCTGGCCGCGATCCGTAAGCCCGGCCCAGCCGGTTTGGGGGAGCGATTGGAGCGGGCATTGCGGCAGACCCCCTGGGCCGCCCGGGGAGGATTCACCGACCTGCTCGACGCCCTGGCTGTCGAACTGGTTACCGAGGCCCGGAAAGAGGCCAAGGGGCAGCGGGTTAGGCAGTCTGAGCGGGTTAGGTCAGCGGCGACCGGGCTGCAGCGGATCGCGCAAGCCCGGGAGGAAGCCCAGGGCAACGTGAACCCGCAGCTCCTGCTGGCCGACCTGGCCGCGGAGCTCGCCGAGGCCGGGTGACTCTGAGCCACGTGGGACCGGGCGGCGAGGCCCGCATGGTGGACGTGGGCGACAAGCCGGTCACCGAGCGGACCGCCCGAGCGGAAGGGGCGGTGCGGATGTCTCCCGCGGCGTTCGAGCTGGTGCGCACCAACGCCGTCGCCAAGGGCGATGTGCTCGGGGTGGCCCGGCTTGCCGGGATCCAGGCGGCCAAGCGCACCGCGGAGCTGATTCCGCTCTGCCACGTGCTGCCGCTCGACGCGGTGGAGGTGGAGCTGGCGCTGGACGAGGCGCTGCCGGGCGTGCGGGTTAGGAGCTCTGCCCGGGCCACCGCCCGCACCGGCGTGGAAATGGAGGCGCTGACGGCAGTCGCCATCGCGAGCCTGACGATTTACGACATGGTGAAGGGGGCCGATCGGGCCATCACCATCGAGGCCATCCGGCTCACGGCCAAGGCAGGCGGCCGGAGCGGGACGTATCACAAGGAGGCGGAATGAGAAACGACCCCTGGAAGGAACTGGCCCGGCAGCGGCGGCGGGAGCGTCCGTTCGGAAGGTGGCGGACCCGGCTTGCCGCAGGGGCGACAGTCGTCCTGGGCGCGTTGGGGGTTGGTGGTTTGGCGGCCGCGCTCACCGGTCTGAGCGCCGCTCGCAAGCCGGCGATCGCGCCGGACTCGTTGGTCGAGGCCGAGATCGCCGCCCTCCGCGGCGAGCTGGACGATACCCGCGGGCGGCTGGCGCTGGCCGAGGTCAAGCTGGAGCACCAGAAGGCGGTGGCGAAGTACTCCGCCATCTACAAGGTGCCCGCCGATCTCGCCGAGGCGATCTATGACATCGCCCTGGCGGAAGGGCTCCATCCTTCGCTCGGGTTCCAACTCGTCAAGGTGGAAAGCCGTTTCCAGCCGGCTGCTCGCAGTCCCCGCGGGGCGATCGGATACACCCAGCTCCGGCTGGCCACCGCTCGGGCCTACGATTCAACCATTACCGAGCGCCACTTGCTGGATCGGGATACCAACCTCCGGATCGGCTTCCGGTTCCTGAAGGACCTGCTGGCCCGGTTCGACCAGGATGTGCACCTCGCCCTGGTGGCCTACAACCGCGGCCCCAGCCGCGTGGAAGAGCTGATGACCCGGGGCGAAGATCCGGGCAACGGCTACGCGGAGATTGTGCTGAAGGGAGTCAAGAAGGGGACTTAACGGGCGGGCCGCCTAACCCGCAACACCTGGCCCGCCCGGATCAGCCCGTTGGGGCCGATCCGCTTTCCGTTCCAGGCCTTGAGCTGGGCCACAGTTACCCGGTAGCGCCGGCTCAAGTGGCTCAGGGTCTCGCCGGGCCGTACCCGGTGCGTCGGCCCGCTGCTCACCTCCTCCGACACCACTCGACGGTTCTCCGAGACCCACCCGGCGAGCCGTGCCTTGCCCGGGATCGTGAGCACCTCGCCCCGCCGCGGAGCCCGCTTCTTGAGCGGCGGATTCGCGGCCTTCAGATCGGCGAGGGTCACGCTGTAGCGCGTCGCGATCCGGGCCGCGGTCTCTCCCCGCTTCACGTGATGTTCGAAGCTGCTGAGCCGCTCGGAGGCGGGCAGCTCATCAAGCCGGGCCTGCGTCGAGGCGCCTCGTCCCGCGGGGACCACCACGACGGATGTTTGCTTCGGCGCCGTGACGGCCCGAAGGTATTTCAAGTTCGCTGCCCACAGGTCCGCCAGCGCCATGTCGGCGAGCTTCGCGATGACATCCAGGCCGGTGGCGTCCTTCACCACGAGCGAATCGAACGGCTCGGCGTCCATTTTCGCGATGGGCCGGAAGCCGTACCTCTCGGGCTGCTTCGCGATCATGGCCGCTGCGATCAGCTTCGGCACGTAGTCCTTGGTCTCCAGCGAGATGTGCCGGGTGTCGGCCAGCATGAAGAACGCGGCGTCACCCGCCTGCGGCCCTTCGCTATCCGGATCTTCGATTTCATCTGCGGCCGCCGGATCGTACCCATCGATTCTGGCGAGACCGCGACCGACCCGCCCGGGCCCACCATTGTAGGCTGCGGCCGCAAGGAAGGGTGACCCGAACTTGGTGGTCAGATCCGAGAGGAAACGGATCGCGGCTCGGGTCGAGCGCGGGATGTCGCGCCGCTCATCGACCCAGCCATCAACCCGGAGCCCATAGAGCTTCGCCGTGGCCCGCATGAACTGCCACATGCCAACTGCCTTGGAGCGGCTCACCGCCGTTGCCGAGTAGCCGGACTCGATCAATGGGAGATAGGCGAGATCACCGGGCAGGCCGCTGGCGATCAGCTCGGCTCGGATGGTCGGCTCGTAGCGAGGCATTCGCTCGAGCCAGATGCTCATCCGTTCCCGCACCGGGCCGGTAAAGAGATCGATGTAGTACTTGACCCGGTGATGGTCACGCCAGTTGGCGACATCGATGTCAAACATGGCACGCCACGCGGTGGCATCAGCATCCTCCGCAGCAGAGTCGGGCGGATGGGCTTCGGCCAGGGCATCGAGCATGCGCGCGTCGAGCGCCGAATCGCGAGCCTGGCGCGCCAGGGCGAGGGAGTCCCGCAGCGCGACGGCGTCGAGGGGTGGAGGCGTGTCGGCAGCGGAAGTTGTATCGCGAGGAAGCGCGGGCGTGGGGAGCGGGACGGCGGGACGCTTGGCCTCAGCCGGTTGGGCGCCGTCCGCCCCGGTCGGCTGAGGCTCAGGGCTCCCTGCGGGCCGAAGCCCGAGGGGGGCGCAAGACGCCAAAAGCAGGGCAGAACCTAGCGTCAAGGCGAGCCGCATGGCCCTCCGGCAAACAGGGGAAGTTCCCAAGCTACGGCTTGATCCCGGGTCCAACAACCCGGGGGAATGTCCATCTGATGCACGAATTGCGCCGTTGGTTGCATCTCGAGGACCTAGTGAGCAGGAGGTAGTAAGCAGGGAAGAGCCCTGCCGCAGCAGGGCCTTGCACCGGCAAGGGTTGTCCCTGCCGGCTACCTCCGGCTCACTACTTCCTCTCGAATAACCGGCTGTTGGACCCGCACGTAGGACGCGAAGCGCTTCATCAGATCGCGAGTAATCGGACCCGATCTGCCCAGCCCGATGGGCCGACCGTCATAGGAGCGAATCGGCGCGATTTCGCTGGCGGTCCCGGTGAGGAAAGCCTCGTCCGCGGTATAGATGTCGAACCGGTTGAGGACCTCTTCCTTTACCCCATACCCTGCCTCCAGGGCGAGCTCCATCACAACCTTGCGGGTTATGCCGGCCAGGATGCCGGCGTAGAGCGGAGGGGTTCGAAGGATGCCATGCTTCACCGCGAACACGTTTTGCCCAGTGCCCTCGGCCACGTAGCCGCTCGCATCCAGCATCAGCGCTTCGTCAGCGCCGGCGACGTTGGCTTCGAGCTTGGCCATGCAGTGGGGGAGATAGTTGAGCGATTTGACTCGAGGGGAAAGGGACTCACGGTGGGAGATCGGCGTGCCGGCGGTAATCACCGCGAGTCCCCGCTCGAACCGCTCGGGCGACCAGATCTTGATCTCGTCCACAATCACGATGATCGAGGCGCGGGGGCATTTGCGCGGATCCACGCCGAGGTCGCCGATGCCGCGCGTCACGATGGGACGGAGATAGGCGTCGCTCAGACCGGAGCGCGCGAGCGCCGATTCGAGGAGCTGGCCCAAGGCGGCCTTCTCCATTGGAATGTCGATCATGACCGCGCGAGCCGAGTCGTAGAGCCGGTCCAGATGCTCCGCGAGCTTGAAGATCCTGCCCGAGTAGGCACGGATCCCTTCGAAGACCCCGTCACCGTACAGCAACCCGTGGTCGAACACCGAGACGCGCGCGGTTTCCCGCGTATGCCACTCGCCATCGATCCAGATCGTGGCCATAGGACTCCCGAAAGAAGGGGAACCGTGGTGCGGTGGTGCGAAGCCGGGACCGGATTCTCGTCAGAGAGTACGCAGGATCGGTGCCCGCTGCTGATCGGCGGAAAAGTAACCCCGGAGAGGCCGGTGTGCTACGAGTAGTTATGAAACTATCAGCTATCAGCTATCAGCTATGAGTTGGTTAGCAGGCTGCCCGGCCGCTGGTGTAGAGAGACAGTCCGGTTGACTGATGGCTGATAGCTGATAGCTGATAGCTTCCACCCGATTCTTGGGAGGACTCCATGATCTTGCTCCTCATCCGCCACGCCCAAGCCGCCGCGCAGGACGAAGGCCGCTATCCCGATGACAGCCAACGTCCACTGGTGCCGAAGGGCCGCAAGGTCCAGCGGCGAATCGCCAAGGAGCTCAAGCGCCGCAAGCTCATTCCCACGCGCGTATTCACGAGTCCCTGGAAGCGGGCCTGGCAGACGGCACGCATCGTCGTGGATGAACTGGGGCTCACCAAGCAGGCCCGCATCGCATGCCCTGCGCTGGCCGGCTCGCCGGACCTGCGAGCGCTCCAGGCCGAGATCGGTGAAATCCAGCCTGACGAGACGATCGCGCTGGTGGGCCACGAGCCGTGGATCGGCGAGCTCGCGGCACTGCTGCTCACCGGGGAGGCAAACGGGCTCGCCGTCAATTTTGCGAAGAGCGGGGCGATGGCGATCGAGACGCAGGAGCTCGGGTCCGGCGGGGGAACGCTGCTACTGTATTTGCGCCCCTGACCGCCTGTCCGTCTGACCGCCTGATATGAGGGCGGTGGGACTCGAACCCACGACCTACGGGTTAAAAGCCCGCTGCTCTACCAGCTGAGCTACGCCCCCTCTCACGAAAAGTAAGAGGTGAGCGGTGAGAAGGGAGAGGTGGTCTCGGCACCACGCCTCTTACCTCTTACTCCTCACCTCTCACCTCTCACCTCTCACCGCTCACCTCCAGAGTTCGTGCTGTGCCACCGGCGTGAACGTGATCCGGTGATGGCGGGTGACGCCGGAGCGGCAGATCCCGTCGAGGTGCTCCCGGGTACTGTAGCCGACGTTCGAGTCCCAGCAGTAGGCCGGGTGTCGTGGGGCGAGCCGGCGCATGATCCGGTCACGCACGGTCTTGGCGATGATACTCGCGGCGGCGATGCTATAGCAGAGGGCGTCGCCGTCGATGATGGCGACGTGAGGATAGGCGAGATCCGGGAGCGGCCGCCCGTCGATCACGATGTGCCAGGCATCGGCGGAGCTCAGCGTCCCGAACTCGGTCGGGACGGCGGAGGCAACGCCGAAGAGCCGCCGAAGCGCCCGCCGCATGGCCAGCGCACCGGCCGCGCCAATGTTCAGCCGGTCGATCTCTCGATTCGAGGCCGCGCCGATGCCAAACGCAATTGCGCGGGCCCGGACCTGGGCAGCCAACCGCTCCCGCGCCGCGGCGACCAGCATCTTGCTGTCTCGAATGCCGAGTATCCGCCGGAACGCGGGTGGAAAGACGACCGCGGCCGCCACAATCGGTCCGGCGAGGGGGCCTCGCCCCACTTCGTCAATCCCGATGAGCAGCCGCCGTTCAGCCCAGGCCTGTCGCTCCCACCTGAGCGAGGGCGGCCGCGCCGATGCCGGCGTCACGGGTCAGGGTTCTTTCTTCTCCCGGATCCGGGCGCCCTTGCCCGAGAGCGCCTTGAGATAGTAGAGCTTGGCTCTCCTAACCCGCCCGCGCCGCACCAGCTCGATCGAGTCGATGGTGGGCCCGTGCAGCGGGAAGATCCGCTCGACGCCGACGCCGGCGGACAGCTTGCGGACCGTGAAGGTCTCGTCGAGCCCGCCGCCCCGCCGCGCGACGCAGATACCCTCGAACGCCTGGAGCCGCTCCTTGTCTCCCTCCCGCACTTTCACCATCACCCGGACCGTGTCGCCCGGGGCGAACACCGGGAGCCCGGGGCGCAAGCCCTCACGGGCGATCGCTTTGACGCGTTCCATGGTTCTCCTCTCCTTCCGTGTGCGCCACCCAGCGGGCCCAGAGATCCGGGCGCCGGAGGGCGGTGAGCCGCTCCGCCTCTTGCTGGCGCCACTCGGCGATGCGGGCGTGGTCGCCCGACCGCAACACCTCCGGGACCGCGAGCCCCCGGTACTCCGGGGGGCGCGTATAGCTGGGCGGACTTAACAGCCCGTCGTAGTGCGAGTCGGTGCTGGCCGACTCGTGATCGCCGAGGGCCCCGGGCAGGAGCCGCACGACAGCATCAATGATACACAGGGCGGCTGGTTCCCCGCCGCTCAGGACGAAGTCTCCCAGCGAGACTTCCTCCGCGCCCAATCCGTCGGCCACCCGCTGGTCCACGTCCTTGTAGTGCCCGCACAGGAGCGTGAGATCCGTCCCGAGCGAATAGCGCACCGCCCGGCCATGATCGAACAGCGCCCCCCGCGCGGAGAGCAGCACCAGCGGCCCTTCCCGGGGGCCCAGCGATTCCACCGCCTCGAAGAACGGTTCCGGCTTGAGCACGATGCCGGACCCGCCACCGTAGGCGTAGTCATCCACGGTCTGGTGCCGGCCGGGCGCGAAATCCCGAAGCTGCACCAGCCGGTATCGCGCCAGCCCCCGCTCCACCGCCCGGCCCGGGATGCTCGAGGCGAGCATGGGCTGGAAGACGTCGGGGAACAGAGTCACTACGTTGATCGTCAGCATGGCCACTGGCTATTAGCTATTGGCTATTGGCTAGTGGCTATTGGAAAAAGCCTACCCGAAAGGCCGTCGACCAATAGCCAATAGCCAATAGCCTGCCTACAGTTCCACTAGTCCTTCCGGCAGCTCCACCACCAACACCCTCCCCTCCCGATCCACCTGCCGCACGAAGTCCTTCCGGTACGGCATCAGGAACTCGCGCTGGGAACCCTGCACCGTCAACACCAACCCGGCCGGTCCTTCGTCCCAATCGCTCACGAGCCCCAGGGGTCGGCCGCTCGGATCGCGCACGGCAAACCCCACCAGATCGTGGAGATACACTTCGTCGGCCGCGAGCGGCCGCAGCGTGTTAGGGTCGGCGACCAGGAAGTGTCCTCGCCACCCCTCGACCGCGTCGATCCGGCCATGCTCCCGAAACGCGATCAGCCACTCGCGGTGGTACGGCCGGCTCCGCTCGATCGTAAGCGGTCCCCCGACGAGCTGGCCGGCCAGGGTCTGCAGCCACACCGTCTGTCCCGGCGCGAACACCCGGGCGGGCTCGTCGGTGAGGGGGAACACCGCGCAATCACCCTTGAGCCCGTGCGGCTTGCGGAGCCGCCCCACCAGCAGGTGGCGCGTCTCCGGTGCCGACATGGTTACGAGGATGCCGGGATGACGCCGGCCGACTTGAGGAGGGACTCCACCGTCTCGGTAGGGGTCGCGCCCCGCGCCAGCCACTGCTTTGCCTTCTCGACGTCCAGCTGGACCTTCTGGGCGCCCTCCTGCTTGGGGTCGTAGGTCCCCAGGACTTCGACGAACCGCCCGTCCCGGGGCGAGGTCCGGTCGGCGACCACGATCCGGTAGAGCGGCACGGCCTTGCGGCCGATCCTGCGGAGACGAATGCGCGTGCTCATGGCGGTGTCCTTTGCTCGATAACCTAACCCGGGAAGCGGGGACCCAGCGGCAGCCTACCTAACCCGCCGAGCTTGCCCGCGCCCTTCATCATCTGCTTCATTTGCTTGAACTGGTTCACCAGCTGATTCACTTCCTGCACCGGGCGTCCCGACCCCTTGGCCACCCGGAGCCGCCGCGAGCCGTTCAGCAGACCGGGATCCGACCGCTCCGCCGGGGTCATCGAGAGCACGATCGCCTCGACGTGCCGGATCCGGCGCTCGTCCAGGTTGGCCGCTTTGAGCATGGCCGGGTTCACGCCCGGCAGCATGCCTAACACGCCCTTGAGCGGCCCCAGCTTCTGCATCTGCCGGAGCGCGCCCAGGAAGTCCTGGAGATCGAGGCCCTTCTTCGACCCGGCCTTCTTGGCCAGCCGCTCGGCTTCCTGCTCGTCCACCGCGGCCTGGGCCTTCTCGACCAGGGTGAGCACATCGCCCTGCTGCAGGATCCGGCCGGCCATCCGCTCCGGATGGAACGGTTCGAGCGCGTCGAGCTTCTCGCCGACCCCCACGTACTTGATCGGGGCGCCGGTCACGCCGTAGATCGAGAGCGCCGCGCCGCCCCGGGCATCACCGTCCATCTTGGTGAGGATCACGCCGGTGATGCCCAGCGCATCGTGGAAGCCCTTCGCGATGCGCACCGCGTCTTGGCCGGTCATGCCGTCGGCCACCAGCAGGATCTCGTGCGGGTTAACGGAGCCCTTGAGCCGGACCAGCTCGGCCATCATCTCGGGATCGATCTGCAGCCGGCCCGCGGTATCCACCAGCACGGTCCGGGCGCGGGCTTTGCCGGCCGCGTCAACGGCATGGCGCACCAGGATCACTACATCGGTTTCGCCCTCACCGCGATAGCAGCCAACGCCCGCCTGTTCGCCCAGGGTCGCCAGCTGCTCGGCGGCGGCGGGACGGTAAGGATCAGCGGCCACCAGGAAGGGCGCTTTCTGCTCCAGCTTGAGCCGCCGGGCCAGCTTGCCCGCCGTGGTGGTCTTGCCCGAGCCCTGCAACCCGACGAGCAGGACGATCGTGGGCGGCACCGTGGCGTATGTGATGGGCGACTGCTTCTCGCCCAGCATGGCGACCAGCTCGTCATAGACGATCTTGACGAGCTGCTGACCGGGCCGGACCGACTTGAGGATTTCCTGGCCGACGGCTTTCGCTTCGACCCGCTCGAGGAACTGACGGGTGAGATCGAAACCCACGTCGGCCTCGAGGAGGATCCGGCGGAGCTCGCGGAGACCTTCCCGAACGGCGTCCTCGGTGAGGACGCCGCGGCCGGTAAGGCGCTGCAAGGCGCCGGTGAGCTTCGAGGAAAGCTGGTCGAACATAAGCCGCTAAAAATAGCGGCTTCAGGGGGCTTAACTCAACTCGTGGCTTCTAGTGTGGTGTCCTCAGGAAGCCAGGCGCGCTTGCCGAAGAAGTGCAATGAATCGCGGCTCGGCCCGCACGGGATCGAGGCGCGGGTCGATTCGCAGGTAACCAATCCACGGCGATCGCTCCTCAAAGGCTCGCTCAAGCCAGGTTAACCCGGCAGCACGGTCCCCAAGCCCGAGGTGCACCAGGGCGACATGGTAAGCGGATACATGCCGTTTCGCTGAGGCCTCTGCCAGCTGAGACAGGATGTCCCGCGCCTGGGCGCGCTGGCCCGCCAGGGCGTAGGCCCGCGCAAGCGAGGCCGCATAAACGAGAGTGTTGGGATCAAAGGCGACCGCCGTCCTGGCCTGGGCGATAGCCTTCACCAGGTCCCCGGACTGCTCATAAGCCCATCCCAGGTGCCAGTGCGCGGGCGGGAAGTCGCGATCCAGCTCCAGCGCCTTGAGATACTCGGAGATGGCAGGCTGATGCTGGCGGGCAAAGTAGTATCGAAGCCCGATCCAGGTCTGGATGATGAGCGAAAGCGGATCGAGGCGTCTCGCGGTGTCGGCCTGCGCCAGCGCCTCTTGGTGTCGTCCCATAGCCGATAGAAAGCCGCCGTACCAGTGATGCGCGATCGGGTATCTCGGATTGAGCTCGATGGCGCGGCGATACCCGCGCTCGGCAGCTTGCCAGTCGTAGTCGAATTCGAGATGGATGTGAGCGAGCGAGGTATGCGCTTCTGCCAGTGTGCTGTCGAATTCCAGCGCTCGCATTACCGCGGTACGCGCCTTAGGGAACGTTTCTCTAGGGGACAGGAGGCTGTACCAGCCGCGAAAGATCCAGGTATCGCCGATCCCGACCCAGGCGAGGGAGTAGCCTGGATCGAGGTCCACCGCGCGCTGGAAGTAGCCCAGCGCCAGCTCGATGTCTTTCTCGGTGCGCTTGTTCCAGAAGTACCGGCCCTTGAGGTACAGCGTATAGGCTTCATGATTGGCGGTCGGCCGGTCCTGCAACCGGGTGCGTTCGCGTTCCGTCAGGGCAACACCCAGGCGTTCCACCACCTGGCCGGCGATGTCGGCTTGTACTTCGAAAATGTCATCGATGACCCGGTCGTAGGTGGTGGCCCAGAGCTGGCGCTCGTCCCGTGCCTGAATCAACTCGAGAGCAATGCGGACGTTCTTCGCGTCGGTTCCCCTCTCGTCCCACCGAACGCTGCCAACCAGGAGATAGCCGGCCCGCAGGGCATTCCCGATCTCGCGCATGGTCATACCGGTCCGGGTATACCGCTGGGCAGCGCGCCGCGGGACTATGCTGATACCGGCGACCGAGCTCAATCGCGTCGCTATCTCGTCAGTGATCCCGATCGGGAAATACTCATTCTCGGCGGGACCCAGATTCTCGAGCGGGAGAACCGCGATGGTCGTGGTAGCAGCAGGCGATACAGCGGTAGCTCGGTTGCCCGAGAGCTGCCGCCAGATCGCGCCGCCGACCACAGCCAGGATGAGGACGCCGATCCCAAGAGCGGCGGATCGTACCACCTGCTTCCGCCCGACCGGCAGCCGAATCGAGCGTGGTCCGTCTTTGACGCCCTGCACAAGTGCCTCGGCAAAGTCGCCCGCAGTGGCAAACCGATCCGCAGGCTCTCTCGCCAAAGCTCGGCGAACCGCCTCCGCCAGCATTGGCGACACCGATCCCGCTGAATCCGGCAGTCTCGGGACATCCGCGCTCAGCTTTCCGGCCAATACGCCGTGCATCGTGGGGCCCTGGAAAGGCGGCCGGCCGGCAAGCATCTCGTACAGCACACAGCCGAGGGAATACAGGTCGCTGCGGCCGTCGAGCCGTCCTTCTCCCAGTGCTTGTTCGGGACTCATGTAGACCGGCGTGCCGACCGAAATCCCAGTCTGGGTGAGCCGCGTGCCCGCGGCAGTCTCGACGGCAGCCGCGACACCGAAGTCCGCGATGACCGCATGGCCACCCAGGAACAGAATGTTCTCCGGCTTGATGTCGCGATGGATGACCCCAACCTGATGTGCATAGCCGAGGGCGTCGGCAACCTCCCCGGCAATCCGAACCGCTTCCTGAATAGGGATCTGCCGCTGGCGGCCCAGCCGATCCCGCAAGGTTTCACCCTCGACGTAGGGCATCACATAGTAGAGGCAGCCATCGGCCTCGCCGGAGTCGTGCAGGGGAAGGATGTGGGGATGGGCGAGTTGGGCGGCGATCCGGATCTCGCGGAGAAACCGGTCCGCGCCGAGGGTCGCCGCTACCTCAGGCCGCAGCACCTTGACCGCTACGCGCCGGGCGTGCCGGAGGTCCTCGGCCAGATAGACGGTAGCCATCCCGCCGCGGCCCAGCTCGCGGAGCAGACGATAGCGGGATGCCAGGGCAGCCCGAAGTCGCTCCAGCTGATCCCCGGGGATGTGCATGGGTGCGGTTCGCAACCGAGACCATGCAAGATAGCAGGTCCGAGGGCATCCAGGGTTGGCGCTGGTTGGGGGGGCGGCCAGAGCATCGGGGACTGGGTCGAACCCGAATCGAGGCCTCCTTGACACGATTTTAATTGATCGCTTAATTGAATCATGCCATCTGGCGCACCTGCTGCGCGATCAACGGCTCGCGCTCGCTACCAAATCCTCGACGCAGCGGAGGCGCTCTTCGCCCGCAAAGGGTTGGGACCCACCACTATCAAGGAGATCGGCGCGGACGCCCGCCAGAACCCCGCCCTGCTCTACTACTACTTCGGCAGCAAAGCGGCCCTCTATCGGGACGTCCTCCACCGGCTGGTCTCGGCGATGGTCGCGCGCGGCGGAGCTGCGCTCGATCGTTCCGCCTCGCCGTCCGACGCCATTCGCGCCCTGACCCGGGCCCAGGTCGAGTTCCTGCTCAGCCATCCGAACGCGCCCAAGCTGCTGGTGCGGGAGATGATCGATCACGACGCCCGCCGCGCCGAGACGCTGCTGCTCGAGGTCGCCGCGAAGCTATTCGACCGGCTCTGCCGGCTCATTCGGCTCGGCCAGCGCGAAGGCCAGTTTCGCAGCGACATCGAGCCCCGCTTCGCCGCGATCAGCACGGTCTCCCAAGCGGTGTATTTCGCGGTGGCTCGGCCTGCGATCGGGCTCTTTTTCGGCCAGGGTACCCGCGGCGTGTCGGCCCGAACCGCCCGGGCGTTTGCCAAACACGCGGGCGAGTTTGCGGTGGCGGCGCTCTCGCGATCATGACAATGAGAGGAGGGGGAATGGGAATGGGGCGGTCGGGCGGTCAGCCGGTCGGGCGGTCGGCGATCCGCTACTCGCTATTCGCTATTCGCTATTCGCTGATTCCGGTGGCTGCGATCGCTGGTTGCCAGGGCGGCGGCAATGCGTTCTACGAAGCGCGGGGAACCGTCGAGGTCCACGAGGTGGATTTCGCGGCACCGGTTGCGG
>JBQTHV010000055.1:0-15460 GCA_052389555.1 Gemmatimonadales bacterium | reverse complement strand
TGCTGATGCCTATCGCGCTGGCCAGCGGGCCGGCCGGGCTCTCGATCGTGCGAGAGAAAGAGCAACGCACGCTGGAGCCGATTCTCGCGACGCCGATCGGGGACCGGGAGCTCGTGCTGGCCAAGCTGGCCGGGGCGCTGGGGCCCGCGCTGCTGTGGACCTGGACTGCGGGCGCCGCGAGTTATGGCGTGTCCGCGGCGGCGGCAGCGGTGCTGGTTGGACCCCTGGTCTTGCCCACCCTGGGCAACCTCGTTGGGTTGCTGCTCCTCGGACCGGTGCTGGCAGCGGTGGCCGCCCTGGGCGGGATCGGGGTCTCGGCCCGGTTCACCGATTCCCAATCGGCCAATCTCTTCACCGGGCTGGTGGTGGTGCCGCTTACCCTGATCCTGCTCGGGCTGGTGGGCCGGCCGGCGATGGCGAACCCGGCTGTAGGGCTGATCGCCTCCGGGTTAGGGCTCGGCCTGTGTGCGCTCTTGTTTCAGCGCGCGGTTCGCCGGCTCAGGCGAGAGGAGCTGTTGACCCGGTGGCGCTGAGGCCCCCGCGCCACACCCTTCTGCCTTCGCGGCGCGCGCCTTGCGTCTCGAAGAAGGCGGCGCTTCCTTCTTCCGTACCCGCGCGAAACCCGGATCGAGCCCTCCGATGACCCCAACTCCCAAGCCCGGCACCGGCACTCGTGAGCGCAAGCGCTCGGCGGTGCTGCCGAGGCTTCCGGAGGTGGGCGCGGGGCTCGCAGTTGCCGCCGCGTTCTTGTCCCCGTCGCCGAAGCGGGTGGCCGTAATCCCTCCGGATCCTACCTTCGCGGAGGACGTGGCGCCGATTCTCTATAAGAACTGCACGGATTGTCATCGCTACGGCGGCATCGGTCCGATGCCACTGTTCGACTACGCCATCGTCAAGGCGTACGCCCCCAAGATTCGCGAGAAGATCACCAAGGGTCTGATGCCGCCCTGGCACGCAACCGGCCCGCGCGGCGTCTTCCGGAACGACCGCCGCCTCTCGGATGCCGATCGCAACACGATTCTCCGTTGGATCGACGCGGGTGCCCAGCCGGGCGATCTCCGCAAGCTGCCGCCCCGGCCGGTCTATCCGGATTGGGCGATCGGTACGCCGGATGTCGTACTCTCCATGCAGCAGGAGTTCGAGGTCCCGGCAACCGGCACCATCGCGTATCAGGACTTCGAAGTCCCGACGAACTTCACCGAGGACAAGTGGATCCGGGCGTACGAAATCCGGCCGGGAGCGCGCCCGGTCGTGCATCACGTGCAGGTCTATGCCCGAATGCCTCCCGCTCCGCCGCGCCCACCGGGCGCGCCGCCGTTCCGGCCTGCGCTGGTTCGAAACCGGATGCATGAGCCGCCGAATCCGCCGGAGCGGCGCGGATTCTTCGCGCGGCTCTTCCGGCGGCCGGCCTGGGATCGCGATCGCGGCACGCTGATCGCGAGCATGGCGGCCGGCACCGACGCCGTCGAGTTCCCCGAGGGCACGGCGCTCATGCTCAGGGCCGGAACCGTGCTGACGTTCGTCATGCACTACACGGCGCATGGCCATGCGATGAAGGACCGTTCGGCCATCGGTTTCAAGTTCGCCAAGGAGCCGCCCGCGGAGGAGATCCACGCTTCCGCGTTCGTGAATGAGGCATTCACGATTCCGTCCGGCGCCAAGGACGTCGCGGTTCCGTCGGAGATCGGTGCCCGGGAGTCGATCCGGATCTGGGGCCTGTTGCCGCACACCCACCTGCGGGGGAGCCGGTGGCACTACCAGCTGGCGAAACCCGGTGGCACCGTGGAAACCATTCTCGATGTGCCGAACTACGACTTCAACTGGCAGACCTATTATCTGTTTACCAAGCCGCTGGAGCTCCCGCCCGGCTCGAAGATCACGGCGGTTGCCTGGTACGACAACTCCCGCTCCAACCCGTCCAACCCCGACCCGACCAAAGTCGTGAAGTACGGCCCGCAAACCTGGGACGAAATGCAGTACACCGGGATCCTGTTCAGCGTCCCGAGCTGGGACCGGGCGCGGACCTGGAAGCGGTAACCCTCACCGCCTGGCGTACAGGGTCGTCTTCCCCGCCGCGTCGAAGGCGAGCACCTCGTAGGGTTGCGGGTTAGGCCCTTCCATGCCCGGCGACCCGGTGACCATGCCGGGCACCGCCAGCCCTTTGATCTTGGGCTTCTCGGCCAGCACCTTGCGGACCAGGTCGAAGGGGACGTGGCCTTCCACCAGATACCCTCCCACCAGCGCGGTGTGGCACGACAGCAGGTGATCCCCGATCCCGTAGCGCCGTTTGATGGCGGCGATATCAGTCGTCTTTTGGGCCGAGACGGCGAAGCCCGCTGCCTCGGCCATGCTCACCCACTTGCTACAGCAGCCGCAACCCGGGTCCATGTACACCACCATCGGGGTCTTCCCCTGCTGGGCGTACTTCCAGGCGGCGGGTCCGAGCCAAAGCGCGGCGAGCCCCAGGCTCGAGCCGCGCATCAGAAACTGTCTCCTCGTCATCGCGTCCAAATGACCACCACTCCGCATTGGGTTTCGGTTGGCACGACATTGAAGTACGACTCGGCCCCGCGATACACCTCCAGGGCTTCGACGTCCTGGGGCGGGATCTCATAGAGGGCCCGGCTCTGAAGCGGGCGGGCCCCGTTGATCGAGACGAAGGGCTCCGGGGCCGGATCATAGAGCACTCTTCGGGCGTTTCCGCCTACCCAGCTCTCCCAGGGCCCGCAGCCGCTCCGGGTGAAGCCGGTGCCGGGATCGCGATAGCGCACCGCCGTCCGCGGGCCGGTCGGAATGAGGTAGTGCGCCAGGACCGCGCCGAGCAGCGGCTGGCGGGACCGCGCGATATCGTCGCGGGTTAGGAAATACGCCTCCAGGCTCGACTCCATCCGCTCGGAAAACTCCCGATACAGACGGTCCTCCTCCCGGGCCCGGGCTTCGGAGACCATGGCCTGCAGCGGATCCAGGGAAAAGTCGAGCGCCCGGTCGTCACCGCCGTCGAGCGTGATCGCGCGGCGGGCCGGACCGAACCCGGTCCGCTGCACGGTCACCCAATAGCGACCCGGCCGGATACTATCGAGGGCGTAGCGCCCGTCGCTCTGCGTGATGCCCGCCCGTCCCAGACCGCGGATCTCCACGCGGGCCCCCTCGATGGGATCGCCGCCGGTGGACTGCACCACGCCGAACAGACGCGCGGCATGCTTCTCCTGCTGCGCCGCCACCGGAAGCCCGGCCAGCGCGAAGCCGACGCCGATGGCGAAGGCGGCTCGAGTCCCCATACCACTCCTCCGAACGGTCCTGACCGGAAGACGATTTCCGCACCACCGGTCAGGACAGGGGAAATCTAGTCTTACCAGTTCGACGCTCGCCAAACTGCTCGCCCATCCAGCAGCGTCAGCAAGACCCGGGCTTGATGAATCTCGACCGGAGCAATCCCAAACAGGTCGCGATCGAGGACGATGAGGTCCGCGGCCTTTCCCACCTCGAGCGTACCGGCGATCGCCTCCTCGCCCATCGCATAGGCGCCGCCGAACGTGTAGGCGCGGACCATCGCCCCGACCGACACGGTCTCCTGCGGAATCCAGGCCGGGCCGGCTTCCTCGCCCAGGCCGCGGCGGGTGACCGCCACCTGGATCGCTTCCAGCGGGTTCAGGCTGGTGACCGGCCAATCGCTTCCCGCGGCCAGCATCGCGCCGCTTCGGGCCACGGAGCCGACCGGATAGAGCCAGCGAGAGCGGGCGGGGCCGAGCACCGGCTCGGTCATGCGGGTTATGTACTCGTCGGCCTGCGCCCAGAGCGGCTGGAAGCTCGGAATGACTCCCAGCTCGGCGAACCGCGGGATGTCGGCCGAATCGATCAACTCGAGGTGCGCGACGATCGGGCGCGCGTCGCGGGGACCGTTGAGTCGCCGAGCAGCTGCGAAGGCGTCGAGGGCCATCCGCACCGCCCGGTCCCCGATCGCGTGGGCGTGAATCTGGAGGCCGGCCGCGTCGAGCGCGCCCACGAGCGAATCGAGCGCCGCCGGTGAGAAATTCGGCTCGCCGCGGCCGGCACCGCCGGCGTACGGCGCCAGCAGGGCTGCGGTCTTCGCTTCGATTACCCCGTCGAGGAACAGCTTGGCCCCCCGGACCCACACGTACCGACCCGCGTAGCGCGCCCGCCAGGTGCGCAGGGAATCGAGCCGGGCCATTCCCGCTCCGGGATCGACCTGGACTGCTGCGGCCACTCGCGCCGTGAGCAGTCCCGCACGATCGAGCTCGGCATAACCCGCGAGGAGATCCGGACCGGCCGCGGCATCGACCAGCGCCACGATCCCGTAGCGATTCGCCAGCGCGATCGCCCGTTGAAGCCCCGCGCGAATCTCGGCCGGCGTCCGCGGCGGGAGATGCCGGGCCACCAGACCCATCGCGCTCTCTCGCAGGGTCCCCGACGGTTCCCCGGTGCGCGGGTCGCGTTCGATCCGGCCGTGCAGGGGATCCGCGGTCTCGCGGGTTATGCCCGCGAGGGCCAGCGCCCGCGAGTTGACCCAGGCCGAATGCCCGTCCGCGGCGCGGAGATACACCGGCCGGTCCGGCACGATCGAGTCGAGCCATTCCTTTCGCGGATTCGCATCGGTGAACACCGGAAGCTGCCAGCCGCTGCCGCGGATCCACCCGAGGTCCGGATGCGCCGCCGCGTAGCGGGCGACCGAGTCGAGGATCGCCTGCCGGGTGCTCAACTGGTCGAGGGTGCACTCGCCGAGCTGGATGCCGCCGCGGGGATGAACATGGGTATCCCGAAACCCGGGCAGCACCATTCTTCCCTCGAGGTCGAGGACCCGGGTGCGTCGCCCTGCGTAGTCCATTGCCTCGGGGTCGCTACCGACGAACAGAATCCGGCCGTCGCGGATCGCGACCGCCTGCGCGACGGCGGTGTCGCGCGCGAACGGATAGACCTTCCCCCCTCGGAGGATCAGATCGGCCGGGTCGCCCTGTCGGCAGGCCGAAACCGCCGCCAGCAGCGCCAGGAGCAGTGGGCGTTGCACGGTGGGTGGAAGGTAACTTTCCCCATGCTTCGGCGTTACCCGGAGAGTCCCCTGCTCTATCGCCACCTGGCGAAGAGCTACCCCCTGATCATCAAGGCGGAGGGATGCTGGCTCTACGACGCCGACGGGAAGAGCTATCTCGACGGGTGCGGGGGCGCCTTTGTCGCTTCGCTGGGCCATGGGGTGGGCGAGATCGTCGCGGCGATCGCGGACCAGAGCCGCAGCGTGGATTATGTGAGCGGCATCGCGTTCACCAATCCGGCGGCCGAGGCGCTGGCGGAGGAGTTGGCCGAGCTCGCTCTGGGCGATCTCCGCCATTTCTTCTTCCTCTCGAGCGGGTCCGATGCGGTCGAAGCCGCGCTCAAGCTGGCGCGCCAGTATTGGGTCGAGCTGGGCCGAGGGAGCAAGCGCTGGCTCGTGGCCCTCGCGCCCGCCTATCACGGGAATACCCTCCTCGCGCTGTCCGCCGGGGCCCGGGAGCGGGCCCGGGCGTACTTCGCGCCGTGGCTCGTGGAGGTGCATCGCCTGCCGGCTCCCTGCGCCTATCGGTGCTCCTGCCGGGGCGAGCAGGCCGGTTGTCCCCGGTGCAGCGGGTTAGGTCTCGAGGCCCTGCTCGACCGGCTGGGGCCGGACAACGTCGCGGCGTTCATCGCGGAGCCGGTGGGCGGCGCCTCGACCGGCGCGGCGGTCCCCCGGCCCGACTACTGGGCGACCGTTCGCGAGATCTGTACCCGGCACGAGGTGCTCTGGATCGCGGACGAAGTGCTGGTGGGCGCCGGCCGCACCGGAACCTGGTCGGCGCTCGAACCCTATGGCGTGGTTCCGGACCTCCAGGTGCTGGGGAAGGGGCTGAGCGGCGGCTACGCTCCCCTCGCCGCGGTGGCGGTCCCGCGCCGGCTTGCCGACGTGATTGCGGGTGGTCCGGGCGGGGGTGCGGTACTCCACGCGCAGACGTTCGTCCACGCCCCGGCCATGTGCGCGGCAGGGCTCGCCGCGATTCGGTATCTTCGACGCCACGATCTGGTGGCGCGGTGCCGCCAGATGGGAGCCCGATTCCACGAGCGGCTCGCGTCGCTGCGGCAACTTCCCAACGTCGGCGACATCCGGGGCCGCGGGCTGCTCGCCGGGATCGAGTTCGTGGAGGATGCGGAAAGCCGGGCCCCGTTCCCGCGGGAGAAACGCTTTGCGGAACGGTTTGCCGAGGCGGCCGAGCGGGCGGGACTCGTGGTCTGGCCTAACACGGGCAATGCAGACGGGGTGAATGGCGATCTCGCGCTCCTGGCGCCGCCGTTTGTCATCACCGAGGAAGAGATCGACGAACTCGTCGAGCGGTTCCAAGAGGCGCTCGGTGCCATCGGGTGAGGGGGTGATCCACGGATTACGAGGAGTCCACAGATTACACTGATGACACAGATTAGGAGTGCCGGAAAGCAAACCGAACGAATTAAGGTTCTTTCTAGAAATCTGGGCCTTGGGAATCTGCGTAATCTGTGTAATCTGTGGATTCTTAGTCCGCGTCATCCGCGTAAATCCGTGGATCCATTCTTCTGACCGCAGGTCCACGACACTGGAGACCGGCCGATGCCGAAACCGTACCCGCACATCGTCACGCCGCCGCCGGGACCGAAGGCCAAGGCCCTCATCGCCCGGGACCGGGCGGTGAGCGCGCCGTGCTACATCAAGGAGTACCCGCTCGCGGTTGCCCGCGGCGAAGGGCCAATGATCGAGGACGTCGATGGCAATCGCTATCTCGATTTCATGGCGGGCATCGCGGTGGCCTCGACCGGCCACAGCCATCCCGCCGTAGTGCGGGCGATCCAGGACGCCGCCGCTCGCTTCCTCCACATCTGCGGCGGCGACTTCTACTACGAGGGCCTGGCCACCCTCTGCGAGCGGCTGGCGCGGCTCGCGCCCGGCCCCGGCCCCAAGCGGGTATTCCTCACCAACTCGGGCACTGAGGCTGTCGAGGGGGCGATGAAGCTGGCCCGTCACGCGACCCGGCGCCAGGCCTTCATCGCGTTCAAGGGCTCTTTCCACGGACGGACCTACGGCGCCCTCAGCATGACGTCGAGTAAGGCCCGCCAGCACTACCGCTTCGGCCCGTTCCTGCCCGAGGTACATCACGTTTTCTACGGGTACTGCTACCGCTGCGAGTACGGGAAGACCTTTCCGTCCTGCGGCATCTTCTGCGTCGACCACATTGAGGAGGATCTGTTCCGGCGGCACCTCGATCCCCGCGACGTCGCGGCGGTCTTCGTCGAGCCGATCCAGGGTGAAGGCGGATACGTCGTGCCGCCGCCGGGCTGGCTCGCCCGGGTGCGCGAGCTCTGCACCAAGCACGGGATCCTGCTCGTGATGGACGAGGTGCAGACCGGAATCGGGCGGACCGGGCGGATGTTCGCCTGCGAGCACGAGGGCGTGGAACCCGACATCCTGGTTGTCGCGAAGGGTCTCGGCTCGGGGATGCCGATCGGCGCGATCATCGCGCGCGAGGAGGTCAGCACCTGGGAGCCCGGTTCCCACGGGACCACCTTCGGCGGGAACCCGGTCTGCTGCGCGGCGGCGCTCGCCACGCTCGACCTGGTCGAGCGGGAGCTGATGGGCAACGCGCGGGCCCAGGGCGAGCGGCTCGCCAGGGGACTCGCGGCCCTGGCTGCCGGGCACCCGTGTATCGGGGATGTCCGGGGCAAGGGACTGATGCACGGGATCGAGTTCGTGACCGATCGCCTAACCCGCGAGCCCGCCGATGAGCTGGGCCGCAAGCTGATGCACCTCGCGTTCGGCAAGGGACTGCTGACGCTGGCCGCGGGCCGTAACGCCCTTCGCCTGGCCCCGCCGCTCGTGGTGGACGCGGAGGATGTGGACACCGCGCTCGGCATTCTCGACGACTGTCTGCGGGAGCTCGATTGAACCAGCAGGGGATTGGGGCAAGGGATCGCCGCGGGTTAGTCCCCCCTCCCTATTCCCCCCTCCCCCTCCCCCTTCCCCTGCTCCTGACACTCCTGGTTCCGGCCTCCGTGCTCGCCCAGCGTGCGCCGGTCCTGCAACAGATCTCGGTTCCGCACCCGTACTACTACCGCGAGATGTACCTTCCCCAGGTCACCGGCGGGCCCTCCTCGGTGGCCTGGTCGCCGGACGGGCAGGAGCTGGTCTATTCGATGCAGGGCTCGCTGTGGCGCCAGGGAGTCAACTCGACCGAAGCGGAGCAGCTCACTGACGGCCCGGGTTATGATTTCCAGCCCGACTGGTCGCCCGACGGGCGCTACCTCGCGTATACCTCCTACCGGAACGACGCGTTGGAGATCCAGGTCTTCGACCTCCAGCAACGGCAGTCTCGTCCCCTCGTCGCCGACGGCGCAGTCAACCTGGATCCCCGCTGGTCGCCCGACGGCACCAGGCTCGCGTTCGTCTCCACCAGTTTTCAGCGGCGCTGGCACGTCTTGGTGCTTCCGGTGCGCGAAGGCCAGGTGCAAGGTCCCGCGGTCCGGATCACGGAGGACCAGGACAGCGGACTGCCCCGTTACTACTACAGCCGGTTTGATCACTATCTCTCGCCATCGTGGTCGCCGGACGGCACCGAGCTCCTGGTGGTCTCGAATCGCGGGCACATCTGGGGCTCGGGCGGGCTCTGGCGAATGGCGGCTCAAGCGGACCCCCCCCCGAGCGCCCCCATGCGGGAGATCCGCAACGAGGAAACCACCTGGAAGGCCCGGCCCGACTGGGCCCCCGACGGCAAGCGGGCCGTCTATAGCTCCTACCTGGGCGGGCAGTGGCACCAGCTCTGGCTCACCACCACCCTCGGCGGCGATCCGTTCCAGCTCACCTACTGTTCCTGCGATCACACCGCACCCCGCTGGTCTCCGGACGGCCGGCGGATCGCGTTCATCAGTAACGAAGGCGGCAATACTTCCCTGCGCATCGTCACGGTACCCGGCGGAATGGTGACCACGCTGGTGGCGCGGAGCCGTCGCTGGCGGAATCCGACCGGGACGCTGCGCATTCGCCTCCTCGATTCGGCCGGCGCCCCCTTTCCGGCCCGCGTGTCGGTGACCGGTCCGGACGGTCGCGGCTGGGCGCCCGCCGCCGCGCTCCGCCACGCCGATGACGGGTTCGATCGTTCCGAGCGCCGTTTCGAGCTCACCTATTTCCATGCCCGCGGCCAGGCCACCCTCACCGTCCCCGCGGGCGTCTATACTGTCGGCATAACCCGCGGTCCCGAGTACCGGCCGGTCACCCGCGCCGCCGCCGTGCCGCCCGGTGGCTCGGCGACGGTCGCGGCCAGCCTCACCCGCCTTCGCCACCTTCCCGCCGAGGGTTGGTGGAGCGGGGATCTCCACGTGCACATGAACTACGGCGGCGCGTACCGGCTCGACCCGGCCCGGCTCAGGTTCCAGGCGGAGGCCGAAGATCTCCACGTCGTGGAAAACCTGATCGTCAACAAGGAGCAGCGGATTCCCGACCTCGGGCACTTCCGTCCCGGGGGGGTCCTCGATCCGGTCTCGACCGCGCGCACCCTGATCCGCCATGACCAGGAGTACCACACGTCCTACTGGGGCCACGTCGGCCTCCTCGGCCTAACCCGCCACGTGGTCCTCCCGGACTACGCGGGTTATGCCAATACCGCCGCGGCCAGTCTGTTTCCCGACAACGCAGCCATCTTCGACCTGGCGCGCGCCCAGGGAGCGGTAACCGGATACGTCCACCCGTTCGACGAGCCGCCCACCCTCGGCCGGGTCACCCATGCGCTGCCGGTCGATGTGGCCCTCGGCACGGTGGACTACCTGGAGGTGATGGGCTTCTCCGATCATCTGGCGACCGCGGCGGTGTGGTACCGCTTGCTCAATGCGGGGTTCCGGATCCCGGCGGGGGCCGGCACCGATGCGATGACCAACTTCGCCTCGCTGCATGGGCCGGTTGGACTCAACCGGGTCTACGTGCGCGCCGGCCCGCGACTGGGATATCGGAGCTGGCTCGCGGGTCTCAAGGCGGGCCGCTCCTTCGTGACCAACGGGCCCTTGCTTTCGTTTTCGCTCAATCGTCGCGGGCCCGGCGACGAGCTGACCCTCCCGGCGGGCATCCACCGGCTCATCGCCCGCGTTTCGCTCCGGTCCATCGTTCCGGTCGAGCGTGTGGAAATCGTGGCCAACGGCGTGGTATTGGCGCGAATCCCGCTGTCACCCGACAGTACGAGCGCGGATGCCACGATCCCGCTGCCCATAACCCGCAGCGGGTGGTTCACCTTGCGGGCGTGGTCCTCCCGGGCGCACCCGCTCGTGCTCGATCAGTATCCCTTCGCCACCACCAGCCCGATCTACCTGACGGTAGCCGGCCAGCCGGTGCGCTCGCCGGCGGATGCCCGGTACTTCGCCGACTGGATTCAGCGGCTCGAGGGCGCCGCCGCCGCCCATACCGGCTGGAACAGCGAGGCGGAGAAACGGGAAGTCCTGGAGCGCCTGGCTCGGGCCAGGACGGTATTTCACGAGCGCCAGTGAGGGGATCCCGCTCGCGGGGACGCTGCTTCCGCCGGCTGCCGGTGCCATGTCACCGATTGCAGCAGCCTGAAAATTCTCGCAGTGGAGGGGATGGGTAGGGGCGCGACTGCGTCCGGGTGTCACTCCGATGACTCCTGACGCGAGCGTCGCCCGATGGTGGCAGGGTTCCTAACCCGGCTTCAGTGCTCGACGGCATTGCTGCTGGTCATGGCGTGTGGCTCACCGGCCACCGCTCCCGAGCCTAACCCGCCAGCGCCGCCCGCTCCGCCGGCCGGTCTCGCGTACCAGTTCGGCGCCAAGTTCGAGCCGCCGGTCGGACGGGGGGTGCACGGGATGGGACAGTGGGCGCTGTTCAACCCCAAGTACACCGCGCTGCTCCCCGCCTCGGCGCAAGCCGCGTCGGAGCTGATCTTCATGAGCTTGGCGGACACGGTGCGTCCCTGGAACCCGGCGCAGCTCGCGGCCGCCCTCGCCCAGATCGGGCAGAGCGGGCGCATTCCGTCGGCCGACATCGCGCTCCGGGGTAACCAGCCCACCGCCGCCGAGCTGGCCCAGTTGCCTGATCCGTACTTCGGGGTGGACCACGAGGTGGCCAACGGGACCAAGTGGGATGCCCGGCTGCTCGATCTCGCCAATCTCTTTGCGGGGTATGGGAAGCCGGTACTGCTTCGCATCGGCGGCGAATTCAGCGGCTGGTGGAACGGCTATCACCCCTACGAGTTCCCCAAGGCATTTCGGAAGATCGTGAATCTGTTCCGCGCGGCAGGTGCGGACAACGTGGCGTTCGTGTGGTGCTATGAACCGGCCGCTCCCGCGGATTTCGCCGAGACGAACGCGAGCGGTGCCGCGAAGTGGTATCCGGGCCGCGACGTGGTGGATTGGTTCTCGATCGACCTGTTCGCCGCGGGCGATGTCGGCGGGCCCGCCACCGGCCACGGCGGATCCCTGGCGTACGGCCGGACCCTGGCCTTCCTCGATTTCGCCGTCGCGGAGGGGAAACCGGTCGTTATCGCGGAGAGTGCGCCGGCCCACTACGATCTGTCCGACCCCTCGGACGCTCCGCTGGCCTGGGCCGAGTGGTTCAGTCCCTACTTCGCGCTGATGGCGGGCCGGAGCGAGATCAAATGGTTCACCTATATCAATGTCGATTGGACCATCTCGAGCTACTACGCCGAGTCCGGTTGGAAGAACAACGATCTCTCGGTGAACCCGTCGCTCGCGGCGAAATACCAGGCCGAGCTGCTCAAGCCCAAGTACCTCCACGCGGGCGAGCTCAGCCTGCTCAAGGACTACGGTTGGTACCCATGAGATCCGGCCCCTACGACCGCCAGCGCGCCCGGCAGGACATCGATCTGGAGTCCACCCTCGGCCTCGAGATTCTCTCCGTCGAGCTCGATCCCCAGCGGGCCGGGCGGGCCGACGATACCGATCCGTTCCGAGACTCTGCTCGTCCCCACGCCGGGAAGGAGGGTATGGGTGCCGGCTCGCAGCCGGGTTAGGGCCCGTAGTGCCCGGAGGCGGCTCATCGCGCCGATCACGACGAGATCGAGCACGCCGTCGGTGACGTTCGCCTCCGGGGCAACGCGAAGCCCCCCGCCGAAACAGGCGCCGTTCGCCACGGTGATATTGAGTGCCAGCCCGGTATGCAACGTCCGGCCGTTCGCCCGGACCTCGTAGCGGGAAGCGCCCCGAGTGAGCAGGGCGAGCGCGCCGGCCAGGGGATAGCGCCCGGCGCTCTTGATCATCCGACCCAGGCCGGCTGCGATCCGATTCGCCCGCGCGCTGACGCCCACTGAGAGCGAGTTGACGAAGTAGCGAACTCGATGTTCCCCGGCCGGCGACCGAAGCGTGCATCGGGCGATATCGACGCGCTTCACGCCGTCTGGATCGAGCAGCAGGCGCGCCGCCCGGACCGGGTCAGGGGAAACACCCAGGTTGCGGGCCATGTCGTTCCCGCTTCCCGCCGGGATGATCGCGAGCCGGCCGGAGGCGCCCATCCCGTTCACTGCTTCATGCACCGAGCCGTCACCGCCGACGACGGCTACGACGCCGCCCGGATGGCAGGCCCCCCACGCGGTGGCCCACTCTTCGGCATCTCCTGGGGCTGTGGTGAAGCGTGCTTCAGCAATCCCCGGATCGGCCCGAAGGATGCCCTCGATTCTTCTCCACACGAGAGCGGCCCGACCGCCGCCGGCGATGGGGTTAACGATGACGAGCGTCGTGGTCAGTCTCGGCCTAGCTCCCCAGCTCCCTGGCTCCCTGTTCGAGGTCCAGCAGGTATCGCTTCCGCCATAACCCGCCGCCGTAACCGCGGAGCCCGCCATCTTTTTGAATCACCCGGTGACAGGGAATGATGATCGGTATCCGATTCCGGCCATTGGCCAGGCCCACCGCGCGCTGGGCGCCTGGCCGGCCGATCCGGCGGGCCAGCTCCTGGTAGGAGATGGTCTCGCCATAGGGAATCCGTGCCAGTTCCTGCCACACCGCTACCTGGAACGGGGTGCCGCGCGGGTCGAGCGCCACGTCGAACGTGCGCCGGCGTCCGTCGAAATACTCATCGAGCTCCCGCACGGCCTGGGTAATGAAGGGGCTTTCTCCCGGCAGGACGGGCGAGGTGTACCAGCGGGTTAGGTCGGCCGCTTGGCCGGGGAGCTTCTTCCGGTCGGCGAACTCGAGCATGCAGAGCCCGCGGGTCGTCGCAGCGGCGAGCAGCGGACCCAGTGGGCTGGTGAGCAGCGTCGCGACGATCGGCGTGGTCCCGCGCGCCGCGCCGGGCGTGGTGCCGAAGAGCCGCTTGAAGGCGTCGCGGAACCCGCTGTCCGATTCGAAGCCGCTCTCAAAGCCGACCGGGGTGACTGGGCCGCCGTTCCCCAGCTTGTCCAGCGCAAGGCCCAGGCGGCGAGCCCGGGCATAAGCATGCAGGGTCATGCCGAATCTCCCTTGGAAGTAGCGCCGGGCGGTCGCCGGCTGAATGTCCATCTCGCGCAGTACCCGGTCGGTCAGTCGCTCGGCCGGGTTCTCCTCGAGCCGATCGAGCAGCCGCTCGGCCCAGGCAGGGTGCTCACCCGCTGGTTCGAGCGGACGGCAACGCTGGCAAGGCCGGAACCCGGCCGCGAGCGCGTGCTCCGCCCGCGCGAAGAACTCGACGTTCTCCCGTTTCGGCTTGCGGGCCGAGCAAGTGGGCCGGCAAAAGATTCCGGTGGTCCGGATCCCCGCGACAAACAGGCCCTCATACGACGGGTCGCGCCGAACCAATGCGCGATACAGCTCGGTCGGCTTGGGTAGCCGGGAGTTTGCGGTAGTAATCATTGGTTACTCGCTATTCGCTATTCGCTCCTAGCCCGTAATCTAGGGCCTGCCTGAGCACCCGCCACCGCAACGTGAACACCGAATTCCCACCTCCCACCTCTCACCTCTCACCTCTCACCTCTCACCTCTCACCTCTCACCTCTCACTTCTCACCTGCTACCTTCCTTCTCTCTCTCGCCCGGATCCCCCATGCGAGTGCTCCCGATCGACTGGGTCATCATCGTCGCTCTGATCAGCCTTTCGTTTCTTCCGGCGCTCTGGATGGCTCGCCGGGCCGGGCGGAGCACCGCGGAGTTCTTCACGTCGGGCCGTTCGGCGCCCTGGTGGCTCATCGGGGTTTCCATGGTGGCCACCACCTTCAGTACCGACACTCCGAACCTGGTGACCAACCTGGTCCGCGAAAAGGGGGTCGCCAACAACTGGCAGTGGTGGGCCTTTCTGCTCACCGGTATGGCGACGGTGTTCTTCTACGCCCGGCTGTGGCGCCGGTCCCGCGTGCTCACCGACCTCGAGTTTTACGAGATCCGCTACGCCGGACGGGCCGCGACCGCGGTCCGCGGGTTCCGCGCGGTCTACCTGGGCCTCTTCTTCAACGGCGTGATCATCGCGTCGGTGAACCTGGCTGCCGCGAAGATCGCCAACGTGGTGCTCGGCTGGCCCATGGGGAAGACGCTGCTGATCTGTGCCGGGCTCAGCGTGGCCTTTGCGGCGACCTCCGGCCTCTGGGGCGTGTTGGTTACCGACTTCATCCAATTCGGGATCGCGATGACCGGGTCGATCGTCACTGCCTACTTCGCCCTTCAGCAGCCCGAGGTCGGAGGGCTGGCGGGTTTGGTGTCGCGCCTCGATCCCTCGACGCTGCGGCTCCTTCCCGACTTTGGCGACTGGGGGATGACCCTCTCGGTGCTGGTGGTTCCGCTCACGATTCAGTGGTGGTCGGTCTGGTATCCCGGCGCGGAGCCGGGCGGCGGCAGCTACATCGCCCAGCGGATGCTGGCGGCGCGGAGTGAGCGGGACGCGATGGCCGGCACCCTGCTCTTCAACGTGGCCCATTATGCGCTGCGGTCCTGGCCCTGGATCATCGTGGCGCTGTCGTCGCTGCTGGTGTATCCGGAGCTCGCCGACATCGCGCGCACATTTCCCTATGTTAACCCGCGGCTCATCGGGCACGACATGGCCTACCCGGCCATGTTGCGATTCCTCCCCGCCGGCGTGCTGGGGCTCATGATCGCGGGCCTGCTCGCGGCCTACCTCTCCACCATCTCGACCCAGCTCAACTGGGGAACTTCGTACCTGGTGCACGATTGCTACCGGCGCTTCCTGCGGCCCGGAGCCTCGGAGCGGCACTATGTGCTGGCGGGCCGGCTCACCACGGTGCTGCTCATGGCCGGTGCCGCAGCCTTCACCTTCGCGCTCGAATCGGCGCGGGAAACCTTCGAGCTCCTGCTCTCGGTCGGGGCCGGCACGGGACTGCTCTACCTGCTGCGCTGGTTCTGGTGGCGGATCAACGCCTGGAGCGAGATCGCGGCGATGGCGAGCTCGTTCCTGATCGCGGTCGCGTTCTTCCTAACCCGCAAGGCCGGCGTGGTGCTGCCCGGCTGGCTGCCCCTGCTCGGGACGGTGGCGGCCACCACGG
>JBQTHV010000054.1:0-56620 GCA_052389555.1 Gemmatimonadales bacterium | reverse complement strand
GTGCAACCGTCGTCGGTGGCGGTGCGGAACATTCTGTTCGCGCAGCAGCCGGTGATTCAACTTCTCGATGCAGTGGGAAACCCCGTGAGCCAGGCAGGCGTTCCGGTCACCGCATCGATCGCCTCGGGACCGGGTAACGCGTCACTGGGCGGCACCACCACCGTCTTTACCGACAGCTCGGGGGCTGCGTCGTACTCGAATCTCAAGATCAACCGGAGCGGGACATTCACCCTGATCTTCCGTTCCGGCACGCTGCAGCCGGTGGTCTCGGACACGATCACGATTCCCTAACCCGCAGGCTTCTCCGCCGACCAGAGCCGGGTGGGCGACACCGCCCCACCCAGCGGCGCCCCCCCCGTCAGGATGCGCCGGTGATAGTCGATCTGTCCCAGGTGATAGCCGGTATGGTCCACCAGGTGCACCAGGAAATCCCCGGTGGTCAACCGCATCCCCGCGACCGGCTCGGGATACTCCTTGTCCATGTCGGCATCGCTGAGCCCGTCCTCGCCGAGGGTACGGGTAACCGCGGCGATCGCCTCGTCAATGTGGCGGAGCAGCTCTTCGCGGGGCACCTCCCGCGCCGCGAACTCGGCCGCCCGGTCGCGGCGGTAGCCGGTGGCGCCGAGCACCGCGCCGAGGAAGTGCCGCAGGTTGCCGGCCAGGTGGAGCGCGAGCGTACCGCCGGGATTCGCGATACCGGGAACGACGCGCCACAGGTCCCGCTCATTGGAATACGCCTCGATCTCCATCCGCAGCGTGGCCAGATCTCGCGTGAAGATCGCGGCGAGCGACCGGGTGAGCGACATCATGCGGGCTTCCCCTCCTGAATCAGGGCCCGAAGGGCAGCGGGCTCGACCCGATGCCCGCCCTCGAAGCGATGCACCTGCGGCTCCAGGCCGGCCGCCGCGAGCCGGGCGAGCTCGCGGTCGACATCCTCGGCGCCCAGGTAGCGATCCCGGGTTCCGAGCGCGATGGTGAGGCCCGCGCGGGTTAGGCGCTGACCGTAGCGGTCGAGCGGCAGGTCGGGCGGGACTCCCTGGCCCCACAGGACCAGCCGGTCCGCCCGCGTGGTTCCCAGTGCCGCCCAGCGGCACGCGGTGGCCGCCCCTTGGGAGAACCCATGAACCTCGATCCGCGGCTCACCGGCAACGCCGAACCGAATCCGATCAGCCACCCGGTCGAGGTACTCCACGTAATCATCGATTTCGGTATCCCGATCGTCCTTGGTCATCCACGACGCTCCGACCCGGCGCCCTCCCTTCTCCTCGAAGTAGGCGCGCGACAGGCCTTCGGGCGCCACCAGGAGACGGCCCGGCGCCACCGCCGGCTCGAACCATTGGAGAAACGAGGCCGCGAGCATGCTGTACCCGTGGAGGACGAACCAGATCTCGGCGGCGCCCTCGAACTCGCCCTGGGTGAAGTAGCGCGCGGTCCGGGAGACTCGGAGATGATGCGCCACCGGTGGTGGTATCATGGCCGATACTGGCCCCAGACCTCGCGGAGGGTTTCGCTGATCTCGCCGAGCGTGGCGCGGGCCTGAACCGCGGCAAGGATTGCCGGCATGAGGGGCCGGTCGGCAGACCCGGCGGCGTCGCGCAGCGCGGCGAGCGCAGACCGTACCGCATCGTCGCTCCGCTGCTGCCGCGCCCTCCGCACGCGCTCCTTCTGGCGGGCTTCGAGGTCGGCGTACTCCGGCAGCTCGATCCGGGGCGGCGGCTCATCACCCGTGAAGCGGTTGACCCCGACGATGGTGACCGCACCGGATTCGACCGCCTTCTGAAGCTGGTAGGCGCTCTCTCCGATCCGTCGTTGAAAGAAGCCGGCCTCGATCGCCCGCGCCGCTCCACCTATCCGGTCCACTTCTTCGATCAACGCGCGCGCTTCCTGCTCGATCCGGTCGGTGAGCGCCTCGACGTAATAGCTCCCCCCCAGTGGGTCCACCGTGCGGGCGATTCCGCTCTCGTGCGCCAGGATCTGCTGGGTGCGCAAGGCCAGCGTTGCCGAGGCTTCGGTCGGCAAGGCGAGCGCCTCGTCCCAGCTGTTGGTGTGGAGAGACTGGGTCCCGCCGAGTGTGGCGGCCAGCGCCTGCACGGTAACCCGCACGACGTTATTGAGCGGCTGCTGAGCCTGCAGCGTCACGCCGCCGCTCTGGGTGTGAAACCGCAACTTGCAGGTAGCGTCGTCGGCGTCGAACCGCTCGCGGGCCAGCCGGGCCCACAGCCGGCGCGCAGCACGGAACTTGGCGGCTTCCTCGAACAGATCGCTGTGCGCGGCAAAAAAGAACGACAGGCGCGGCCCGAACCGGTCGAGCGGGAGTCCGGCATCCAGCGCGTGGCGCACGTACTCGCAGGCGTTGGCCAGCGTGAAGGCCACCTCCTGCACCGCGGTGGCGCCGGCTTCGCGCAGGTGGTAGCCGCTGATGGAGATCGGATTGAAGCTCATCCCCTCGTCGGCCACGAATCGGAAAATCTCGACGGTGAGCCGGAGGGAGGTTTCCGGCGGATAGATATACGTCCCGCGCGCGATGTACTCCTTGAGCACATCGTTCTGTACCGTTCCGGCGAGTCTCGTGCGGGGGATACCGCGCTCCTCCCCGACCACGACGTACATGGCAAGGAGGATCGCCGCCGTCGCGTTGATCGTCATCGAGGTCGAAACGCGATCGAGCGGAATCCCTTCGAAGAGCCGGGCCAGGTCATCGACCGTGTCGATCGCGACCCCGACCCGTCCGACTTCACCCAAGGCCATGGGGTGATCCGAGTCGTATCCCATTTGGGTCGGTAGGTCAAACGCGGTCGAAAGCCCGGTCTGCCCCGCGGCCAGCAGAGCGCGGAACCGCCGGTTGGTTTCTTCGGCGGTTCCGAAACCGGCATACTGGCGCATGGTCCAGAGCCGGCCGGTGTACATGGTCGGCTGAATGCCGCGGAGGTACGGCCATTCCCCGGGCTGGCCGGGATCTCCGTCCCAGTCAGCTTTCGTATAGAGGGGCTGGACCGGAAGCAGGGAAGGGTTGGCGACTGGTGTTCTTCTGTTGTTCATGACGTGTCGCCGACCTCGCCTGCGGCTCGGTTCACGAGGTCGGCACCCGGGACTCGGGCGGCCTGCCTTCACGGAGAATCTCCCCCACAAACTCGACGTCCCGCTTCGAGCCGATCACCAGCGGGGTCCGCTGGTGCAGTTCGCCCGGAACGATATCGAGAATCCGGTTCACGCCATCGATCGCGGCGCCGCCCGCCTGCTCCGCGACCAACGCCAGGGGGCTCGCCTCATAGCAGAGCCGCAACTTGCCGTGCGGTCGACTGGCTTCTCCCGGATAGAGAAAGATTCCCCCCGACACGAGGTTGCGATGGAAGTCGGCCACCAGCGCGCCGATATAGCGACTGTTCTTGGGCTTGATCCGGTCGGGCATCTCCCCGTGAAACGCCCGTACCGCTCGCTGCATCGGCGGAGCCCAGCGGGGCGAATAGCTCTCGTTGACGCTGTAGTACTGGCCCACGTCGGGCATTCGAATCTGGGGGTGGGAGAGGACGAACTCTCCAATGGTGGGATCGAGGGTAAAGCCGTGCACGCCCTGGCCGGTCGTGTAGACCAGCATGACGCTGGATCCGTACATCACATAACCCGCGGCCACCTGGTTACGCCCCGGCTGGAGCACATCGTGGAGGGTCCCGTTCCCCCCGGACGAGATCCGGGGATAGATACTGAAGATGGTGCCTACCGGATTGTTGTTGTCGATGTTGGACGACCCGTCGAGCGGGTCGAAGAGAACGGCATACTTGCCACCCGGGCCCTTGCCGTCGGTCGTGATGACCTCCTCTTCTTCCTCCGAAGCCATGACGCACACCCGGCCGGTGTGCCGCATCGAGTTCTTGAGCGCCTCATTGGCGAACACGTCGAGCCGCTGCTGATCCTCGCCCTGCACATTGATGGTACCGGTCGAGCCGAAGATCTGGAGGATCCCGGCCCGGCGCACCGCAGCCGCGATGATCTTGGTACCCAGCGCGATGTCGGAGAGCAGATTGGAGAGCTCGCCGGTGGCCTCGGGATGGCGGCGCTCTTGGTCGATGATGAACCGCTCGATCGTGATGACCGAGGTGGCGGGCAGTGTCATCGTCGGGCGCGCTCCCTTCGGTTCACGGCACGATCGGATACCGGCGATGCTCCCGCCGGCCCCGCACCCGCATGGTCCGTTCGTCGACCTGTACGCTGATGGTCCCCTCCCGATCGGTTCGCCAGACGGTGGCTCCGGCGCCGATGAGTCGCTCGAGCGCCGCAGGCGCCGGATGGCCGTACCGGTTCCGGCCGACGCTGATAACCGCGGCTCTGGGCCGGAGCTCGGCGAGCCATTCGGCACCGCTCGAACCAGCGGAGCCGTGATGGCCGACTTTGAGCAGATCGACCGGGCCTACCCGGCCGGCGAGCAGCATTTCCGCCTTCACGCCCAGATCGCCCGCGAAGAGCGCCTCGAACTCGCCGGAGCGAAGCAGCAACACGATGGAATCATCGTTGAGATCCTCCCGCCAGTGCGCCCAGGTCGTGTCGGGATGCAAAACCCGCAGCACCACGCCATCCACTACCAGGGAATCGCCGGCGCGGCCTGCCCGCCAGCGGCCTCCCTGCTCCGCCGCGAGCTCGAGCACCCGCAGGTAGGCCGGTTCATCCACCGGCTCGGCAGGCTCGAGCACGAGGTCGGCGGGAACCTCACGCAGCACCGCCGCCGCCCCACCCACATGATCGAGATGCGCGTGCGAGAGGACCACCGCCGCCAGCCGCCGAACGCCGTGCCGCACCAGGAACGGGACGATCACCTCGCGCCCGCTGTCTCGCCGTCGGTCGGCCGGTCCCGCGTCCACCAGAATCCACCGTCCGGCGGGAGTCCGGATCAGCGCGGCATCGCCTTGGCCGACGTTGAGGAAATGTAGCGCGAGGCCATTGCCATCGTCAGTCGCGCCGATGCCGGCGAACGGCAGCAGGGTAGCGACGCCGATGAACCCGATGGCCCAACCCGCGCGCATCGCTGCGCGGCGCGCGGTGTTCCGGCGGGTGGGACCGATCACCCACCAGGCGGTGACGAGAAGAACCACCCAGGGTAGCGCCGCCATCGGTCCCGGACTCTCCACCACCACCCCCCACGGGCTCGCTGAGCCGAGCCGAGCCAGCGCCTCCACACCGGCTAGGCCGAACCCGCCGCCGGCCGCGAGCACCGCGGCAAGGGGAGCGAGGAAGGGATCCGCGATCACGCTGAGCAGAACCGCGGGAATCGCGATGGCAGCGACCGGAATGGCCGCGAAGTTGAGCCCGATCCCGACCAGGGAAACCGAGCCCAGGGCGGCGGCCGTGAGCGGCGCCGTGGCCAGGGTCGCCCCGATCGACGCGAAGAGCATCCGACGTTCCCCGAACCGCCCCGGCCCGAGCCCGCGATCGCTCCACCGCGTCATGACCATCATGCCGAAGAACGCGAGCACCGACAGCCAGCCGCCCAGGTCGAAGAGCGCCCAGGGATCGATCAGGGTGACGCCGAGGCAAGTGACCGCCAGCAGGACCAGGGGGGCCGGGTTACGCTGCCTCGCGATCGAAGCGGCGCCGATCCCGCACAGCAGCGCCGCCCGGGTCGCCGGCGCGGGCCAGCCGAGAAACGCGACGTAGCAGAACACCGCGAGCGCGGCGATCCCCAGCGCAAGCCGCTTCCTAACCCGCGCGAGCCGGAGCCCCAGAAGAATCCACCCAAAGATGACCCCTACGTGGAAGCCGCTGATCGAGAGCAGGTGGACCAGGCCGGACCGCGCGAATGCCGCCTTCAGAGTGGGATCCAGGTCGCCCCGCCGTCCGGTGATGAGCGCGTCCACCAGCCCGGCGCGCGTCCCATAGAGTCGCGCGCTGGTTCGGGCCAGCCAGGTCCGCAGCCGCGCATCGAGGCCAGGGGCGTGCGCCAAGGGGTGGAGCTCTCGACTCACCAGGATGCCGTCCGGTTTGCCGCCAACCCGGCTCGAGGGCAGCCACCGGCCGGTAACCATCCAGCGGGTTCCCGCGGGTAGCAGCGTGTCGGAGTTAACCCGCAAGGTGATCGCTCCCCGGCAGCGACGGACCCGAGCGGTGGTCACCCCATCGCTCACCGGGTCGGCAAGCTCGACCGGGAGCTGGATGATGCCTGGAGGGAGCACGGCGGCGCAGGAGGTCCTGGCCCGGTCCCGCGCGAGCGTGCCGAGGACCAGTCCGAGACCCGCGGCGATCGGAAGCCAGGTCAGCCCGCTCCGGTGGAGGAGTATGGTCCCACTCGCGAGGGCGACGAGCATGATCCCCGGATCCCAAAAACGCGAGAGGCCGATCGCGAGACCGGCCTCAAAGAGCAGCACCAGATAGAGCGACGGCCGCGGCCTCACGGTCCTCCGCTCGCCAGCACGGCGAGCTCCGGCGCCACGACGGTCCCGGTGAAGGTCGAGCCGGTGGTGCCAGTCAGGCGAACCCGGTGGTAGGTCCCGACCGAGTCCGCGGGCAGGTCGAGCAGCGCCAGGTGGTTCCCCCGGGTCCGGCCCAGCATGAGGGCGCCGCGCCGGGCGGGCCGCTCGACCAGGACCTCGTACACCGCACCGATGCGGGTTAGGTTCCGGGCCCGGGCCTGCCGCCGCACCGCCTCGACCAGCCGCTCCAGCCGCTCGCCGGCGACCTCGTCGGGCACCCGGTCCCTGAGCCGGGTTGCCGGGGTTCCCTCGCGAGGGGAATACCGGAAGGTGTAGGCATCGTCGAAGCCGGCGTCGGCAACCAGACTCAGCGTTTCCTGGAACTGCGCTTCGGTCTCACCGGGGAATCCGACGATCAGATCGGTACTGCAGGTGATCCCGGGAATCGCGGCGCGGAGCTGCCCGACCACCTGGAGATAGCGCTCCCGGGTGTAGCGCCGGAGCATCCGTTTGAGCACTGCATTCGACCCGCTCTGGGCCGGCAGGTGCACGTGCTCGCAGACTGCGGGAGTCGTCGCCATCGCCTCGATCACCCGCTCGGTGAAGTCGGTGGGGTACGGGCTGGTGAACCGGATCCGCCGGACACCCTCCACCCGCCCCACCGTGCGGAGCAGATCGGCAAAGTCATGGGTCCCGTCATGATACGAGTTGACGGTCTGGCCCAGCAGGGTGACCTCAGTGGTGCCGTGCGCAGTGAGCACCCCGACTTCGCCGACGATTTCCTCCAACCTACGGCTGCGTTCGGGACCTCGGGTATACGGAACTATGCAGAACGTGCACTTATAATCGCAGCCTCGCTGGACGGTCACGAACTGGGTGGGTCCCGCGGGCCGGACTGGCGGCACGTCCTCGTAGTGTTCCCAGGTCCGGAACTCGGTGTCGGCCACCCGCTCTCCGGCAGCCGCGTTGCCGATCAGCGCCGGGAGATTCCGATAGCCGTCGGGTCCCACCACGAGATCGACCCGGAGGACCTGTTCCAGGAGCGCGGGCCCGAGCCGCTGGGCCATGCAGCCCACCACGCCCAGTACGGTCCCCGGCCGCTTGAACCGCATCAGCTCTCCCATCCGGCCGATCACCCGCTGCTCCGCATGGTCCCGCACCGCACAGGTGTTGACCAGCAGGACGTCGGCATCCTGGGGCTCCGGGCTCTCCGCATAACCCGCATTGCCTAACACGCCGAGGATGAGCTCGGTGTCGGCGACGTTCATTTGGCAGCCGTAGGTCTCGATGTAGACGCGCTTCATGGTCGCTACCGGAGGCCGGGGGGCGCGAGGGCGATGCCCACGCTGAGCAGGGTGGCCCGCTCGGAGAAGGCTGCCCCGCCCTTCCGCCAGATCCGGCTCAGGGTGAGGTCGAGCCGCACCCGCCCGCCCGCAAACTCGGTGGACGTACCGGCGGAGATGCCCGTCTCGGTGATGCCCACGCCTCGCTGGAGCGCAAACGGCAGCTGGCTCCGGTGGAACCCGAGCCGAAGGGGCCGGCGGCCGGGACGGGTCGTGTCGGTCAGATACTCCATGCCCAAGGACCACTCGGTGGTGTTCACACTGCCCACCCCACCCAGCACCACCAGATCCGAGTCGGCGACCGACCAGTTCCGGTAGACGGCGCCGCCGCCCAGCTCGAGCCGCCGGGTGGCTCTGATGAGGATTCCTCCGGAGAGGGTGATCGGGAGATCGGTGTTGCCGAGGCTGGTCGTGTCACGCTCCACCCGAAGGTGATCGTCGAACCGCACCGTTCCGGCAAGGACCACCGGGGCGAGCGGCCGCACCGTGACCCCCGCGGAAATCCCCAGGCCCAGGTAGGAAAGCGTGTTGCGCTCCGAAGCACCGACGTAGAGGGGATCCGAGAATACCCGGTGACTGCTGATGCGGTTGGAGCCGGTCAGGATGTGGAAGCCTAACCCGGTTTGGACCCGGGCCGACGCACGCCAGGCTACCGCCGCCCGAAGGTCACTGATCCCGCCCAGCGAGGTGATGGTGTCGAGCACCTCGACGGGAACGTCCCGGAGCACGATGCTGTCCCGCGACACCACCGCGAAGTTCCGGTCGGTGTACCCCGAGGCGCTCAGCCCGATGACGAGCCGGGTCCCGCCGATCGGCGTGGTGACGAAGAAGCCGGGATATCTGGTGGTACGGGTCGAGCCCGTGCCGAGGGGATTCTCGGAAGAGTTCCACACCTGGGCGATCTGCATCCCTGCATTCACCCGGGTCAGGAGGGCGAACGACGCGGGATTCAGGGCCGACTCGGCGTCGAATGGGGCGAAGGCCCCCCCGGTTGCCGTCGCCCGCGCGGAAATCGGCCGCAGCGGCAGGCCCAGCCCCCGCATCCCAAACTGGGATTGTGCCGCGGCCGACCCGGCCGTCAGCCCGGGCGTTACCAGCATCCCGACCAGCCATACGCGGGTTAGGCTCATGGGAACCCCGGCCGGGTCGCCAGCGCGTAGGTGAGGCGCAGCCGGGGAGCCGTCCCGCCGGTGCGGGTCGAGTGGAATTGCGGCCGCGAGAACGTGCCGCCATCGGGCACAATGCCGAGCAACAGTGCGGGGGTGAGGCCATTGGGGCCGAACCATTCTGTGATCGGTCCCCGCACCTCGATGCTCTGTGTCTCGGTGGATCCAGTTACCAAATCCAGGACACCGACTGAGCTGGCGGAGGCGGACGACTTGGGTCCGACATCCACCAGGACCGGCCTGGCTTGGAGCTGGGCCGGATCGTTGGGCACCCCTCCGATCGGCCCGGTGGGGGTGAGCTCGAGGGTAGCCCGCAGCACGATGGCGGAATCCCTCAGCAAGGCCGGCAGCGCAAAGCGCAGGAGAATTCGGCTCCCCGATTTCCCGCCGAGAAAGAGCGCGTCCGGGTTGTCCGGCGGGGTCTCCAGCCATACGTAATTCGAGGTGTCCGACGGGACGGTGATCGTTTGCTTGCGCAAGGTCGTGTCGGGGGTCGGGACCTGGACGTAGGTGAGATACTGAGGCCCACCCGCGCCGGTAATCGCCGAGCTCAGGCGCACCCCCGTGGGGGCCGCCGCACTGACGCGAAACGCGATCGCGAAGAAGCTGTCAGGCACCACCGGATCGAGCAGGCCGATCTTGTCCGAGGGGATCACCACTCTCGCGGTGCCGAACTGCAAGGTGTCGGGCACCAGGGACGAATCCACCACGCTCTCCGGGGTGAGCAGGGAGTCGATCCCTTCGAACGTCGTGGTCGTGTCGACGCCCAGGGGAATTCGGTGGACGACGAGATAGAGATTCTTCACGGCGGTATCCCGCCCGACCAGGGTCACCTGAATCGCGGCCGAGTCGATCGTATAGGCGTACCGGATCCCCTGCACGAAGATGGAATCCGGACGGTCCTGGAAGATCGCCCAGGTGCGCGCCTCACCCACCGGGAGACCGCTCGAGACCAGGAGGGCCGGGATATCGAAGGCACCCAGATAGCCGGT
This sequence comes from Gemmatimonadales bacterium, assembly GCA_052389555.1. Taxonomy (GTDB): domain Bacteria; phylum Gemmatimonadota; class Gemmatimonadetes; order Gemmatimonadales; family GWC2-71-9; genus JABFSM01. Next base: position 46,721 of record JBQTHV010000054.1, on the reverse strand, counting down.
ATAGCTGCTGTCCCGATTCGCGACGGGGAGCAGCACCGTATCACGCACCGTGAGTCCGCTGCCCGGGCAGAGATCGGGGCACTTGGACGGCACCGCCAGCTGCTCCTGGCACGCCACCGCTCCTAACACGCAGAGGGCCAGCCTCCACTGCCTCACAGGAGGTCCTTCCGAAAGGCGTCCGGTAGGAGCTCGCCAAGGCGCCAGCGCCGCCCCTGGAGCGGACCAACCGCAAGGACCTCGAGGTCGAGCCCGAACTCCGAAAGAACCTGGCGGCAGGCGCCGCAGGGGGGCGCCGGCGGGTCGGAATCACTCGCAATCACGATGCGGCGGAATCGCTGGGCTCCGCTGGCGACCGCCGTGAACAGGGCCGCGCGCTCGGCGCAGACCGTGAGCCCGTAGGAGGCGTTCTCCACATTGCATCCCGTAAACAGGCTGCCGTCCTCGGCCTCGAGCGCGGCGCCGACCCGAAAGCGCGAATACGGGGCATACGCCCGCTCTTGCGCTGATCGCGCTGCCTCGATGAGTTCGGGCTCAAGCGCCACGCCAAACCTCACGGAGAAAAGACGTACCGGCCGCGAGCGCCGCCGTTCCGAGGAACTCGGCCACCGTCTGCCCCAGATCGGCGAAGGTGCGCCGTTCTCCGAGCGGAACCGCCGCGACCCGCAGCCCGTAGACCAGGACCGGCACCCGTTCCCGCGAATGATCGGTCGAGGGAGTGGTGGGGTCGTTCCCGTGGTCTGCGGTAAAAATAACGAGATCCTCCTCTCGAACCGGAGCCAGGAGATCGGGAAGGATGCGATCCAGCTCGTCGAGGCCCCCGACGAATCCCGCCACGTCGTTCCGGTGTCCCCAGGTTTGATCGAATTCGATCACGTTCACGAACAGGAAGCCGCGCTCCATCGTGCGGAGGGCCTCCCCGATCAGCCGGTACGCTGCTCCGTTCGTCGGGGTGTGGGTGCTGGTGATGGCTCGCCCGGCGAACAGATCGTCCACCTTCCCGATCCCGACCCGGGGAACGCCCGCGTGCTCACACTCGTCGAGCAGGGTGCGACCCAAGGGCGCCAGACTGAAATCCTTCCGATGGGGGGTGCGCCGGTAGTCTCCCGGCCGGCCGATGAAGGGCCGGGCGATGACCCGCGACACCGCGTGCTCCCCCCGAAGGATCTCCCGCGCGGCGGCGCAGGCCGCGTAGAGCTCGGCGAGCGGGACGGTCGCTTCGTGAGCCGCAATCTGGAACACGCTGTCGGCGGATGTATAGACGATCCACTTCCCGCTGGCCTGATGCTCCGCGCCGAGCTCGGCGATGATCGCGGTCCCGGATGCGGCACGGTTCCCTAACACGCCGCGGCCGGTGCGGCGAGCGAATGCGTCGATGACCTCCGCGGGAAATCCCTGGGGATAGGTCGGGAACGGTTGCTCGAGAATCACGCCGCAGATCTCCCAGTGACCGGTGGTGCTGTCCTTTCCGGCGCCTTGCGGTTGCGCGGTGCCAAACGCCGCAGCCGGCTCGACGACCGCAGCGATGCCGGCGAGCGGTGCACAGCGGCCTAACCCGAGCCGCTCGAGATTGGGAAGCGACACGCCGCCGGCCGCCCGCAGCGTGTTCCCGAGCGTGTCGCTGCCCGTGTCACCGTAGTGGTCGGTATCGTGCGCGGATCCGATCCCTAACCCGTCGAGCACGACGATGGCGGCCCGCCGCGGCATCTAGGAGCCCCCGCCGTGATAGCGCCGCGGCACGCGGGCCGAAAGCGAGGTCAGCAAGTCATACGAGACCGTACCGGCCCGCGCCGCCTGCTCGTCGAGGGTCACCAATCCGCCGAACAGGATGGCGACGTCGCCGAGCGCCACGGCGGTATCCCGGGCCTCGATCATGGTCATGTCCATGGTCACCCGCCCAACGATGGGGAGCAGCGAGCCATTGATCTCCACCAGACCGCGATTGCCGAGCGAGCGGGGAACCCCGTCGGCGTATCCAATCGCCAGCGTGGCGATCGTGGTCGGCACCGGCGCCGACCACTCCGCGCCGTAACTCACGGTCGCGCCCGCCTCGAGCCGCCGCAGCGCGATCACTCGGGCACCGAGCCGCGCGACCGGCTCCGGCACCAGCCGCCCGGCCGATCCGCCATAGAGGAAGATGCCGGGGCGGGCCAGATCGCCGCCAACTGCGGGATCCAGTTGGGCTGCTGCGCTGTTGGCGGTGTGGACCAGGCAGGACCGCTGGGGAAGTTCCGCTACCACCAACTCGAAGCGCTCGAGCTGCACGCGGACACTCGCCGGATCGCTGTCCGCGGAATGGAAGTGGGTGAAGATGGCTTCCCAGCTCGATCCCGCGTGGGAGAGCCGCTCGCCCAACGACTGGAGGGCGGTGCCGTCGCGCCAGGAGAAACCGGCGCGGCTCATCCCGCTGTCAATCTCGACGTGGAACGGGCCGCCACTACTTGCGAGCCACGCCTCGAGGGCCGCGAGGTCGCCGATCACGGGCCGAAGCTGGATGGAGCGCATGGCTGCGATATCCCCGGAATCTGCCGCGAGCGGAGTGAAGACGACGATGGGGCGGGTTATGGCAGCAGCGCGCAACTCGGCACCCTCTTCGATCGTCGCGACGCCGTAGCCCCAGGGCTCGACGACTTCGAGTGCCCGGGCGACGGGGATTGCGCCCAGGCCGTAGCCATTCGCCTTCACCATGGGAAGGAGCGGTGCGCCGGCGAGCTGCTGGTAGCGGCGGGCATTGCGAACCAGGGCGGCCAGATTGACATCGAGCCATGCCCGCCGCGGCTCTTCAAGGGTTAACTTGGTCACCGAGGCGAGTAGCTTATCGGGCCGGGAGGCTCAATGCAAGCAAACCGTGCGTTGGAACGCGCCATGGCGATGGTGCGGGATCTCCGAGAGCGGTGCGCCTGGGACCGGGTGCAGACGCGGGAAACGCTGCGCCCCTATCTCATCGAGGAAGTGCACGAGCTCGATCACGCGCTCGGCACGGAAGACGCCGCCGCGATCCGGGCCGAGGTCGCGGATCTCCTTCTGCATCTTGCCTGGCAGCTCGTCCTCGCCGAAGAGCAGGGCGAATTCACCCCGGACCAGGTTGCCGAGCTGCTGGAGACCAAGATGAAGCGGCGGCACCCGCATTTGTTCGACCTGGGCGAGGTCGCGCCGTGGGAGATGCTCAAGCGTCAGGAGACCGAGCGGGGAATCCTCGAAGGTCTCCCCCCTACCCTGCCCGATCTGCTGATGGCCTGCCGGCTCCAGGAGCGCGCCGCTTCGGTGGGATTCGACTGGCCTGATGCACGCGGTCCCGCCGCGAAGGTGCGGGAAGAGCTCGAGGAAGTCGAGCGCGAGCCGGACCCCGCGCGGCTCGATCACGAGATCGGCGATCTGCTGTTTGCCGTCGTGAACCTGGCCCGCAAAGTCGGAGTCCATCCAGGCCCGGCGCTGGAACGGGCCAACCAGCGATTCCGGCGGCGGTTCGCCGAAGTCGAGCGACTGGCGGCCGAGCGGGGGGTCGAGGTGCACACGGCCGGGCTCGAGGTCCTGGACCGGCTCTGGGACGAGGCGAAGGCCGCGGGTTAGGTATCAGCGGCGCAATAGCGGGGCCGCCTCGGCGGAGCGGCCCTGCGCCGCAAGCACCTCCCCAAGCCCCCGGCGGGTCGCAATGCTGTACGCGTGATTCGGCGGAAGCTGAACCTGGTACAGCGCCAGCGCCCGGCGGTAGGTTGCTTCGGCCGCCGCAAGATCGCCCTGGCGCTGCTCGGCCCACGCCAGGAAGTGGAGGCCATCTGACACGAAGACGGCGGATGCCGCCGGCCGGGCTCGGTCAAAAGCAACGGCCTCGGCATAAACGCGCGGCGCGTCGGTGGAGCGTCGCGAAATGAGGAGAAAGGCAAGCCGGTTCAGCGCGTCCGCTTCGTCCAGACTCCCCGATCGATAAACGCGCCGGAGCGAATCCAGCCCGAGCCTGAGCCACCGCTCGGCTTCGATCGGATCACCCCGATCGAGCCGGATGCCTCCGAGTCGGATCAACTCCGGAGCGGTAATGGGATGACTGGACCCCAGAATGGCAATCGTCTCCCGCGCCAATCGCTCGGCTTCCTCCAGTTGGCCCTTCCGTTCCAGCAGGATCGACAGGACCTGGCCGCTATAGCCGATCTGCGCGTGATCGGCGCCATAGAGATCCTGGGTAATCCGCAGCACATCCCGGTAGAGCAGCTCCGCCTCGTCGAGCCGGCCACGATCGCAGAGGGATGAGGCGAGAAACCGAGCGGTCACCAGCGACGGAAACATACTGCTCGCCAAAGGTCGCCCGCTGCCGGTTCAGGGTGGCACGCAAAAGGGTGATCGCTTCATCGTACCGGGCCTGCAAGAAGAACAGATGGCCAAGCTGGGAGGCGACCTCGAGGGCGAAGGGCGAGTCCTGGCCTTCATCCCGGTTCAGCGAGGTTCGCACCGCATGCAGCAGGGATTCCGCCTCGTCGAGCTGGCCAGCCACGCGCAGCGTGATGGCCAGATCCAGTTGCACTCGCAGGGTCTCCATCCGGCGCTCGCCAAACAGGGTCCGATACTGATCGAGGGCCCTCCGCTGGAGTCGGGTCGCTTCCGCGGGATCGCTGGACGAATAGCGCCTTCCCCGGCGGGCCAGCGTTGCGGCCAGGTCCGGATTCGTCGCGCGGGGCAAGGCCTCCTGGATCACCAGCGCGAGAGCAAAGAGCGAGTCGGCCGGCCCGCGCGCTCCCAGGTTGGCGTAGAGCTCGCCCAGGGCGCTGAGTGAGGCGGCGTACACTTCGGGCTGGCCCCGCAGCTCGGTCTCTACCCTTCGCACGGCGTTCCGCAGGATGGCAGCGGCCGAGATCTCTCCACGATTCGCAGCATCCGGACTCCGGGCCCCGAAGAGTTGCCCCATGAGTTCCGCGCCCTGGGCCGATTTGACCGCTTCCTGAAGCGCAGCGTCGCGCTCCTGCTTGATGCGGACCGTGTAAAAGGCGAAGCCCGACAACAGGCCGCCCAGGAGCAAGGCAGCAAGCGCCACGCGCCACCGGTATCGCCGGACGAACTTGGCGGCCCGGTACGACAGCCGGTCGTCGCGGACTCGAATCGGGAACCCGCTCAGGTGCCGCTCGATGTCTTCCGCCAGGGCCTCGGCGGAGGAGTATCGGCGGTGGGGCTCCGTGCGCAGCGCGGTCAGCGCAATCGTGTCCAGGTCACCCCGCAAGTGTCTCCATAGCCGCTGGGCTGTACTCCGGCGACGCTCACTGACGCGCTCCGGCTCGATCCTGCTGGTCGTGCCGTCCGGATTGGTGACCTGCTCGACCTGGCGCGCCGCAGTGGAGGGTCGAGGCGGTTCGAGCTCAAGGATCGCGTGCCATAGCTCGGGGGTGCCGCGGCGCCACCGGCCGGTCGGGCGATGCCCGGAGAGCAACTCGTACAGCAGAACTCCGAGCTGATAAACATCGCTCGCTGTCGTTACTGGCTCGCCCCGCAGTTGTTCCGGGCTCGTGTACTCCGGGGTCATCGGACCAGCTCCGGCCGCGCCAGTCGTAGTCGCTTCGCTGTCTTCTCCCAATAGCTTGGCAACGCCGAAATCCAGGAGTTTGACCTCTCCGGCCTCGGTGACCAGCACATTGGATGGCTTGATATCGCGGTGTACGACCAGCGACTGATGAGCATAGTGCACCGCGTGACACGCCGAAGCGAACAGCCGCAGGCGTTCCTTCACCGCGAGGCGTTTCTCGTCACAGTAGCTGGTGATGGGCTGGCCCGCGACGAACTCCATCGCAAAGTAAGGACGGCCATCGCTGCTCACCCCGCCGTCCAACAAGCGAGCGATGTGAGGGTGCTCGAGCCGCGCGAGGATTTGTCGCTCACGGAGAAAGCGCGCCAGGATCTCGTCGGTGTCCATACCACGCTTGACGAGCTTGAGCGCAACCCGCTGTTCGAACTGCCCGTCGGCCCGCTCGGCCAGCCAGACGGTGCCCATGCCGCCCCGGCCGATCTCCTGAATCAGCCGATATCGGCCGACGACGGCGCCGGCGATTTCACCCGGCTCGCCCGGGCTTGGGCCGGAGAGGACGAAGGGCGCGGCAAATCCGGTCGCTCCTGACTCCAGAAAGTCGGCCTCAACCAAGTCGCGCCAGCGCTCCGATGAACCGGTCATGCGGCGGTCAGCTCCCGGTAGAGCCAGGCCTTGGCCTTTTGCCAGTCGAGCCTGACCGTGCTCGGCGCGAGATCGAGCGCCTGGGCGGTCTCCTCGACCGTCATCCCGCCAAAGAAACGCATCTCGACGACGCGGCCGAGCCGCTCGTCCTGGTGGGCTAGCCGGCTCAGGGCCTGGTCCAGCACCAGCATCTGCTCGGCCCGCTCGGAAGGGAAGTCGAGCGCTTCGGGCAGGTCCGCCTCGTGCTCGCTGAGTGGCGCGGCCGGCGTACCACCGCCCCGCTTGGCCGCCCGGTGCCGCCGGGCGTAGTCCACCAGCACGCGCCGCATCGCGGTGGCAGCCAGGGCGAGAAAATGGGCTCGGTCCTGCCAGCGGACCCGGCTCACATCCAGCAGCTTGAGGTACGTCTCGTGGACCAACGCGGTCGTGGTGAGAGTATGGCCTTCCCGTTCCCCACCGAGGTACCGGTGGGCCCTCCGGCGGAGGTCGTCGTAGACCAACGGGAACAACTCGTCGAGGGCGGCACGGTTGCCGTCCCGCCACTGGGTGAGGAGGGTGGTCGGATCCTGGGAAGACATCAGAGTTAAAGTCGGAAGTGCAACCCCTGCGCCATGATAGCTGCTGAGAACCGATCCCGTTAGGCCCGCGCCAAGCCCCTTGGGATTACTGGGTTTGCCCCCTTCATCGGCGCCTCCGATCCGTCTTTACGCCTTTACAGGATGTGGGCCGCTTCCCTCACCCCTCGGCGGCCAGGACCCTTACTTGGCGGAGGTAGCCAATGCTGGTTGGACTCAGAAGCGACGAGCAGCCGCACTGGTCTCCCGACGGAACCAGGCTGACGTTCAGTCGCAGCGGGGGCACCGTCGGAGGCGGCGACGTCCATGTCATGAACGCCGACGGCTCGGGCCAGACCAATCTCACCAACAATCCCGTGCCGGTGGACAGCCCGCTGGACTGGTCCCCGGACGGTTCCCAGATCCTGATCGCGAGCACCCGCGACACTCCAACCGGCGAGCTCTACCTCATGAACGCCGACGGGTCGGGATCAGCAACCCGGCTCACCACGAACGCCGCCTCGGAGACCCTCGGCAGCTGGTCGCCCGACGGGGCCCAGATCGCGTTCGCCACCGATCGGGATGCGAACCTCGAGATCTACGTCATGAATGCCGACGGGACGGGCCCGGTGAACCTCACCAACAACCCCGCGGCCGATAATTTCCCCGATTGGGGCCTGGTGGCCGGCGCAGTCTCGAAGGAACAGTGCAAGAACGGGGGCTGGGAGGGGCTGGGATTCCGCAATCAGGGTCAGTGCCTGCGGTACGTGGAGACCGGCAAGGACAGCCGGATCGGACAGTGAACCCTGTGAGCCCCTTGGAGGCCTCATGCGCACGGGAGCCACGCCGCAATGGGCAAGCCACCTCCTGACTGCAATCAGGGCCCCGCGACGAAGGCACGATTGTTCTCGATACCTATGATCCAAACAACTGCCTCACCTCAGGGGCCGCACGGAACCTTCCCGAATGACCTCAAGCCGAAGCTCGGTCCAGCCGTCGAGCTGGAAGAACTGGACCCGGAGGTCGAGCCGGCCTCCGGAAATCGAGGCGGTGTCAATGGCGGATTCATGCTGAGTCCAACGATCGATCACGACCCGGCCATCCACCCAGACCCGGATCCCGTCGTCGCTGATGGTCCGCAGCGTGTACGACCCGGACGGGAGGATGACCGTGGCGGTGGCCTCCATTACCCATCGATCCCGGGGCAGCTCGGCGATCAGCGGGCGATACCACTGGAAGTCGAGGCGGGAGAGTTGGCGGGTTAACAAGGGAGGTCTCTCAAGCAGCCTGGTCAGGGCGGCCGGATCCCGGATCAGGTCGGTGCTGTCGCCCCAGGCATGAAACCGCGCGTTCCATCCCACCGTTGGGTCGAAGCGTCCGTAACCGAAGTGATAGCGTGTTCCGGCCGGGCGCGGAGTCCCGCGGGAGGAAACGGTCGCTTCGCCCTGGTACTCGAGACCGATCTGCCAGTCCGCGCTTTCGCGTGCCGGGGCCACGGTGAGTGTATCGCCAATTCGTCCTGACGTCGGTCGTACCGACTCAAGTCCGTGCTGAGTGACGACGCGCCACGATCCCTCGGGGCCCAGCGTACGGAGACGGAGGGGAACGGCCCGCGTGCTGTCGATCGGCCACAGTTTGGGAGATTGCCAGTCAAAGGGCCCCCACTCATCGACGATCATGGCCGATCGGTCCCGCCTCGCAACCGGTGAACTGGCCGCCGCGGCGGGACCGCCAAGGCGTTCGAGGGCACGGTGCAGCGAGTCTTCGAGACGCAGCACCGGCGCGGTGCAGGCCTCGGGACTCATCCGGCTCTCACCGGCTGGTTCGACGGTATTGAGGTCGAAGCTGTACGCCGTCGTGTCACGCAATACGGCGACCGAGTCCACGCCCCGGAACCGGTTGTCTCGCAAAGACAGCCGGGCAGTATTCACCGCCCGGATCGCAACCCGGTTGCCGACGAACTCGTTGCCCTGCACCCGGTAGTCGCGGCTCCTGGTGTCGCGATGCCTGGGATAGCCCCAATCGGACGGCTGCGTGGGGTTCGCCCACAAGGACACCGCCGTGACGTCGCCGAGGAACCGGTTCCCCACGATGAGGTTGTCCTGGCCGTGCTCGATCGCGATGCCGACTCGATTGCCCCCGAAGCAGTTGCCGACGACCTGGGACTCCCAGCTGTAGCCGGCCCACAGGCCGTAATCGCTCCCCTGCGCGCGGTTAGCGATGAACCGATTGCGGCTGAAGGTCGCCTCCATGGCGTTGGCCGGCGCGTAGCTGAAATCGTTCCCGTAGAACACGTTGTCATTCGCGCCGCCTAACCCGGTATTCATCGTGCTCTGCCCGGCCCACAGGAAGAGGCCGTCACCGCCGTGCGTAGCGGAGTTCCAGGCCACCAGATTGCGGTTGCTTTGCTCGTACAGGAGCAGGCCGGCGGAATCCTGCCCCCGGTTATAGAAGCCATGGCTGTACCCCCGCACGTTGTAGTCGAGCCGGTTCCGGACGATCACGTTGTCGCTCGATCGATAGAGGCCGATGCCAAGACCGGAATTGAACGAGAAGGTGTTCGCATCGAGATGGAGCGAGTCGCTGCGCACCAGCAGGACCCCGTTCATCCCCTGGGTGACTCGGTTGCCTCGGATGGCGCCGCCCTTGATGTCCTCCAGATAGAACCCCGCCCCGTAGCGCAGCCATTCCCGCTTCTCGTTCTGGTGATAGGAGAGCCAGTCGGCCAGACTCTCGTGCTCCACCAGACTGTAGAGCCTCGGCTTCCAGTTATGGCTCGCGTCGATGCCGGTCAGAGTTAACCCGCGGGTGCCCGTGGCCAGGATCCCGATCTTGTAGCCGTGGAGCCGGCCGCCGGTCACCCGCACATGGCGGCCGCCTTCGATCCGAATGGCCACGCCCGCGGCGCGGTCCGGCTCCGCTTCGGGGCCGAGCCCCCGGAGCGTGACGCCGGTCAGGTCGACCGTGATGCCGTCGCCGCGAATCGTGATGACCGCGGAATCGGGCGAGGAAGGCGCGATGAGCCGGTAGGTTCCCGGCGAGACTCGTACCGAGCGGGTGATCACCATGCCGGAGCGGAGCCTCACGCTGGGAAGAGGCTGGGCCGTGAGCGGGCCGGCTCCGGTGAGCCACGCAGCCGTCCCTAACCCGCTAACTCTGAAAAAGCTTATCCACAGATTACGCAGATGACGCAGATTAGAACGAAAGGGGCTGTATCGCATCACAGACAAATCCATTTCATCCGTCTAATCTGTGAGTTTGTTTTTCAATCTGCGTCATCTGCGTAATCTGTGGATTATCCATTCCGCGTAATCTGTGGACTACGGATACAAGCGGTGGATCTGGCGTGGAAAGGCAATTGCCTCCCGTATATGCGGAATCCCCGCGATCCACGCCACCATGCGCTCGAGCCCGAGCCCGAAGCCCGAGTGGACGAACGTCCCATAGCGACGGAGGTCGAGGTACCAGCGGTAGGCTTCCGGGTCGAGTCCCTGTTCGTGGATCCGCCGGAGCAGGCGGTCGTAGTCGTCTTCCCGTTGCGAGCCCCCGATGATCTCCCCGTACCCCTCGGGCGCGAGGCAATCGTTGTTGAGGACCGTCCGCGGATCCGCCGGGTTCTCCTTCATGTAGAACGCCTTGACCTGCTTCGGATAGTTGTAGACGAAGATGGGTCTGGCCGAGTCCTTCGAGAGAAGAGTCTCGTCGTCTCCGCCCAGATCCATCCCCCACTGAATATCCGAGCCGAGGCGGTTGAGCCGAGGGATCGCGTCGGCGTAGCTGATCCGTTCGAAGGGAGGTCGCACCTGTTCCAGCCTGGAGGTGTCGCGCTCGAGCTCCTTGAGCGGCTCGCGGCAGCGTTCCAGAGCCCGTGCTACGATGAAGCTCACGAACTCCTCCTGGAGCCGCATGTTCGCCTCCGAATCGGCAAAGGCCACCTCCGGCTCGATCATCCAGAACTCGGTGAGATGGCGCCGGGTCTTCGACTTCTCGGCGCGGAAGGTCGGGCCGAAGCAATACACCTTCCCCAGCGCCGCCGCAGCCGCCTCGACGTAGAGCTGTCCGGTTTGGGCGAGGTAGGCCTTACCGAGGTCGAAATAATCGGTGGCGAACAGGGTCCCGGCCTCCTCGCCGATTGATCCGGTCAGGATCGGGGTATCGACCTGGGTAAACCCGCGCTGATCGAAGAAATCGTGAATCGCCTGGATGACCGTGTGGCGCACCTTCGCAATTGCCACCTGCCGCCGGCTGCGCAGCCAAAGATGGCGGTGCTCGAACAGGAACTGGTTCCCATGTTCCTTCGGCGTAATCGGGTAATCGACCGCGGGCCCCAGGATCTCGAGCTCGTTGGCTGTCAGCTCATGGCCCCCGGGGGAGCGCGGATCGGCTCGCACCACGCCGCCGACCGCGATACAGGTCTCCTGGGTGAGTGCCCCGAAGCGCTCCCAGACCTCGACCGACAGGTCCGGCCACGCCAACACGGCCTGCAGATAGCCGGTCCCGTCCCGGACCACGAGAAACGCGATCTTCCCGCTCGACCGAGTGGTCACCACCCAGCCGCGGATCGTAACCCGCTCGCCGACATGCTGCCCGAGCTCGTTGATGTAGACGTTCATCGCTGCAGTGGTTCGGGAGACAGGGTGGCTCGGGACTCGGCGCTCGGCGCTCGGCGCTCGGCGCTCGGCGCTCGGCGCTCGGCGCTCGGCGCTCGGCGCTCGGCGCTCGGCCGCGGGCCGGCCCAGATTAGCGGGCCCCAATACCGCCCGCAAGTGGCGGCTCCTGGGTCGCACGCCGGGTGGCGAGGGCCGAGCGACGTGCAAACCAGTGCCGACCAGCCTCGAGATCTGCTCAAGAACCTAACGGTGTCGTGTTTCTGAAACTTGCGACAGGTGCCGGTGATTCCAATACTTGGCCCTCACGTTGTCAGCTCGAGGACCCCTCCCATGCCGAAGATGGAAGCCCGTCTCAAGCCCGAGTTTACCCTGCGATATCCCCGGCTCGAACACGGCGTCTGGTACGAAGTCGCCCCGATCTTCCCCGGCGTTACCGTTCGCCGCATCGATATGTTCGGCCGGCGCATTACCCGCCTCAAGACGGCGCGCGATTTCGAAACGGTTCAGGCTACCCATTTCGAGTTCCGGGTTCGCGCGGAACCGGCATCGGCCTCGGCCCCCGCTCCGGCCGTCCCCGCCGCGCAGGCTACGACTCCATGACGAGCTGAACGTCCGGGTCCGGCGGCAGGTCTGCCCTCCTCCCTCGCCGCCGGCCCGCGACCGACACGCCGAGATACACCAGCAGCGAGAGCACCAGCGCCACTCCCGACACCGTGACACCCGCCGGCAGCGAATAGATCCGAAAGAAGCCGAGCAGCTCGCCCCCTAGGGTTAGCCCTAACCCGCACGCCATCGACGCGATCGCCCCGGTCCGGGTCCCCCCGGCCCAGTTGAGTCCCACCGCCAGCGCCGGGACCAGCGTCGCGGCAAACAGGCCCCACCCGAAAACGCCGAGCAAGGCGACCAGCGAGCCGGAGCTCTGCGCCGCGAGCGCAGCCAGGATACCGATCGCCAGGGTGGCCAGCCGCCCCATCCGCAGCTCGTTCCGAAAGGGCCGCCCGAAGGCGGCCGGCAGGTCGCGGGTTAGGGCAGCCGCTCCGATGTTGAGGAACGAGTTCACCGTGCTCATGATCGCGGCCATCACCCCGGCGAACAACAGGCCCGCGAGTGCCGGCGTCGCGTAGCGGAGCAGAAACTCCGGGGTCGCGTCGTCCGGATGGGCGAGCGGGGGGAGATCCCCGCGGAGCATCAGCGCCTTGGTGGCGAGGCCAACCCCGAACAGGATGAGCAACGTCACCAGCATCACCCCGGTCATCGCGAGAGGGTACCAGCGAAGCTGCAGCGGGTCCTTGAGCAGGTAGAACTTGTGGAGCACGTGCGGCTGGCCGAGGATCCCCACGCTGAACACGAAGTAGAGCGACAGCGCCCCGAGCGGCGTGAGGGTTCCCCAGGGCGCCAGGAAGCCCGGATCCCGCTCGAGGATGGTCGTCGCGATCGCCGCGAGCCCGCCACCCACCTCGAGCGCTTGCCCGAATACCAGAAGCGACGCGGCCGCCATGACCAGCCCCTGAAACACGTCCGTATAGACACCGGCCAGCATTCCTCCCACGGTCGAATAGGCCAGCACCAGCGCGGCGCCGATCCAGATGCCCACGGCGATCCCGGTACCGAACAGCGCATCGATCACCAGACCCAGGGCCAGCAGATTGGTGGCGAGATACCCGACGACCGCGACCAGGAGGGAAACCGCCGCGAGCCCATGGGCGGTGCGGCTGCGATAGCGCGCGCCGACCGCTTCGGGAATGGTGACCAGGCCGCGCGCTTCGCCGAGGAGGCGGAGCCGCGTCCCCAGGAGCCACGCCGCGAGCGCGGCAGTGATCGAGACGGGAAGAAAGATGAAGAGCGCGCCAAACCCGCTTCTCACGAGGAGGCCCGGCCCGCCGATAAACGTGAAGCCGGAGAGCGTCGCCGCCATCGACGCGAGCGCCAGGGTGAGAGGGCCGATGCGCCGTCCCGCGGCGAAGAAATCCCCGGCGGTCCTGGTGCGGCGCGACGCCCAGATGGCGATCGCGGCCGTGCCAACCCCATAGAGCGCCGCCGCCAGGAGGAGCGCGGGCCCCCGCCCGATTGGGATCACTCGCGGCGATCCGGATTGCCCTCGCCATCCCTGCCCGCCGCCGGCCTAACCCGGGCGAGCTCGGCGCGAAACCGCTCGAGGCGAGAGCCCGTCAGCACCATTCGATCGAACGTGAGCGCATACACCAGCGGCACGACTACCGCGGGGAGCAGCCCAACCCCGTACAGCACCAGCGCGGCCCGCCGCGGCAGTCCCAGGAGCAGCGGCGAGCCGGGACCTTCGGGGCCGAGCCCGAGCGCGGCCGCGAACGCTCCGCCGAGTGCCAGGCCCACGGTGGCCAGCCCGATCCACAGGAGTGCCGGGATCCGCTGGCCCTCGCGCCGGGCACCCAGCGCCAGGAGGGACACTATCAGCAGCGTGATCCCACCCACCATGAGCCCGGACGCGACCGCTCCGGCACGAGTGGGCAGGAAGGCTGCTGCATAGGCAAGGGCAATGGCGGCGGAGCCGAACCAGACCCCGCCCCGGGCCGCTCGACCTAACACGCTCAACCCACCCGGAACAGAATCTCGGCCCGCGGATAGCGCAGCAGGGCGCGGTGCCGCAGCGCGGCGTGCCGGGGCTGGTCCAGACCCGGATCCTGGTCGAGAACCTCGCGGGCGATATCCCGGGCGACACCGAGCAGATCGGTGTCTTCCGGAAACCGCGCAACCCGGATGTCTTCCACTCCGGATTGCCGCTCTCCCAGCAGGTCTCCTTGCCGCCGCTCCGCGAGATCGAGCTCGGCAATCTGGAACCCGTCTTCGGTTGCCGCCACGGTCTCCAGTCGTTCGGATTCCTTGTCGGCCATCAGGATGCAATGGCTCTCGGCGGCGCCGCGGCCCACCCGCCCCCGCAGCTGGTGGAGTTGCGCGAGGCCGAATCGTTCGGGATGCTCGACCACCATGATCGTGGCGTTGGGGACGTCGATGCCGACCTCGATCACCGTCGTGGCGACCAGGACCTCTACCCTGCCCTCCCGGAACGCCTCCATCACGGCATCGCGCTCCTCCGGCTTGAGCCGGCCGTGCACCAGGCCGACGGTGAGCTCCGGCCAGCGGTGCTGCAGCGATTGGGCCATCGTGGTCGCGGCGCGGAGGTCGGCCTTTTCGGTCTCCTCGATCACGGGGAGCACCAGGTAGGCCTGCCGGCCGGCACGGCACTGTTCCCGCACGAACTGGTAGACCCGCTCCCGCTGGCGGGTCGTCCGCACCGCACTCCGCACCGCCCCCCGGCCGGGCGGCTTTTCCCGCAGCACGGACAGATCCAGATCGCCGTAGCGGGTTAGGGCCAGCGACCGGGGAATCGGGGTCGCGGTCAGGAGCAACACGTCCGGCGCGCTGCCCTTGCCGATCAGCGCGGCCCGTTGCTCCACCCCGAACCGGTGCTGTTCATCGATCACCACGAGGCCGAGCCGCCGGAACGCGACCTGCTCCTGCATCAGCGCGTGGGTCCCGATCACCAGCATGCTCGCCGCAGCCCTAACCCGCTCGCGCGCGGCGGCCTTGGCGGCGGGCGACAGCCGGCCGATCAGGAGATCCCCCTGCACCCCGATCGGCTCCAGCAGGCGGTTCAGCGTGGCGTGGTGCTGTTCGGCCAGGAGCTCGGTGGGCGCCATCAGCGCGGCCTGGTAGCCGTTCTCCACCGCCAGCAGCATCGCAAACAAACCGACTACCGTCTTGCCGGTACCGACATCGCCCATGAGCAGCCGGTGCATGCGCTCGGGAGCCGTCATGTCGGCAGTGATCTCCCGGATGGCCTGCTTCTGGTCGGCGGTCAGCGGCCAGGGGAGCGATTCCCGCAGCCGAGTCGTGAGCTCCCGCTTGATCTCGAACTGGATCCCGGCGCGCCCCCGCTTGGCGAGGTGCCGGGCGCGGCCCAGCATGAGCTGAAGGTCGAGCAGCTCGTCGAGCGCGAGCCGCCGCCGCCCGCGCTCCGCCTCGGCCAGGGAGGTGGGCCGATGGACCGCCCGCAGCGCATCCGGCAGCGCCGGCAGCTCGAACCGGCGCCGCAACTCGATCGGGAGAATCTCCTGGCAGAGCGCCACCAGAGCCTCGAGATGCCGCGAGATCAGCGCCCGAACGGTCCGGTGGCTTAACCCGGCAGTGGCCGGATACACCGGAAGCACCTTGCCCTGCTCCCAGGCGCCCCCGCCGTTCCCTCCTGGCTCATCGTCCGGTCCGGCAAGAATCAGGTACTCGCGGGGAGCCATCTGCCGGCCGTGATAGAACCGGATCGGCCCGGCGACCAACAGGACCTGGCCGACCTCAATGGTGCGATCAAGAAACGCCTGACCCGGCCACACGCACTCGAGCGCTCCGGTGTGATCGCGGAGCACCGCATGGAAGATCCGGAGCCCGCGCCGGGTCGGCAGCACGTCCTTGGCCACGACCCGTCCCACACAGGCGACATCCTGCCCCACCTGAACCTTGCCGAGCGGCGTGAGCTGGGAGGCGTCCACGTAGCGGAAGGGCAGGTGCCAGAGGAGATCTTGTGCCGCACTGATCCCAAGCCGCTCCAGCGCCTCGGCGCGCCGCTCGCCGATGCCTTTCAGGAACTTGACCGGAGTACTCAACTGGATCGCGGGCATGTGATGAGCTATCAGCTATCAGCCTTCAGTCATCAGTCTTCAGTCTTCAGTCTTCAGTCCAAAGTCGTCAGTGCCGCTACTCGCTACTCGCTCGTCGGGAGAACCGAGGAGGTCTTCGGCAAAAGTCTGGGCGTCGAATACCTCCAGGGCATCGGCGCTTTCTCCCACGCCCAGAAAGCGGATCGGGATCGCGAGCTCGCGCCGGAGCGCCACCACCGCGCCGCCGCGCGCGGTCCCGTCCAGCTTGGTCACGATGATCCCGGTCGGGGCGACCGCCTCCTTGAACAGCCGGCCCTGCTGCACCGCGTTCTGACCGACGGTCCCGTCGAGCACGAGCAGCGTCTCGTGGGGCGCCCCGGCCGCCTTGCGTCCCATAACCCGCACGATTTTGCGGAGCTCCTCCATCAAGTCGTCCTGGGTGTGGAGCCGGCCGGCGGTATCCACCAGAACCACGGTCGCCCCGCGCGATTCCGCCGCCGTGATCGCGTCGAAGGCGACCGCGGCAGGATCGCCGCCCGGAGCGCCCGACACGCAGGGCAGACCCAGGCGCTCGGCCCAGATCTCGAGCTGGGCGACGGCGCCGGCACGGTAGGTGTCGGCAGCGCACAGGAGGACCCGCTCGTGCTCGGCCATCAGCCGGCGGGCCAGCTTGGCGATCGTGGTGGTCTTGCCGGTACCGTTCACCCCGACCATCAGCACCACGGTCGGTCCCGATCGGGCCCGAGCCAATACCCCCGGGTTAGGGGCGTGATCGACCAGCTCCACAATGCGGTCGCGGAGGGCGCGCCGGAGATCGTCCTCGCTCTTGAGCCGACCGCGGCGGACCTCTTCCTCGAGCGCCTGCACTAGCTCGGTCGTTGCTGCGATGCCGAGGTCCGCTTCGAGGAGCAGCCGCTCCATCGCCTCGACGTCCGCAGCCCGGAATCCGCGCACCAGCGCGCCCACGTCGGTGAGCGCCAGCCGCTTGAGCCGGGCCCAGAGCCCGAATCGCCGCCGTGCGGTAACCCGCGTCATCGGAGTCCCATGCTGCGCCGCACTGCCCACTCTCCGGCAAAACAGAGCCCGGCCAGCGCAAACAGCCAGAGCCAGGCGCGGACCGGCCGGCGCGACCGGCTTCCGATTACCGGTCCCGTTCGGTCTACGAGAGTGACCCGCCGGGGGGACCACTCGTCGGAATACGCTTCAACAGCCAGGATTCCGCCTTCGCGGCGACCGTCCACGCGATAACGCCAGCTCCCCGGCGGGAGCCACACCTCCGCACGGCCGGTACCATCGAACACCAAGGTATCCCGCCTGGTCCCCGAATCACCTACCCATTCCAGCGCCAGAGGTACCGGATTTCCGCCGCCGCGCCACTCGAACAGCGCGGGAAGACCGCGCGGCACCACGTCGTGCCGGAGCCGGATCTGCCCCCCTTCCGCCGTGGCGCCACCCAGCAACCAGGACACGGCCGAGGCGACCAGGGCACGATAGCCTTGCTCGCTGCTCCCGCCTCGAAACGCCCAGCGCCAGAGGCCGTCGATCGCGGTCACCATAACCCGCACGCCGGCCGAGTCTCTGCCGATCACGGCGGGTCGAACCGGGCCCCGCCGGCCAAGCTGGGCGGAAAGCCCAACCCAGTCTTCCGGGCGAGGCGCCGGATCGGTAAGGGCCGTGCCCGGAGGAAACGAATCCACTGGAAGCCCAGCGAGCGAGCCCGGTACCGGCCCTGCCGTCCCGGCCTGCACGTACCAATCACCGCTGGCCGCGGAGGGTGACGCGAGCCAGGTCCATCTCCCCCGCGGCCCAGTTACCCGAATCGGATCCTGGGCTGAGCCCATGGTGACCAGGAGATCCGCCCGCCGTGCGGCGTCGCCAACCTCCTGGCGGCTCGCGGCAACCAGATCACCGGCACGCCGCCACTTACCAGGCTCGAACTCGAGGTACCCGCGCACCGGGAGCTCGGCGACCTCGCTCAGGGTCGCAATGAGGAACCGGCTCTCCCACGAGGGGGGCGAGGCAGTCACCACCACCCCCGGGGTGGGGACCAGGTGCACGACCCAGAGCCGGATATCGTTCCGCGGCTCGGCATCGGAGGCTCCAGTGATCGCGACGGACAGGACGTGTGCGCCCGGCGCGACCGAGGGGACCGCCCCAACCAGCCGAACCGTGGCGCGCGCTGCTGAGTCGAGCGGGGTGGAGCCGCGAACCCAAACCCGGGCTCCTTCCCGCACCTCAAGACCCACCCTCCGCCCGGCAAAGCCTGGACTTCCGGCCAGATCGACCTCCAGCCGGAGCGAGTCTCGCGGGGTGAGGCGGGTAGTGCCCTGCACGCGGGTTAGGGACAGATCCTCGACGGTTCGCCGGGCCAGCACCCGTATCTCGGGGCCGGCAAGCGGGTCGGCGAGAACCTCGGCCGCGTCGTCGACCTCGCCGTCGGTGATCACAACTACCGGCCGTCCCGTGCTCTGCGCGGCGGTGATGGCGGGAGCCAGGCGGGATCGTCCGCCGGTGGGGAGCGTGTCCCGAGCGGGAACACCCACCAGCCGGACCTCGCCGCGCCGGCGTGCCAGAGTTTGCGCTTCGGTCCACCTGCTTCCGGCAGCTTGCATGCTGAGTGAGCCGTCGAGGAGCACGATCGGCCGCGCGTCAGGACGGACCCCGGGGCAGCTCGCGTTCACCAACAGGAGTACGAGCATGCCCCAGCCTGCCGCTCGGAGCAGGGCCGGCAGCCAGGTTCGGCGCGACCACTCCTCGAGGAAGCGATAAGAGAAGAAGGCGGCGAGCGCGACCAGCAACGGGACGACCCACACCATCCCGAATAGTAGGCCGGGAGGCTGGGCGGCTGGAAGGCTGGTGGGCTAGAGATCCACGATCACGTCAAAGCCGCCATACGACATGCGCTTCAGGTCGAATGGCATCGGTTCGTTCATCATTCTCTGAATGCGAGGGTCTTTCAAGGAAGCCGTCAACGTAGGACATGCAAGGCTCGCTGTGAAAGCGTTCGCAAAGTCGTACTAGGGGCTGATCGGGGTCCAGATATCGATGGCGGAGCGTCACCGCCCATCGTCGCCTTTCCGCCACACGACAGCGCCTTGGCCACGCAGCGTGTCCACTCCGCCAGCAGTGCCCGGAAGAGTAAAGACGTTGGTGCCGAACGACCATGCCACATCTCCGCCAGAAGCGACCACTACCTCGGTCGTCTCCCAGCTCACTGAGAATCCGGGGAGCGCCATGCTTTGGACCAGCATCTCGCGAATCGCGGAGCGGCCTATCACCGGCGGCTGACCTGGCCCGATCACCCGGGCGTCCTCGGTCCAAAAGCTCAGAATCGAGTCGACCGTACCCGCTCGGGCCGCCGCCAACCACGCGCTGTCGGCAGCGAGAATTGCGGCTCGGTCCGCGTCGAGGTTGGGACGAGGGGCGCAGGCCATAACCACTACCGTGAAACCAACTAGAGCACGAGTCATGGGAAACCCCCCACCGTGAGTTGGTGAGCGAAGAAGGTTCCTGAGTCTCCTCGCCGCCGCGAAAAGCAAAATGGCCGCCTGGCAGACGATGGCGGCCTCATTCGACTCCTAACCCCCTCCCGATTTCCGCTACCTAACCGCCCGCGTTCACGATGCTCCCGACCGGGTTGCCCTGCAGTGCTTCCGCCAGTCGCGCCCGCTCCGCCGCAAACTGGGCGCGGAGCACGGCCGGAATCGGATCGCCCCGGCCCACGTTAACCCGCCGAGCATCGCGGGCGACGCCGTGCACCCGGAACTCGTAATGCAGATGGGGCCCGCTGGCGAGACCGGTCGAGCCGACATACCCGATCACCTCGCCCTGGCGGATCCGGGTCCCGGCGCGCACTCCCGAGGCGAACCCCGACAGATGGCCGTATCGCGTGGTGATCCCGTTGAGGTGACGCAGCTCGACCATCCGGCCATAGCCCCCCTGCCAGCCCGCCCGCAGGACGGTCCCGTCGCCCGCGGCCATCACCGGGGTACCCCGGTCAGCGGCATAATCGGTACCCTGGTGGCGGCGCCAGCGACCCAGGATGGGGTGATAGCGAGAGCGGCTGAACCCCGACGAAATCCGGCGAAACGCGACCGGAGCCCGCAGGAACGCCCGCCGCAGCGAGTTGCCGTCGGCGTCGAAGTAGCGCGCCCCATCGTCCGGCAGGTCGAAGCGGAACGCCTGAAGCCGCTTGCCGGAGACCAAGAGATCGGCAGCCAGGGTCCGGCCCGCCCGCACCTCGCCCTCGTCGGAGATCTCCCGCTCCACCAGCACCGTGAACGCGTCGCCCGGCTGGATATCGACGTTGAAATCCACCGACCAGGCATAGATGTCCGCGATGTCCCAGGCGAGCCTAACCCGCTGCTCCGCGTCCAGGACCTGGTCCGGAATCCGGGCGTGGAGCGCGTCGTAGAGCGAGCTCGCGATCGGCCCCTCCAGCCGCACGATCTCCCGGCGCCAGGTCACCGGCTGAGTTACCGCCGTCCAGCCGCCGAGCTGTCCGTCCAGCGAGTCGTCCTGCCGAGCGCCGAGTGCCGAGAGCCGAGCCACCGCGTCTTCCCGCCAGGCGGCCAGCCGCAGGGTGGGACTTACTCGCATCCGCACTTCGCTCGGGGCGGGATCGCCCGCCTGCCGGCCGAATTGCACCACGAGACCCGCCCGGAGTCGGCGCATGTCGAGCCCGGCCCGCTGGACGACCGCGATGAGCTCATCGGGAATGAGACCCTGGCGCTGGAACAGCTCGCCCAGGGTTTCGCCCGAGCGCAAGGTGTCGGCGCTGGTCAGCCGCTCCGGAACGAAAGGCAGTCCGGAACGGACGCTGACCGAAGCATCCTGAATCCGCCGCCAGGGCCATCGCCCGCTGGCCGTAAGGACCGCCGCCCCCACGAATACCAGGACGGCGAGCAGCAGCCGCGCCGCGGTGGGAAGCCTCAATCCATTTGCCGGCGGATGAATGTGGGAATCTCCATATCAGATACTTCCCCTGATCCAGTCGCACTTCTGAGAGTGGTCACCCGCGGTGGCGAAACCGTCCTCGGCGCCACCATGGTGGGCCCGGTCATCATGCTGCCGCCGCCCACGCCCCCCCCCCCTCCACCGCCCCCGGCCACCGCCCGCTTCTTTTCCGGGAACTGGAGGACTCCGGGCGCCCGGACCGGGGCCGCCTCACCGGTGATGGCCCGGTCGAACCCGGTCGCGATGACGGTCACCCGGATCTCCCCGTCCGGCGCCGGTTCGCTGCAGGATCCGAAGATGATCTCGGCCTGATCGCCCGCGGCGTCGTGAATGATCTCGCTGATCTGGGTGACCTCACCCATGGTTATATCGCCGCTCGTGATATTGATCAAGACCCCCGTAGCCCCGGAAATCGAGATGTTGTCGAGGAGCGGGCTCGAGATCGCCTGCTGGGCCGCTTCGAGGGCCCGGTTTTCCCCCTTGCCGATCCCGGTCCCCATGAGGGACGACCCACCGTTCTGCATCACGGTCCGCACGTCCGCGAAGTCCACGTTGATGAGACCGGTCCGGGTGATGAGATCGGCGATACCCTGGGTGGCGTTGAGCAGCACCTCGTCGGCCTTCTTGAGCGCGTCCTCGAACTTGAATCCCTTCCCCACCACTGCCATGAGCCGCTCATTCGGGACGACGATCATGGTGTCGACGCCCTTCCGCATCTCCATGATCCCCATTTCGGCCTGCTTCATCCGCTGGCGCCCCTCGAACAGGAACGGCTTGGTGACGATCCCCACCGTGAGCGCGCCGATGTCCCGCGAAATCTGGGCGATGATCGGGGCGGCGCCGGTTCCGGTCCCCCCGCCCATGCCGCAGGTCACGAAGACCAGATCGGCGCCCTGCATGGCCGCCAGCACCTCGTCCCGGTTCTCCTCGATGGCCTGGCGGCCGATCTCGGGCCGGGCTCCCGCTCCTAACCCGCGAGTGAGTTTCTTCCCGATCTGGACCTTGAGGTCGGACTTGGACCGGCCGAGGGCCTGGGCGTCGGTGTTCACCGACACGAACTCGACGCCGATGAGCCGTTCCTCGATCATCCGGTTGACTGCGTTACTCCCCCCGCCACCGACGCCGATCACCTTCATCCGGGCGTGCTGCGCGTTGGGTTCCTCGATTTCGAAGGTCATAGTCGAGCCCTCACGTTGGTCAGAAGAAGTCCTGCAGCCATCGTTTCACGGGAGCGAACACTTTTTCCACCTTGGGCGCGCGGCGGCCGGCGCCGAAGCCGCTGCTCAAGGCGGCTTTGGCACCATAGAGGAGCAGGCCGGCCCCCACCGCGGTGCGGGGTGATTCCACGCTGTCGGTGAGCCCGGAGAGCGACTGCCCGGGTTTCCCTACCCGCACGGGGAGCGCGAAGACCTCCCGCGCGAGCTCGCTGATCCCGGGGGCCTGGGCGCCGCCGCCGGTGAGCACGATTCCCGCGGCCAGCCGCTGCCGGAAGCCGGTGCGGGAGAGCTCGTCGAGCGCCAGCTCGAAGACCTCCTGCAGCCGCATGTGCATGATGTGGGCGAGCACCCGGCGATGCGCCGACCGCGGACCCTGTCCCGCCGTCCCCGGAAGCTGGATGACCTCGCCGGGATCGATCAGGGCTTCGTAGGCCGCCCCGAAGCGCTCCTTGAGCCGCTCGGCTTCCTGCTGGGTGACCTGAAGACCCTGGACGATGTCGTTGCTGACGTGCCCGCCCGCAAAGGTGGAGCTCGCGGAGTGCCGGATCTTGCCGCCGTGGAACACCGCCACGTTGGTGGAGCCACCGCCCAGCTCGATCAGCCCGCAGCCCAGTTCCCGCTCGTCCTGGGTGAGCACCGCGAGCGAGGACGCGAGCGGCTCGAGCACGAACTCCTCCACGTCATAACCCGCTTTCTCCACGCAGCGCCGGAGGTTCTGCACCGCGCTCGAGAGAATGGTGACCAGATAGACCTCGGCTTCGAGGCGGGATCCGGTCATCCCGATCGGCTCGGTAATGCCCTCCTGCTGGTCGATCAGGTAGTCCTGGGGAATCGCATGCAACAGCTCGTGATCGCGCCCGAAGCTCACGTTGCTGGCCACGTCGTTGACGCGCGCCACGTCGCCGGTGCGGATCTCGGTGCCGGTCACCGACACCACGCCGTGCGAGGTGCGGGTGGCGATATGCTCCCCGGCCACGCCGCAATAGACGGAACCGACCCGGAGGCCGGCCATGACTTCGGCATCTCGCAGCGCCTTGGCGATCGCCCGGGTGGCCTCCTCGATATCGCGGACCACGCCGCGCCGGATCCCCGCGCTTCGCTCCGATCCGACGCCCAGCACGCGGGCCCGCGGCGCGCGCGGCTCGCCCTGGACCGCGCCGATGAGCGCGGTCACCCGGGTCGAGCCCAGGTCGAGAGCGGCCACCAGTCGCTCCGGCTGGCCGCTCATGTCCGGGCCGATCCCGGGCGCACGATGATGCGGGGAAGAAACCGCGCATCGAGCTCCCGCCAAGGCTTGCCCTCCCGGGCGAGGAGGTCGGCGACCAGCGAGAGGGCTTCAAACGCCTCGGGACCCGCGTCGGCGCGAACCAGCAACCGGCCGGTACCGAACTCGAGCGCGACCTCTCCCCGCGCCAGCCGGCCGCCTCGCTCGATGCGGCCGAACAGGTCGGGATCGGCCTCCCTAACCCGCGCCAGCACGCCGGTCACCTGGGAATCCGCCGCCGCGAGGGGGAGATCGGTCGCGGGCCGGCTCGGGTCGAACGGCAGGATCTTGCCCGCCTGGTCCACCAGGACGAGCCGGGGGCCCCGTTCGGCCAGCGCCACGGGCTCGGCCTCGATCACCCTAACCCGCAACGTCCCGGGCAGCCGCCGGCCCACCCGCGCCTCGATCACCCCGGGAAGCTCCTCCACCCGGCGCTCCCAGGGCCCGATGGGGTCGAACAGCGACGTTCCCACCGGGATCTGCATCGCGCGCGCCACCTCGGCGGCGGTCAGATAGCGCGCGCCGGTGAGCTCGATACGCCGAATGTCGAAAAACGCGAGCCGCCGGAGCAGCGCGCGGCCCCCGACGATCCCCCCCATCACCAGGACCAGGCCGACCCCGGCGAGCAGGAACCGCTTCATGGGGACCTCGAGCCCGGTTCGAGCAGGGCGGCGACCTCCCGGCCCAGGCGGGTTATGTCTCCCGCGCCCAGGGTAAGGAGAGTATCCCCGCCCCGAAGCAACCCGGCCACTCGATTTCCCAGGGCCGCGCGATCCGGCTCATACACGACGGTTGCTCCAGCTTCCCGGGCCGCGCGGGCGACCAATTCTCCCGTGACGCCCGGAATGGGCTCCTCCCGGGCCGCAAACACGTCGGTCAGGATGACGAGATCGGCGCCGGCGAGCGCGCCACCCATGTCGCGCCCCAGGAGCTCCGTTCTGGAGTAGAGGTGCGGCTGAAACACTGCGACGATCCGCCGCCGGGGATAGGCCTGCCGGGCCGCGGCAAGGGTGGCCCGGATCTCAGTAGGGTGATGGGCATAGTCGTCCACAATCTCCACCCCGGCAAACTCACCCACTCGCTCGAACCGCCGCCCCACCCCCCGGAACGCGGCGAGCGCCTGGAGACCGCCAAGCGGATCACCGCCAAGTACCAGTACCACGCCAAGAGCGGCGGTGGCGTTTCGGAGATTATGGATGCCGGGAGCCTGGAGTCGGAGGACGACTTCCCCTTGGCCCGGAAGAGTTATTGTTGCGCGGCTTTCATGTGGAAAAGTTTCAATCCGGGAGATCGGGAGGTCGGATGCACCGGGTCCGTATCGCCAGACCCGATCGGGAGGGAGTCGCCGGGCCACTCGTTCCGCCCCTGTCGAATCATTCCCGACCAGAATTCGCCCCGCCCTTCCCGCAAAGCTCACGAAGGCGTCCTCCAGCGCTTCGATGGAGCCGTAACATTCCAGGTGATCCGCCTCGACGTTGGTAACCACGGCGATCGAGGGATTCAGCGTCAGAAAGGCCCGATCAAACTCATCGGCCTCTACGACATAGAGGTCGTTCGCCGAGCCGGCGATTCGAGCATTCCCACCCCACGATGCCACCCGCCCCCCGGCGATCCCGGTAACCGGTAATCCCGCCGCGGCAATCGCTTCCGTGGTGAGCGCCGTGGTCGTCGTCTTCCCGTGGGTTCCGGCGATTCCGATCGTCCTGCCACCGGAAACCAGCTCGGCCAGGGCATCCTTGCGAGCGACAACTGGGATCCCTCGAGCGCGCGCGGCCGTGACTTCGGCGTGTCCTTCAGGGATTGCGGCGCTCACGACTACGGCCCGCGCCGATCCGACCCGCTCGGCCGCCTCACCGGCATAGACCCGAGCGCCCAGCGACACGAGATCGCCGCACCCGGACACGTCCCGATCGGAACCGGTGACCTCGATGCCTCTTTTTCGGGCGATGAAGGCCAGAGCACTCATCCCCGCCCCTCCAATCCCCACGAAATGCAGCGGCCGGGGATCCGAGAGTAGAAAGAGGTTCATGGCCGATGGGCTAATCTAAAACACGGCTGAAACTTGCGAAAGAGGCGCCCTAACCCGAAAGAATCCCGATACGTTCCAGAATTGTCTTGGCGGCGTTGGGACGAGCCCGGTTGAGGGCCGCCCGGCGCATCGCAGCCAGCCGATCGGGGCTCTGGAGCAGCTGGGTGAGGAGATCGGCCAAATGCGCGGCGGTGAGTTGCTTTTGGGGGAGCCAAACGGCGGCCCCGGCCCGCTCGAGGGCGCGCGCGTTGGTGGTCTGATGGTCATGAGCCGCGGTAGGAAGGGGGACCAGGATCGCGGGAATCCCCCACGCGCAGAGCTCGGCCACCGTCATCATGCCGACCCGGGTTAGGGCGAGATCGGCGACCGCGTAGGCCGGCGCGATCGGATCCAGGAAGTCGGCGACCTGGACCGCGGGGGGCCGGTGGAGATGCCGGAATCGCGGATAGGAGGCCCTTCCGGTCACCCAGATCACCTGGATGGCGGCGGTGCCCCCGCTCGCGATCCACTGGGAGACAGCCTCGTTGATGGCCAGCGCCCCCTGGCTTCCGCCCAGCACGAGGAGCGTTGGGGTCGCCGGGTCGAGCGCGAAGTCGTCCTGGGCCCTGGCCCGAAGACCCGGATCCGGCGGGTTAATCGGAGTCCCCGTCTCAACCACTTCGGTCCGGCGGCCTGGTCGGAAGCGGGGCCCGATCTCGGGTGAGCCAATCCACACTTCCCGGACGATCCGGGCCAGGCGCCGCACCGTCAGGCCCGGATGGATATTGAGCTCCAGGACCGCGGTGGGGATGCCTCGCCGGGCTGCCAGCCAGACAAGCGGACCCGAGGCATAGCCGCCGGTCCCGATGACCAGACGGGGCCGTTCCCTGGCGAGGACCTGGTCCGCCTGGCCTAACACGCGAATCGCCTGGAAGGGCCACTTGAGGTTCTTCCACCATTGCCGGCGATAGATCGGCTCGGCCGAGAGGAGGTTATAGGGGAAATCCTTGGTGGGGAGCAGGGCCGCCTCGAGACCGCGTTGAGCCCCCGCGAGGACGACCCGCCACGTCGGCCACTTCCGGCGAATCGCGTTACCGATGACGAGCGCAGGGATCAGGTGGCCGCCGGTCCCTCCTCCCGCAATGAGGATCGTCTTCTCGGGAATCGTTTCACTTTTCACTTTTCACTTTTCACTTTTCACGCTTCAACGGCTTCCCCCGTGCCCTGCCGATACTCACCAGCGCCCCCACGGAGGCGAGCGACACGATCAGGCCGGTGCGCCCATAGCTCATGAACGGAAGCGCCAGCCCGGTGGTTGGGAGCAGCCCCATCGTCACGGCCATGTGGAGTACCGCGGCGACCGCCACGGCGGAGGTGAGACCTGCCGCGAGATATTGGCCAAAGGGGTCGGGCGCGGTCTTGGCGATCCGGAACCCGAGCCAGCCGAAGGTGGCAAACAGGAGCACGATCACCACGACCCCGAAGAATCCCCACTCCTCACCGATCGTGCTCATCAGGAAATCCGAGTAGGCGTACGGCAGGTAATGCAGCTTGAGCTGGCCATGCCCGAATCCCACCCCGAAGAGGCCGCCCGAACCCATGCCCAGGAGCGCCTGATCGAGCTGGAAGTTGCCCGGGCCGCAGGGCTCGAGGAAACAGCGAAGCCGGGTTAGGCGATACGGTTCGGCCCAGACCAGCGACAGCGCGCCCACGACGCCGACCGTGGCGATGAGAAGGAAGTGCCCGATTCTGGCCCCGGCGGTAAACAGCACGGTTCCGCCGATCAAGGCGACCAGGACCGCCATCGAGAGATTCGGCTCCAGCAGAATCAGCAACCCCACCAGCCCTAACACGACGACGAAGGGGGCCACACCCTTCTTGAACCCGCGGATCGCCGCCCCTTTCTTCGCCGCCAGCATCGCGACCCACACCGCGACGGCGAACCGGGCCACCTCGGAGGGCTGCAGATTCACCGGACCGAACAAGATCCACCGTCGCGCCCCGTTGATCGGCGGACTGATGGCGCGGGTGAACGGCAGGAGCGGGATGATGAGCAAGCCGAGGGTGATGGCCAGGATGGGCCAGGCCCACTTGCGCCAGCGCTGATAATCGAGCCGGCCCACGATCACCAGAGCCACGATGCCGATCGCGGCGCCGACGAACTGCCTGCTGAAGAACCCGAAGGCGTTGCGCTCCAGCGTCGCCGCCGCATAGAGGCTCGCGATCCCGAATACCGTCAGGATCACGGTGACCAGCACCAGCAGTCTGGTTTCCCAGCGCAGCTCGTTCATCGGGACTCGACCAGCTCGCGGAACCGGGCTCCGCGCTCCTCGTAGTTGGTGAACATGTCGTAGCTCGAGCACGCGGGAGAAAGCAGTACCGCGTCTCCCGGCCGGGCCAGTTCGCCGGCGCGGGAGACCACCTCCTCGAAGGAACCGGCCAGCACGACCGGGACCCCCGAGTCTGCCAGGTCTTTGGCAATGATGGGTTGGGCTTCGCCATAGGCCACCACGCCGCGGCAGCGCTCCCGGAGCAGCGGGCCGAGGGCAGTGTACGGCGTTCCTTTGTGCCGCCCGCCCAGGAGGAGGACGAACGGACGGGAGAGCGCGGCGACCGCTACCTCCGTCGAGGCCAGATTGGTCGCCTTGGAGTCGTTGATCCAGAGCACCCCATCAACCTCGGCAACGGGCTCGAGCCGGTGGGAGAGCCCGCGGAATGTCCTCAGTCCCTCGGCCAGCAACGGTACCTCGACTCCAATACACCGCACACCCAGCGCCGCCGCAAGCACATTCGCCACGTTATGGTCGCCCAGCAAGGAGAGATCGGCGCGCTCGAGCAGGTCCTCGCCGCCGAGCCGGAGCATACGGCGATCCCGGTCGAACCACGCGTCGGCTTCTTTCTGAATCGAAAACCTTCGCGTCGTGCCGGGAACTCCGGCGACCAGGCCTTCGGCCGTTTCATCATCGCCGTTCACGACCCAGATCGATTCCAGGTCCGCATTCCCGAAGAGGCGCGCTTTGTCGCCGTAGTACTCGGCCAGGCTCTCATACCGGTCGAGGTGATCGGGCTGCAGGTTGGTCAGGACCCCGACTGCGGGATGGAGATTGGGCAGGTGATGAAGCTGGAACGAAGACAGTTCGATCGCCAGCCATTCCGGCTTGATGGTTTCGACCGCAATATCACAGAGCGGCAACCCCAGATTGCCTGCCGCAAGCGCCCGGAAGCCGGCCTGGCCCATCAGGTGACCGACCAGTGCGGTGGTGGTGCTCTTCCCGTTGGTTCCGGTGACGGCGATGTACTTGACGCCGGGCATGGCCTCGAGGCCCAGCGCGGCCTCGCTATAGACCGGCACTCCCGCCTGATACGCGGCGGCGATGGGCCGGGCGGTGACCGCAATACCGGGCGACACGATGCAGACTGCGGCGTTCGCGATGCGATCGAGATCGTGCCCGCCCAGCTCGACGTCGGCGCCTAACCCGGAAAGCTCAGCGCGGCGGGCTTCTAGCGCTGGGGTTCGCCCGGCGTCCGACGCGTAAACGCGGATTCCGGCCTGCCGGAGCAGCCGGGTTGCCGCCGCGCCGCTCAACCCCAGCCCGACTACCGCCACTTCGCCCCGGATTGCGCGCTCGAGAATCACCGGAGCTTGAGGGTTGCGAGCGCGAGCAGGGCGAAGAGCAAGCCCAGCACCCAGAAGCGAATGACGACGGTGGTTTCGGTCCAGCCCTTCTTCTCGAAATGATGATGCAGCGGTGCCATCCGGAAGACCCGGTGGGCCTCGGCATATTCGCGGCCGCGGGTGCGCCTGAGCCATTTAAAGGTCCCGACCTGGATCAGCACCGACAACTGCTCGGCCACGAACACACCCCCGATGATGAGGAGCAGGAACTCGGCCTTGAGCAGAATCGCCACGGTTCCTAACGCGCCACCGATGGACAGGCTGCCGGTGTCGCCCATGATGACCTGAGCCGGGTGGGCATTGAACCAGAGAAACCCGAGCGCCCCCCCCATCAGCGCGGCGCAGAAGATGGTGAGCTCCCCCGCCCCGGGCAGGTAGAAGAACTGGAGGTAGGCGGTGGAGTCGGTCCGGCCGAAGATGTAGGCGAAGAAGGCGAAGGTCCCCGCCGCAACGGCGGTGAGCCCAGTGGCCAATCCGTCGAGGCCATCGGTCATGTTGACCGCATTGCTGGTCCCCGTCACTACCGCGGTCACGAACAGGACGTAGAGGACCGGAGCGAAGGTGACGATGGTGTATTTGAAGAAGGGCACCGTCGTGGCGGTGGTCGGAATGGTCGCCGGGGGAACCACCGGCCACTTGAGCAGGACCAGCCCCAGCGCCAGGCCAAAGACGCACTGCAACACCAGCTTCCACTTGGCCACCAGACCGCGTGGCTTGCCCTCCACAATCTTGAGATAGTCATCGATGAAGCCGATCACCCCGGTCCACACCATGGCGATGAGGGCGACGATCACGAACCGGTTGGTGAGCGGCGCCCAGAGCAGGGTCGGAATCACCGTCGCCAGCAGGATGATGAAGCCGCCCATGGTCGGCACGCCCCGCTTGCTCTGGTGGGTGGTCAGGGTTTCGGTTCGAATCACCTGGCCGATCTTCTTGGCCTTGAGCCGCGCGATGATCGCCGGCCCTACCGCGAACGCCAGGAGCAGCGCGGTGACCATCGCGCCGGCCGCGCGAAAACTGATATAGGTAAAGAGATTGAACAGGATGTGGTCCCGCCCGAGCGGGGCCAGCAGGTGATACAGCATCTGACCTCAGGGGCCGGGAGAGGCGTGTGCCACAAGATCAGGGAGAAGCCGTTCCAATGCAACGCCCCGGCTCGCTTTGAGCACGATGAGCTCGTCGCCGACCAGCCGCTCGGCGAGGAGCGGGGCCAGACTTTCTACGTCGCCGGCAAGCAGGAGCCGGTCGCCGAGCGATTCCCGGTACGGCTCCAGCGCGGGGACAAACTCGCCGACGCCCACCAACAGTTCGGGTCGCGCGCCGACCAGGTGGCGCGCGATCTCGGCATGATAAGAAGGAGCCGCCGCCCCCAGCTCCAGCATCGTTCCCGCGACGAACACCAGGCGGCGGTTGCCGCGAAGGGCGCGGGCCAGCTCGATCGCGGCGCGGAACGATCCGGGGTTGGCGTTGTAAGCATCGTTCAGAATGGTGAGGGCCCCCTGCTGGATGAGCTCGCCTCGGCCGCCCGGCAACCCGAGCGTTTCGAGCGCCCGCGCCGCGCGGGAGAGGTCCAGCCCCAGGACTTCGGCCACCGCCCAGGCCAGCATGGCATTGGCAGCCTGATGGCGGCCTCGCGCGTCGACCACGAAACGATGGGAGCCGAGGGTGAGGACGGGACGGCCATCCACTCCCAGGTCCACCCGGTCCGGGGTGCAATCCGCCCCGTTCAGGCCGGCCACGATCACCTTGCGCGCCCGATTTCGGGCGAGCTCCCCTAACCCGTGAGGCTCGGTGCCTACAATCGCCACCTCGACTCCATCGGCAAAGGAAACCTTCTCCTGCATCACCTGGTCCAGACTCCCGAACCCCTCGAGATGTCCGACCGCGACGTTGGTGATCACTACCAGGCTGGGCTCGATGATCTGGCGGGCCCGGGCCAGCTCGCCGGGAACACTGGCGCCCGCTTCGAGCACCAGCGCTTCCGCATCGGCCGGCGCTTCGAGAATCGAGAGCGGGATCCCGATCAGGTTGTTCAGGTTCGCTCTGGTCTTGTGGGTGCGGTACCGGGTGGCGAGGACCGCGGCAATCATTTCCTTGGTCGAGGTCTTGCCGTTGGTCCCCGTGATCGCGATGACGGGACCGGAAACGGCACGGCGTCGCGAGCGTCCGAGCCGGCCCAGGGCATCCAGCGTGTTAGGCACGCGATAGAGGACCAACCCCGGCTGATCGGGCGTGTCTTCCCGCACCACCGCGCCTCCCGCGCTGGCCCTGGCCGCGGCGGGAAGGAACCGATGGCCGTCGAAGCGCTCACCCTCGAGCGCGACAAACAGGGCGCCGGGCGCCAGGGTGCGGGTGTCCGTCGAGATTCCGGAATACCCGAGGTCGACCGCTGGCCCGGGAAGCTCGAGCGCGGCCCGCACCGTCCGGTCAGTCCACCGCGCCCCTCTCATCTCTCACCTCTCACCTCTCCCCGCGGCCGCCGTCGAGCAGCTCCCGCACGATCTCGCGCTCGTCGAACGGCAGGTATTCGGTCCCGATCACCTGGTAGGTCTCGTGGCCCTTCCCGGCGAGGAGGACGGTATCGCCCTGCTTCGCGTGGGCGAGCGCTTCGCGAATGGCGCGGCGGCGATCCGTGATGTGCCGATACTCGGCCCCGGGAGGAACGCCGGCCAGGATGTCCTCGATGATGCGCTCGGGATCTTCGGTCCGCGGGTTATCTGACGTCACCACCGCGAGGTCGGCGCGCTCGGCGACAATCCGTCCCATGACCGGCCGCTTGAGCCTGTCACGATCTCCTCCGCACCCGAAGACGACGATGAGCTTCCCGGCGGTCAGGGGGCGCAGCGTTTCGAGGGCCCGCTCCAGCGCGTCCGGGGTGTGGGCGTAGTCGCGCAGGACCAGGACCGGATCGGACGAGATCCGTTCCATCCGTCCCGGCACCTGGGGTGCCTGGGCCAGTCGCTCGACGATCTCGCCGAGCGGCATGCCGAGCCCTAATACGCAAGCGGCGGCGCCCAGGGCGTTGGCGATGTTGAACCGGCCGGGCAGCGGGACCATCGCGTCCCGGATCCCGAATCGCCCGGTGATCCGGAAGCGGCAGCCCTGCGCGTCGAGCACCGATTCGCTCGCCCGGAGGTCGGCGTCGGGAGAGAGGCCGAAGGTGACCGTGCCGGCGGTCCGAGGGATCACCTGCCAGGCGGGATCGTCCCCATTGACCGCGAGCACCGCGTCTTTCCCCACGAGCTCGAGCAGCCGCAGCTTGGCGGCATGGTAGTGCTCCATCGTCCCGTGATAGTCGAGATGGTCCTGGGTCAGGTTGGTGAACACAGCACCGCGAAAGACCAGCCCTTCGAGCCGCCCCTGGTCCAGGCTGTGAGAGGAGGTTTCCATCGCGAGGCGTCTGACCCTCCGATCTCGCAGCGCGGCGAACGCCGCATGGAGATCCATCGGAGCCGGCGTGGTGAGCGTCGCGCCGCCCGGCAGCTTCCGGCCGCTGCCGTCGAAGGCGCCCAGGGTGCCGATGGTGCCGGCATCACCCTCCCGGTTGAGCAGGTGCGCCAGCACCGCAACGGTCGTGGTCTTTCCGTTGGTCCCGGTGACGCCGAAAAGCTCCAGCTCGCTCGCGGGATCCCCGTACCAGGCGCGCGCGAGCGCAATGGCGGCCAGTCGCCCGTCGGTGACGACCACCTGGGGAACCGTGGTCGGCAAATCGCGCTCGACGACCACCGCGGCCGCGCCGGCTGCGACTGCAGCCGATACGTAGCGGTGTCCATCCTGGCTCGACCCCCGCATCGCCACGAAGACCGATCCCGGCACCACCAGCCGGCTGTCGGTGACGATGCCGGCGAGGCCGGCGGCCGGATCGGCCGCCGGGGCGCGGCGCACCAGGTCATGGCGCCGAAGCGCGTCAAGCAGAGTCGGCCAGCCGTTCACGGGAGTCGGTTGGCGGCGTAGAGCACGACGGTGCGGCCGACCGGGAGCGAATCCCCCGCGGAAGGGGAGGTTCGTACCGCCCGGCCGGTTCCTTCCACCCTAACCCGGAAGCCGCGCTGATGCAGGGCAAAGACGGCTTCCCGTACCGTGCGGCCCGCCACATCGGGAACGATCGTCGGGCGGGCGGGCGGTTGGGCGGTTGGGCGGTCGTCGATTGGAAGGGTGGCCACCGATTCGCGGTTGTCACTCGGCGGCTCCTGATTACCAACCGCCCGACCGCCCGACCGCCCAACCGCCGGAACCGCTTCCTCGCCCAGATCCAGGCCGCCGTCTTTCGCCGCCAGCGCTTGCCGCAGCATGTCCGCGGTGACCGGTGCCGCCGTTTGCCCGCCGTAATAGGCCCCTCTCGGGCGATCGATCGTGACCACGGCGATGAGTTGGGGATCCTTCGCCGGATAAATTGCCGCGAACGAAGCACGATAGTTCCCCGCTTCGTATCTGCCCTGTTCCGAGACGAGCGCGGTGCCCGTCTTGCCAAGCAGTCCGCCGCGCACCTGGGCGCGGCCCCCGGTGCCCGAGTCGCTGGCCGCCTCGCCCAGAAACTCGCGAATGGTCGCCGCCACCTTGGCCGGGACGACCCGCCGCACGACCTCCGGCTCGTGGCGATAGGCGGTTTCCCCATCGGGCCCGCGGATTTCGCGGACCAGGGTAGGCGCCAGGAGAATCCCGTCGTTGGCCAGGGCGCCGTACGCCGCGGCAAGCTGGACCGGCGTCACCGAGAACGAGTACCCCATCGCGACGCTCTGCGCGTCGTATCCGTACCGCCAGCGATGCGGGCGGGTTAGGTGCCCCACCGCCTCCGAGGGGAACTCGGTGCCGGTCGGCGCGCCGAAACCGAACCGGCGCAGCGTCTCGTAGTGCTCTTCGGGCCGGAGCTTCAGGGCGAACTTCGCCATCGCGATGTTGCTCGATTGGCGGATCGCGCGGGCCAGCGTGAACTCGCCGGAATCGGGGTGCACGTCGCGGATCGCGCGGGTGGCCCGGCCCGTGGTCACGTATTTCCAAACCCCGTTCTCACCCGAGACCGTCTCGTCCGGCCCGACTCGCTCGAGCGCCAGCAGGGCCGCCGCCGTGAACGGCTTGGCGGTGGAACCGGGCTCGAACGGGCTCGTCAGGAACGAAGGGCCGCTCCCCGCCCCACCGGCGCTGCGCGATGCCAGCGCGAGCAGCTCGCCACTCCGGGGATCGAAGAACACCACATCGCCACCTTCGGCGCGATACTCCCGCACGGCCCGGGCCAGCGTGTACTCGGCGATGGCCTGCAGCTCGGCGTCGAGCGTCAGCACCACGTCATGTCCGGCCACCGGCTCCCGAATCAGTCGGCCGGGCGACTCGAACCGACGGCCCGAAGGGTCGCGCAAGTCCGTGGTAAGACCCGGGATTCCAGCGAGCAGCGAGTCCAGCGACCGCTCCAGTCCCGAGGCTCCCCGGCCGTCATCGCCCAATCGTCCGATGATCGGCCCCGCCAACGAGCCGTTCGGATACGATCGGCTGTAGGTGGCCTCGAGATGGACGCCGCGGAGCGAACGTAACCCGGCGACCTGGCTCGCGGTGAAGGGTCCATGGAAGTAGGGATAATGCGGCTTGCCCCGGCGGAAGATGCGGCGCAACGAATCCGCTCGAATGCCGAGATCGCGAGACAGTCGCCGGAGCACCTGGGCGGTATCGCGGACCTCGTTCAGCGCGAGCTGGACCCGGAACTTGGCCTGCGACACGACCAGCGGGATCCCTTTGCGATCGTAGATCGTCCCGCGCCGGGCATCGAGCTCCCGCGGGGCGGTACGGATCGCCTCGGCCCTTCGGCCCAGCTCGTCGCCTCGGACCAACTGGATCCAGGCCGCCCGCGCCAGCACCGCCATCAGTCCGGCGGCGAAGAAGAATTGCAGCGCCGCGATCCGAACCGCGGGTTTCGCCATGCTAGTTCTGGCCGCTCCCACCGCGGTTGTCGCGGCCGGCTCGATCCACCCGGAGCGGTACGTTTTCCAGATCGGACGGGAGATGCAATCCGGCCCGTTCCATCTTCGGAACCAGCACCTCCCGGCTGCTGGCGCGGGCGATCGCTCGGGTCAGCTCGGCTCGGGTCGCTTCGAGTGCCTGCCGGTGCTCCCGCAGCTCGGCGAGCCGGCCGGCAGCCAGGATCGCCGCGCGCTGGCGGGTTACGATCACGGCGGCGGCTCCCAGAAAGATGAGCAGCCAGATGCCGACCCAGTGCCGACCCTTAAGCTTCATCGCTCACGTGAAAGATGCGAAGTCGCGCGCTGCGGGCGCGCGGGTTGTTGACGATCTCCGCCGCTTCCGGAACCACACCTCCCCGGGCCTGCTCCTGCCCAAGCGCACGGCCGCGGCAGGTGCAGACCGGCTGCGACGGGGGACAAACGCAGGAGCGGCTCCATTCGCGAAACGCGCGCTTCACCAGGCGGTCTTCCCCCGAATGATAACTGATGACCGCGAGGGAACCCCCCGGGACCAGGGCTTCGCGCAGGGCTGACAGCGCGGCGTCGAGCTCTCCCAGCTCATCGTTCACTGCAATCCGCACTGCCTGAAAGAGCCGGGCGAAGTCGTCGGGACCGGCGCGAGCGCCCAGCACGGCCCGGATCGCGTTGACGAGGTCGTCGCTGATCGCGAAGGGCT
Source organism: Gemmatimonadales bacterium (assembly GCA_052389555.1). Lineage (GTDB taxonomy): Bacteria > Gemmatimonadota > Gemmatimonadetes > Gemmatimonadales > GWC2-71-9 > JABFSM01. Next base: position 11,042 of record JBQTHV010000054.1, on the reverse strand, counting down.
GTCGCTGCCGGCGGCGTACGATTTCCGCAGCCAGGCGGCGGGCTTGCCTCTCATCGGCATACTCGGCAAACCAGGTGGCAAGGGTTTCGGCAGAAGCGCGATTCAGAAGGTCGGCGGCCGTGGGTCCCTGCTGCTCCATCCGCATATCGAGCGGCGCGCCGGGCCGGAACGTGAACCCGCGTTCCGCATCGTCCAGTTGGCGGGAAGAAAGTCCCAGGTCCAGCAGGATGAAATCGGGCCCAAAAGCGCCGACCTCCCGCAGCGCCGCGGGACTCGAGAAGGAAGCCTGGAGGTAGCGAATCCGGTCCTGCCCCAGGCGGGCTTCCGCGCTCCGGATGGCGTCGGGATCACGGTCAATGGCGAGGAGCTCGGCCCCGGTTTGGAGCAGGGCTTCGGCGTGGCCGCCATCGCCAAGGGTAGCGTCGACGATCCGCTTCGCCCCGCACGCGGCGGCTAGCACCTCCCGGACCAGGACCGGCCGATGGTACCGCACTGTCAAGTTGTCAGAGCATTCATTCTTCAAGGACTCAGAGCACTCAAAAAAAGGACCCCGCTCGAAGGGTGAGCGGGGCGCGAAATTGGATCGGAGCGGGGCTGACGGGGCTCGAACCCGCGACCTCCGCAGTGACAGTGCGGCACTCTAACCAAGCTGAGCTACAGCCCCCGGTGCGGAGCGCCGCAATCTAGTCGGTTCTATCGCGATCTGCAAAACGTCCGGATCATCTGGTTCACCTGGTTCAGGTAGGTCGGATGTCCCTGGATGAACCGCTCCAACGTGCTTTCGCTGATGGTGCGTCCCGCCTGCAAGGAAGGCCCGGCCTCGTCCAGAAGGGTCTTCATCTTCTGAGCTCCGTCACAGGACTTGGCTTTCACGGTTTCCTCATGCATGGCCACGGCGAGCTGGAACGCGGCTATCCCGAGGATGAAATGCGAAAACTGCCAGGACCGGTGCATGGGATCGCTTTCCTGCGCAGCCCCGGACCCAAAAAGCTGGAGTGCTTTGCGAGTCATGTCCGCCGCCGTCTGGTGGTCCTGCGGCGGTTGGAGATACAGAAATGCGCCGTGATTCAGGATCTGCCCGAATGTCTGCTTGTTCTCCGGAGTGCCAAGACGCTCTGCATAACCCGCCAATGCGAGCGCATCCTTGCCCCGCCGGGCGTCGCTCAACTGTTTGGCCACTCGCAGGACCGGACTCAGGTCGGTGGAATCTCTGGCCATGAGCTGTCTCATGACCGACACGGCGCTATCGACCGGTCCCGCCAGGCTGTAGGCCTCGGCCAGCTGGCCGAGCAGCACGATATTGCCTTTGTACTTCTCATGGCCCTTTATCGCCCACTTCAGGAATCGCGCGCTGTCGACGACCGCGACGATGGTATCGCGGATCCCGCCAGTAGCCCCGGGCACCACCTTGCCAGCCGAATCCACCCGGGCCCTGACCTCGAGCGAGGGGCGGGAGGCCGCGAACGTGATCTTGGTGAAAAACGTCGTGTCCGCCTTGGTCGTGTCCAGCGCGTAAACCTGCTCCAGCGCCTCGATAGCGCAGCGGTTCTTCTCGGGGGTGTCCTGGAAGAGGCAGGCGCTGCTTTTCAGATCCCAGAGGTCGGCGTTGGCGGGATCGATTTGCAATCCTTCATCCGCCACCTGCTCCGCAGAACCGATCCGACCATAGTTCAGGAACAGCCGGAATGCGTCTTTGCGAAGCGCCTCGTTGGTGGGAGCAATCCGCAGCATCTGCTTGAAAGTCTCCACTGTTGCCGCACTGTCGGCCCGCGCCTGATATTCCACCGCGAGGCCGTTCCACGCGGGAAGAGAGAGCGGATCGCCCTGAACCGCCAGCTTGAGATGGGTGACGATGGTATCACCCCAGGCGCGTTGCCTTGCCGGGGCCGTTTCCTTGCTCTTCTTGGCCTTGGCGATCTCGGCCTCGCAATAGTGAGCCAGGCCTGAGGTGGGCAGGGTGCGAATCGCTTTCACCGCTGCGTCGACCGCCTTTTCCGGTTGGGTCAGGCGCAGGTTCTCGCACTGACGGGCATCGGGCAGGGCCTTGAACGCGGGCTCCAGCGCTTGGCCGATCCGCTTGCCCAGCTCCTCGAACGCTTCGTTGGGGCTCTGGCTGAGGCGCACGACCTGACCCGCGTCGTCATTGGTGCCGGCGAGCCGGGATTCCACGGTGTATCGCCCCGCTTCACCCCGCACGACGGTCGAGATGACCATGGCCCGCGCCGTGAGTGCATTGGCCAGCTGCCGAGCCACCATGGGAGGGAGCACGGCGTCGATCGGATAGGCGTACTGCTGCAGCGCTTCGTTCATTTGAGCCCGGGTTACGGTGCGGAACCACCGTTCCGCTATCCCGGTGACTTCTTCCCGCATTCCATGGCCTACCCGTACTGAAGCGGAGGAATCCTGCGGAGAGAAGCTATGGGGATTCGCCACCAGCAGCCGCGGAAGGTTCTGCTGTTGCGGCGGGGGGCGATTGGCCCGTAGCTGGGCAGCGGCCCGGAGCGGCGCTGCCGCCAGGACCAGAAAACCCAAACCTGCAACGATTCGCGTCAAACGCATTCCAACAACCTCCCGGCATGAGCCGCCCTCGGCGGGGCGGGGGCGAAGAACAAGGCCAGTGGGCGAAGAGGGATTCGAACCCCCGACTTCCTGCGTGTAAGGCAGGCGCTCTGAACCGCTGAGCTATTCGCCCAAGGCGAAACCAGTCGAGGTCCCTCTCGCAGGGGACGCATACCGCCAACTGCGCCACACCTTACAGCGCTATGGCCAGAGGGAATAGCACGCAATACCCCAGCACCAGTAACACCGCGCCGGCGCTGGCCGCCCCTGACTGGAGCGTGAAGTATCCCGCCGCGAGACATCCGGTCGCGGCCGCCAGTGCGATGAGATTTCGGCCAGCGAGCGGCCCGCGTCGGGGCTTGGACTCGGCCTCTGTGGACGCCATAAGACCTTGTAACCTATGGTCCTGGCTTCGGTTCATCAAGCGGAGCGGTATCGGGCTCGGACCCCTCCTCGACAATCCATCCCTGGTCCAGGGCCTGGCGGCGCGGCCAGTCGCGGCGGCGGCGCAGCCACATGGCCGCGATCACGACCAGCGCAACCAAGAACCAAAGACCTCCCGCCATCACCCAACTGACCAAACCATACCGGCGCCGAACGTCCCGCTGCCACTCGAGCTCGAATCGGCCGAGTGGCGATCCGGTGGTAGCCAGGACCGCCTCATCGAAGGGCTCCCCGTCCTCCAGACGGGCGAGCAGCGGGGCAAGGGTGTGATCCGGGTGACGGCGGGCCAGCATCGCGACCGCAGCAGCCGCCAGGCCGTACGCCGCTTCCGCAGTCGATTCGTTGCCTCGCAACGCGCGATCCAATTCGAAGAAATCCGGGATCTTCCCTCGCGCCACGGAGAGATTGAGTCGCAACGCAGCCAGCCGGCCGAACTCGCCCGAGGCGACCGCCGCATAACCCTCGCTGAACCAGAGCGGAATCCGGCTCTGCAACGCATCGGCCAGGATGAGATGCGCAAGCTCGTGGCGAAGGATGCGGTATGGGTCTCCCGCGTCTACCATGACCACAATGGTCCGTGCTGCGGGGAAGGTGAACCCGGCTCCCCAGGCCGGGACTCGCCCTCGTCCCAGCACCTCCGGCCTTCGACCTCGGATAACGATGAGCCGGAGCGGTCCTGGTTCCCGGCGGCCGAGACCATACCACTCCCGCGTCTCGCCAGCCGTCTGGGCCAGTCCGATGGCGAGCGAGAGATCGGCTTCTCGCGAGTAGGTAGTCACCTCCCCCACCTGGACGCCGGTGAATCCCGGGGGCGAGGGAGGCTGGCCGAGCGCCAGCGTCAGGAGAAGAGCGAGCGCGGGACCTCCTCCCCCCTGGCGGTCCGCTCGAGCAGCTCCTGGCAACGGCGGGCCCACGGCGCGTAGCGGTTCGCGTTGGCACCGCGGGACCAGGTTTGCCGGGCCGGCTCGCGCTGTCCCGAGAGCCACTGGGCCCGCCCGAGATCGTAGTATGCCTCGATCAGGTTGGGACCCAGCGCGATGGCCTGTTCGAGGAACCCGCGCGCGTCCGCAAACATGCCGCGCTCCAGATACACCAGCCCGAGGTAATAATGCGCGTAGAGCGTCGCCCGCGGATCGTTGCCGAGGCGAATCACCCGGGAGAGGTGCTCGATGGCTTCGCCAAAGATCCGTTTCTTGAGGCAGATGTAGCCGACATTAACCCGCGCCAGTGCGTGGGTCGGCTCGCTCGCCAGTACTTTCGAAAAGGTGGCGAGCGCATCGTCCAGGCGCTCGTCAAGCATCTCCGCCCAGCCGAGCAGAGCGAGGGCCTGGAGATTGCCGGGGGAGAGCTCGAGCGCACGGTGCAGCACCCGCATGGCGCCGCCCGCGTCGCCCAGGGCGATCAGGCTCCACCCCTTCTCGATGAAGGTGGAAGCGCCGAGCTCATCGCGCACCAGCGGAGTCGGCGCCGCCGGGGCCGGCTGGTCCCCGGCTCCACGCTCGAGCTGCTTATACCGCTCCACCAGGCCGCGGATGTCGCCTTTGAGCACCTCGAGGGCGCCCAGCCCCGCTTCGACCCGGCGGAACAGTCGGACAATCCGTTGCTTGGCTTCTTCCCGGACCGCGGGATCGGCTCCGTCGTCCAGGAGGGCCGCGATGGCGGCGAACTCGTCCCGCAGGGACGCGAGGAGCGGATCTCCGGTGCCGGGCGTCATACCGCCTGGGGCAGCGAGGACAGGTTGGCCCGGGCCAGGGGGTGGGTCGGGTTGAGGGCGAGGGCCCGCTGCCAGCACTCCCGCGCGCGGGTTAGGTCGCGCTCTCGGAACGCCAGGTTGCCAAGCTTGAAGTAGAGATCGTCGCCCAGCTCCGGGGTAATGGCGGCCGCGCGGGAGTAATGCGCCGCGGCCTCTTCGTAGCGGCCCGAGCGATAGCAGAGATCCCCGAGATTCTTGAAGGCCTGCGGCAGAGCGGGATCGTCCTCGACCGACTGGCGCAACTGGGCCTCGGCGTCGGTCATGTCTCCCGAGGCTTCGAGCAACACGGCCAGCGTGTTACGAAGGACCGCATCTCCGGGATAGCGCTCGACGGCCTCGCGGCAGAGCTCTGCCGCCGCATCGAGGTGCTCGGCCTCCGCCGCGGCGCGGACGGCGGCCCAATACCAGAGCGCCGGGGGCGGCGTGTCGCGGTACAGCTCGCGCGCCCGCTGGAGCCGTTGCCGCGCAACCAGCGGTTCGCCCCGCTCGAGCGCGAGAATTCCCCAGCTGGTCTGGATCCCGGGGTCGTCCCCGGCCCGGCTGGCGGCCTCGGCCATGGTCACTTCCGCCTGGTCGAGCCGTCCCTGTGATTCCAGCGCCACCGCGTAATTGAGCAGCAGACTGGGCCGTGGCCCGCTGCGATCGATGGCCTGGCGGAACAAGTCGGCCGCGTCGTCCCAGTTTCCCTGCCGTGCGGCAATCAGACCGAGATGGAACGGGGCGGTCCCCTCGGACGGCCGCAGCTCGGCCACCCGGCGAAACTCGCGGCGCGCTTCCTCCAGCATGCTGCTGCGATAGAAGGCGACCCCGAGGTTTCGATGCTCCTCGATGCGGCTCTCGAGGACCCGGCTCGAGGCGGCCGAGCTCGAGGTGCCGACCTTGTACGCCAGCCCGGCGGAGACCAACCCGAAGAGGGCCTGGGCCGCTTCGAATTCGGAGAGTCCCGAGGCATCGATCAGCTCGCGCACATCGCGCCGCCCGTCGAGCAACGGAATCAGACGCCGTTGCGCTTCGGTGAAGGCGGCTTGGTGTCCCTCAAGCTGACCCGGTGAAACCGCGAAGACAATATCGAAGCTGGGGATCCGCGCCTGGATCAGACTCCATTCATCGACCCGGCGGGCCGCCTCGAGCAGGAGCGACTCCGGATTGATGCGATCGAGCTGGTCGGCGAGGTCCGGGCGAAGGTCCGGTTCGAACACGAAGGTCCCCGAGGTCCAGGCGAACAGGGAGTAGACCGCCTCTTCGATCTGGACCCGCACATGGCGCTTGAGCTCGGCCGGCGAGATCAGCCCCATGTCGAGAAAGAGATCACCGATGCGGCGGCTCGGGGCGGTGCTCTGGAGCGCGAGCGCCTGGTCGAGCTGCTCGCGGGTTATGACCCCGCTCGCGAGCAGGATATCGCCCAGCCGGTCCCGCCGGTTCACGATCGAGGCATAGATGATCCAGCCTTCTTCGAAATAGATGGAACCATGCCGCTGCCGGTCGGCCACCGACAGACAGCCGGTCCGCCGCCCGAGAAAGAGCAACTGAATGACATCGGAGAGGCTGGCCTCCTTGAGACTGCCGGTAATCGCCATTCAGCGAAGCTCCGAGCTGAGCCGGTCGGTGATCCGAGGCCAGCGCCTCACCATCTTCTCGCCGCTCTTGACCAGGGCCGCTCCGGGCGCGGGAATCCCGCTGGCGCGTCCTCCCGCTCCTTCCGAGAACCGCCGCGGGGTCGCGGCGAATTCCAGGACCTCACGGGCAAGCTGGGGCGTCGGCGCGATCTGCTGGGCCGCCGCAGCGCTTAACACGCGATGCACCATGCCCTGCACCGCGCGGACCGACTCGGCGGGCCGCGACGCGAGGTAATCGAGCAGGGCCGCATTCTCCGCCGCGGGAGTCGCCGCGATGAGTCGGCGAATGACGGCGACCCGTACTTCGCGATCCGGAGGAGGAAGCTCGACCGCGAGTCCCTGTTGAAGCAATCTGACCAGCTCGGGATCGAGCTCGGCCAGCTGCTCCAGAGGACGAAGACTCGCGAATACCATCTGGCGGCGCCCTTCCATCAGCTCGCTCACCAGGGCGGCCAGCTCCTGCTGGGCGCGAGGTTCCCCGGTCAGCAGATGGAGGTCGTCCAGCAGGAACGCGCTTACCCACTGGTAGCGGCGCCGCCATTCCGCGGCGACGGTCGCATCCGCCAGCACCCGGACCTCGGCGGCAAAGGCGGGACCGGCAAGACATACCACCGGTCCCACCCCTCGGGCGATCAGGGCGTTCCCGATCCCGTGGAGGAAGTGACTCTTGCCGGTCCCCGATCCGCCGGTCACGATCAGCGGCGAGTACCGGCGGCCCGGCTCTTCGATAATGTCGCGCCCGGCCCGGACCGAGAGCCGGCTGGTGGGTCCTTCGACGAGATCTTCCCAGCGGTAGTGCGGCAACGGGGTCGAGAGGGGAGCGCGGAGCCGCGCCGCTTCGAGGAGGACCCGCGCCGCCGGCAGCTGGTCCGGATCCCGGAACGCCTCCGCGCCGGCGAGATCCGGAGAGAGTGTCGCCGCTTCCGTGGCAAGCGCTGCAAGCTCAGTTGCCGCCGCTTCGTACTCTTCGAGAATCGGCTCGGGATCGCCGGGGAATTCCTCGGCCAGGAGCGCCTCGAGTCGGCGGGTGGCAAACCCCGCGGTGCGCCAGCGGTCGATGACCTTGCCGACCCGCTCGCGCCAGCCATCCAACTGCCCGGCCAGCTCGTCGGTGACTTCGGACACGAACACGCTGAATTCGTCCTGCTGCGGCCTGAGGGGGGCGGCCTCAGGACCTCTCCCGCGACGGTTTCCATTCCGGAGGCTCTTGCCGGCATCCGACTCTTCCCGAGGAGCCCCGATCAGCACCAGGGCATCCTCCGCCAAGAGCGGGACCGGACTCGCTTCCTGAAATGCCAGCAGCCGGGCCACCGCTCCACCGTAGTCGCGCAGCGAGGGCAGTTCGGACTCCGCCACGGCCCGGAGGACCGGCTCGGGCAGGGTGGTGGCATGGCCGCTCTGCCGTTCGCGCAGAAATGCGAGCCGGGCGGGAGCGGCCGGCAGGGCGAAGGTGACCGTGGTCCCGATCGCAAGCCGCTTCCTAACCCGCGGGTCGAGGCCCGCCATGGCCTCGATGGCGACGCCCGACGCGACCACGGTCTCCCGCCGGGCCCCGCGCCGGCGGTCGAGCAGATCCACCAGCCAACTCTGGGTGTCGGGGTACCGCGTGAGCTCCTCCAGATCGTCGACCAGGACCAGATCGACCTCGACGAGCCGGGTGGCGTACTCTTCGGACCGGCCGGAGAGCTCGGCCTCGCGGGTGCGCACCGCCAGCGTTCGGGGAGCGAGCAACTCCAACGATGCCCGGGGATCGCGGGCGCGGACCCCCGCCGCGATAGCCTGGAGGAGCTCACTCTTTCCGCTGCCCCGGGCCCCCACGATGATGAGGGGGCCGAAGGTCCCGCGTGCCTCGATGACCGCCCGCGCCGCCTCGACGGCGGCCCGGTTGATCTCGTCCAGGGCAAGAGCCTCGAGATCGTTCATGCCAGGCGGCTGAGGACGAGGGCCGAGAGCCGCTCGAAGGTTTCCACCACGCCGCCGCCGTGGCGGGCATCGGCGGGAACCCCAGGGGAGGATTGCGTTCCTAACACGGCGGCCAGATCGGCCGACGTCAAGATCAGCCCGGGAGGAAGGTCCTGCTTGTTGTACTGGACGACGAGAGGAACCGCCTGGTCGAGCCGAGCTTCCAGCTCGCGCAGGACCGCGAGGTTTTCGTCCATTCGTCGGGCCTGGCTGTCGGCCACAAAGATGACGCCGTCCGCCCCGTGCAGGATGAGTTGCCGGGTGCTCCGAGAGGCCATGCCACCCGGCACGGCAACGATCTGGAAGCGCACCGCGAACCCCCCGACCGCACCGAGGTCCAGGGTGAGGAAGTCGGAATCGGTGCCGCATCCTGCCCCACGCCGGTCCACCCGGACCCGGCCGCGAAGATAGAGCAGGTTGCTGGTCTTGCCGGCCCGCACCGGGCCGTCATAGACCAGCTTGCAGGTGATTTCGCGGGTTGTGTGGTTGATGTGAGCCATGGGTCACCGCGCGAAAAGCGCCCGGAGGCTCTGATCGAGCCCGGCCTCGAATTCTCGATCGAGCGCGGGCTTGCTGCCACCGGGCGGGGTCGGCGGTGCGGCGCGCTCGAGCTGGCCGACCATTTCTTCGAAGAACACCTGGACCAATCCCAGCGAGCTCTCCCTGCCATATCCCACGAGACCCAGCCAGCGTCGACCCGGCAGGTCAATCGCAGCAAGGTAGATGCCCAGGTCGCGCCCCTGGTAGGCTAATTCCCGAAGGAGCGGCGCCCCGATCACCCGGGACAGTTCGTTCGACGCTGCCATGATTCCTGCAGCAAGCGAGGCGGCGGCCATCAGGTCCGTCGCCCGGACGAACCCGTGCTGGGCGACCACCTGCCCGGAGTTGGTGATCACCGCAGCGAGCCGTGCGGCCGAGTCGTCCAGGAAGAGGGACAGGGGCCGTTCGACCCAGGGCTCGATCGCGCGCATCAGCCGACCTGCTCCGCCAACCGCACCAGAGCGGTCCGTGCCGGCAGCGGGTTAGCACCACGGGCCATGACCGCGACCAGCAGCAGGCCGGCGCGCCCCGGAGCAGCGAGCACGCTTCCCTCGGTGCCCTCCAGCTCGAGGATGGGTGGCTCCGGCTCGCCCAGCACCGCGGCGAGGGTCGCGCTCCGGCGGGCCAGACTGGCGGCGAGTGCCGCGACGGCCTTGCCGTTGATGTTCGGCTGCAGCCTGCCGGCCACGACCAGCCCATCCTCTCGCGAAACCACCAGCGCGCCGATTACCCCGGGAGCCCGCGCCGCGGGTTCCAGTAACTCGCTGAGAATCATCGCAGCCCTTCCAGCCACTGCGCCGCCGCCCGGGCCAGGCGATCGGCTGCTTCACCGGTGCACTCCTGACCGGCCGGTCGCGCCAGGACGAACAGGGAATCAATGGTTGGACTGCGGACCTCGAGCACCACCGTGCTTCCCATGAGCGAGATGCGGCGCCAGGGACCCAGGCGGAGGACCCGCGCGGTACGCTCAGCGTCCCGAGAGAGGTGGGCGAGCGCCGCCCCCACCGCAGCGTCCCCGTCGCCGGCGACCTGGCCGTCGAGCCGCCGTCCTCGCAAGTCGGTGAGCAGGGCCGACCCCGCGACGCCGGTCGCGGAGAGTGGAGAGACCGGCGCCGGCGTCAGGGCGTGGCGGGATACCTCGCGGCGCACTCGTTCGAAGACCTGCTGCACCGCGGCGTCGCCGGGCGTGAGCTCCAGCGCCTTGCGCAGGTGTCGCAGGCTGCGTTCCAGCTCGCCCGCCCGGTAGGCGAGGAAGGCGAGTCCCTTGTGCGCCCCGGCGTGCTCCGGATCGAGCCGCAGCACGGTGGTCCAGGCGTCGAAGGCGAGATCGCCTTCGCCGCGATCGCTCCTAACCCGCGCCAGAAGGTCCCAGGCACCGGTCATCTCGGGATACCACGCCACGCCGTGCTCGGCGATGGGCAGCGCAGCTTCCAGCTCGCCCCGGCGCCGCAGCGCCTCGCCCAGCGGAAGAAAGACCAGACTGGAGGGGTCGCGCGCGAGCTGAACCGTCAGGGCCGCGAGGTCGCCGTCCCCGGACATGGACTCAGCTGGCGATGCGAATCGCGTCGAAGATGACGTTCAGCGCTGCCGGATCGGGGAGCAACAGGAACTGCGCCGTATGCGACTCCTCGGACCCCTCGATCCGGAATGCTGTTTCGACGCAAAACACCGGGTCCCGGCCGCTCTCCGCGCGGAGCCGGGTCGGGCTCAATACGGTGCCGGCGGACCCCACGGCAAGGTCGGGCACCGACGGAAGCAGCATCATGCCGAGAAAGTCGGCCAGCGCGTTGAGGTAGGAAGCGCACAGGATGTTGCCGGTCTCCTTGAGGGTCGATTCCTCCATGGGCGCGAAGTGCGGACCGCCGGATCCGGGCGCCTGATGGAGCAGCAGGGCGCACAGCGCGCGGGCCGAGTCGAGCTGGCAGGCGACCACCGTAGTGCCGGTGAAATCGCCCATAACCCGCATCACCACTGTGGCGATCGGGATCGTCGCGGAGCCGACCACCCCGGAGAGCTCCTCCAGCCGCACCAGCATGACCTCCGGCACGCTGATCATGATGCGCCCCCCGGTCATCTGCGACAACGCGGTGGCCGCGTGACCGGCACCGATGTTGGCGACCTCGCGCAGGGCGTCGCGCTCCAGGGCGGTCAGCGGGGGCGAGTTCATG
>JBQTHV010000053.1:0-4996 GCA_052389555.1 Gemmatimonadales bacterium | reverse complement strand
TCCGCAGGCGCAGGGCCTGCTCCTCCAGCCTGTCGATCAGGTCCGGGAACCCGTCGAGCCGGTGCCGTTCCTCTCGCGCCAGGGACTCGTAGAGCGCTCGTGCTGCGGATCCCAGCGCCAGCTCGGTCACCGGGTGGCGCGGCGCGGAAGCCGTCTCGTCGCGCCGTATTCCAAGAGAGGCGAGCCTCGTCCAGGCCCACCCGAAGCGGCTTCGCCAAAACCAGCGCCGGACCGCGCTTTTCCAGGTTCGGCCCGAGTGAGCCGCCTGGTATCCGATTTCCCCCAGGCTTACCAACGCAAACGCGCCGGCATAACCCGCGTAGAGGTAGTCGCTCCACCGGTGAATCCGATCGGCAGCGTTCCACCACAGGAAGACAAGACCAACCGGGACCAGTCCGCTCAGAGCATGCAGCCACGCATGGGTCTTGCGGGCGCGAGCCGTCGCGCCGAGGCTCCAGGCCGGATCGGGGATGGTCGGGTAGTCCAGCGCCACCTGGAGATCCCGAATCCCATAGCCCTGTTTGAGGGCTCGCCGGAGGAGATCGAGTCTTCGAATCAGGAGGATGAGAAACGGAACCGTGAAGATCATCCCATAGGCGGTGCTGGGAACCGGCTCACCATTCCCGGCGTAATCGACGAGAAAAAAGAGTGGCGCGACGATGAGCGGGACCGCGCTGGCCTGGGCCAGGTTGAGCTCGTCCGGCATGAACCGCCAGCGGGCCACCACGGGAGGAAGCTGCGGCCGGGACGGCAGCGCTGCGCCGAGGGCTTCCGCCAGTTGTTCACCGCTGGCGAAGCGCTCCCCGGATTGCTTGCAGAGACAGCGCGCGATTGCCTCGGCAAGCTGGGGCGGCGTGTCAGGAGCAGCGTCTCGGATCGAGAGCGGAGCCGCTGTGAGGTGCGCCGCGAGAACGGCTCCCGGGGAGGAGCCTTCGAACGGCGCCCGGCCGGTCAGCATGAAGAAACCGACCGCACCCAGGGAATAGAGATCGCTCGAACCCTGCGGGATCTCTCCGCTGGCCTGCTCCGGGCTCATGAACTCCGGCGTTCCGACGATCTGACCCGCGGCGGTCACGCCGGGGAGAGCCGCGAGATGGGCAATCCCGAAATCGGCGACCAGCGCGCGGCCGGTTTGCGTTTCGAGCAGGATGTTTTCGGGCTTGATATCGCGGTGCACCACTCCGCGCTGATGGGCGTAGCCGAGCGCCCAGGAGACTTCGCGAAGGATGCGAGCGGCTTCGGGCGGGCTCAGCGGACCGTTTTTCCTAACCCGCTCCGCGACGGTTTCTCCTTCGACAAAGGCCATCGAGTAGAACACCCAGGGCCCGAGCTCCAGGACAGCGAAGATCGGCACGATGTGGGGATGGGAGAGCTGGGCGGCGATCCGCGCTTCCCGCAGGAAGCGCTCCCGGAAGATTGGCTGGGCCGCGAGGAGCGGCGGCAGCAGCTTGAGCGCGACATAGCGTTCCAGGGCGATCTCGCGGCCCAGATACACGATCCCCATCCCCCCCCGGCCCAGCTCCCGCTCCAGCGCATAGCGGCCGACCAGGGCTGCCTGGAACTCGACGAACTCAGGACCAAACGTACTGGGCATCGCGGCCGCGATCGCTCAGGGCTGGGGGTGGCCCCCGCCAACTGCAACCATGATTACGACTTGACTCGGACTTGACTGGCGGTGGGGAAGAATATGGCGGTCGCGGAAACACCGCGCCAGCGAAGCGAAACGCAGGGTGGCCGGACCCTGCCTATTCAAGGAGACGCACTATGCGAACCTGGTTCCTCATCGCCGCCGCCGTAGCGCCCGGGGCAGCTCTCCAAGCCGAGGCCCAAGTCGATCCGGCGTCCCCCCAACGCGTTTGGGTTCGAACCACCGACGCCTACGGCAAGCTCGACAGCGGCATCAAAGGCACGTTACAACGAAGTTCGGGGGACACCCTGTTCATCAACACGGAAAGCGGCGGTCTGGTACCTGTCCCGCCTAGCAGTGAGCGGCGGCTCTTCGTTTCCCAAGGGAGGCGGTCTCGGTCCGGGCTCGGCGCGGGGATCGGTGCCGGCACCGGATTACTCGCGGGGCTCCTTGTCAGTGCCGCCGCCGGCGGCGAATCCGCTGCCGACCCTCTCATCCTGCCCGAGAAGGGAGCGGCCGTTGGAGCGATCGGGGGGGCTGCTATCGGCCTCGCCATTGGCGCCGCGATCCGTCGCGAAAAGTGGGAGGAGGTACCGGAGCACCGCCTGCGGGTATCCATCCGACCCGCTCGCCACCGGGGATTCTCAGTTCAACTCTCCTACCCACTCCCTCGATCATGAGGGCGAGCCTAGAATCCTTCCCCTCTTGCGCTCTCGCCCGCAGAGGGCAGGTTCTCAGATTGTTGCTCGCCTCGTGCGACGGGGAGAGAATCACCAAGCCTGGAGATCCTGAGATCGAGTTCCGGATCGTCAACTCGACCGGCCTCTCGAACGTGATCGTCATCGTGACAGAAGGCGCAACACCGAGATCCGGAAGCTGGACGGGATACACCTTCTTCACGCCCACGCAACGGCCTGTCGTGCTGGGATGGTTCATCCGGAATGTGGGCGACCCAGTGTCCTTTCAGGTGGAAGCTGGCGGCCAGACGACCGATCATGTCTGCCACGTTCATGCGGACACGCTCGGCAGGGAGGACAATATCCCGACGGCAGTCATCTACAGCCAGCCCCTCCGAATCGTATGCCAGAGGGGGTGGCAGGAGGTCGAGCAGCCGTGATCAAGACACCATCATCGCTCGGCTGGACCATCGCGCTCTGGGTAGCACCCTGGCTCTGCGCTCAGGCCCAGGTACAGGCCCCTCGATCCACCCCGTCGTTGGGGCTCTACGTCGTGCCCGGTGCCGTCCTGCAGACATCGACCCACGGTGACGAGGACAAACTCTCGGCAACGAACTTCGGTCCGACTATTGGGGCTCGGCTCCAGGCCAGACGGTTCGTTATCGAGGGAGCCTATCACTTCGTAACCCTGCCCGGGCACCCCTGGGCCCCAGACAAGCGGTACGCCGACATGATTTCCTTGGAGGTCGGCTTGCGGTTCGGTCGTCGGGTCTATGTGCGGCCGACAGCGGGATTCCTGTTTGGTGCCCGCCATGGCGCACCGCTTCTCGGCCTGGCCATCGGGCGGGAAGTCCGTGCCGGGCGGCTGCACGTCTCGCCCGAATTGACCATTCGGGGGTTCTGGGAACCGTATTTCTATGGCCTCGTCGCCGGGGTGCAGGTTCCGGTTGGGGTGCGGTTTTGAGGACCAACATCATTCGCGAAATGGAGGGAGCTATGCTCCGGAATGCGCGTCTAGTCGCGGTCAGTGTCATGGTTACCACGACGACACTGCCCGCCCAAGTTCCGATTGACAGCGCAGTTGGCCGCCTCCGAACAGGGCAGATGCTGCGGGTTAGGACTGCTGATGGTGCACGCCTGGAAGGGCGACTCCTGGCGATCGAGACGATCCCGTGCGTCTTCGGTTAACAGGTCAGGAAGGGAGTATAGCTGGGGCCTCACTCGATTCGTTGTGGGTCCGTGGCAGCGCCGTCAAGACAGGCGCAATCGTCGGGGGAATCACGCTCGGCGTCGGCTCCTTCGCGTCGCTGGTGGCCATCTGTTACTCCATTGGCGAAGGAGGACCCTGTTACTGGAGTAGGATAACCGGCGCTGCCCTGGTGGGAGAGGCCGCTGGTGCGCTAGTCGGCGCCGTGATCGGCTCGGCCATTCCTAAGTGGCGGCTGCTCTACCGAAAAGAGCCCGGGTTCACGCTTCGCGTCCGCCCGGATTTGGGCTTGGCCATCTCGTTCCCCCTGTAGGGAAGCTGTACCGGTGCAATCTTGTTTCGCCAGGGTCTGCATGGCGCAGCCCCCGCAGCTGTAAATGCAGGTGGTTAGGAGGCTGAATGATTTTGGGAATCGTTCTGCTCGGTTCGGCTGTGCTGATCGTGTTTGCCGAAGGCCGGGGCATTAATGCATTCACCCTGTGGAACCTCGTTCCGGTCACTCTGATCGCGATAGTTTGGCTCCTGGGAAGCAAAAGGTCTTCGACCAGCATCCCCCTCCCCCGCAAGGGCGCCCTGTTAGGCTTTGCTATCCTGACGCATGGCTTTACGCTCTCTTTGCACCTGGCCTGGGCATTTGACATTGGCGACGTCCAGACCGGTTCGTCCACGGCCGGCCTGATCTTCCTCTTTATCCCTCCCTTCGCACTCGCATCCGGCCTTGCAGGAGCGTTGGTTGGGTGGCTCATTGGCAAGCGGCTTCAAAGGCGGTCGGCCCACCCTATTGCCCCCTAACCATTTGTTCAAGCGGTCACCATCCACGCTACGCGTAGTCGGTGCGGCTTAGCCGTCGAAGGAATACGTGCCGGTGAGGTTCTGGTTCGTGGGGGTCTAACCCGCAGATCCGGTTCGTCGGGGTCAACCCCCCTGTGCCCGGCCGGCGCCGCGGTTCGGATCGGTTAGAAGCCGTTCGGTGAAATCCAACCGGTCAGACAACTCCGCCACCTCCCGCCGCAGCGCCTCGACTTCGTCGAAGAGTTCCTGAGGAACGCCTGCCTCGACGGCGGCGGCGGGATCGTTGGGGTCCCACAGCCTCACCTTGCGGCCCTCTTCGTCGCGGAACTCGCCCGCCGCGATGGTGATGAGATCGTAGAGCCACCAGAGGCCCATTCCGCCCAGCGTGACGAGCTGAAGCAGGCCAGTGCCAATCTTCCCCACGTAATAGCGGTGTGCCCCGAAGACGCCGAGGGGGATGCAGAGCGCGAGCGCTACGCCGCGGGACTTGTCGGACGGAGGTAGACGGGTCGCCATCGCGAAGAAACTACCGCCTCAGGCTTCTTTCGCCACTTCACGCCCGATTTCGACCAGATGCTCGAGGAAGTAGTCCAGGTCAGCCGTCGTGGTGCGATGGTTGGTGATCGCCACCCGAATCCCGAACTTCCCATTCAGCACCGTGGCCGAGGGCACCGCAATCCCCCGCTCCTGCAC
>JBQTHV010000052.1:0-59659 GCA_052389555.1 Gemmatimonadales bacterium | reverse complement strand
GTTCGGACCTCGCGCGATCACGACCGTCAATGACGATCTCCACCTGGACGCCAAGCTGGTGGAGGCGGACGTGGTTCGGTTCCGCGAGGCGCTGGACCGGGGCGATCCAGTTCAGGCGGCTGCGTGTTATGCAGGTCCCTTTCTGGACGGCTTCCATCTCCCCGACGCTCCCGAGTTCGATCAGTGGATGGCGGGGGAGCGTGACCGGCTGGCCCGCGAGCTGAGTCGGGCGCTCGAGGCAGCGGCGAAGCGTGCCGACGCCCGAGGTGAGCAACGCCAGGCGGCAGACCTGCGACAACGACTGGTCGAGCTCGATCCGCTGACTTCGGCACCGGTGCTGGCGCTGATGCATACGCTCGGCGCCCTGGGCGAGCCGGCCGCGGCCTTGGAGGTGGCCGCCCGGCACGCCCGAGCCCTTGAAGACACGCTCGGCACCCGTCCGACTCCGGAGATTGGGGAACTGGCGACTCGGCTCCGAACCGAGCTCGCGGCGACGGAAACCGGTGGCCCAGAACCGCCGGCGATGGCAGCGGCCCGCTCCGGGGGCCTGCCGGCTGGCGGGATGCGACAGCGCAAGCGGGTTAGGGTGGCTTTAGCAGGCGTGATTGCGGTCGCGGTAGCCGTGCCGGCACTGCGCCTGGCCGGTTTTCCGGGTGGCGGCGTGTCGGCCGGGGCATCGGCGGCGAATCGCGTGGTCGTCCTTCCTTTCGTGGTGCGGGGCGGGGAGCGATTCGGCTACCTGGGAGAAGGAATGGTGGACCTGCTCGCGGCAACCCTCGATGGCGCCGGATCGCTGCGGACCACGGATCCGCATGCCGTCCTCGGATATCTCCGGCGCCATCGCGTCGATCCCGGGGACCCGGCCGCCGGCAAACAGGTCGCGGCCCAGTTCAAGGCGGGCCATTACGTCCTCGGTACCATCGTGGAGTCGGGCGGCCGGATCGGGATGCGGGCGACGATGTATCGGGCCGACGGGGAGATGGAAGCCCAGGCGATCGCGGATGCCGCCGAAGACCCCGAGCTGTTTACGCTGGTCGATGGCCTAACCCGCCAGCTCCTGGCCCAGCGGTACGATCCCAAGCGAGAGCGGCTCAGCCGGCTCGCGGTCATGACCTCGGCATCGCTGCCCGCGGTCAAGGCCTATCTGAACGGAGAAGCCCGGCACCGGGTGGGGGACAGGGAGGCTGCGGCCGACGCCTTTCGCGCGGCGGTCCGGGAGGACTCCAGCTTTGCGCTCGCCTGGTATCGCCTCGCGGTAGCCGCGGAATGGGCGCTGCAACCCCACGAAGCGGCGCTGGCAGTCGAGCGCGCGGTGCAGCATGCGGGCCGGCTGCCGGAGCGAGACCGGCTGCTGCTGGTGGGCTGGCGCGAGTACGCCCGCGGTCAGGCCGACCAGGCGGAGGCGGTGTACCGCCGAGTGCTGGACGAATACCCCGACGAGTTCGAGGCCTGGCTCCAGCTGGGCGAGATCCAGTTTCACTACGCCCCGGCCCGGGGGACCACGATCGAAGCGTCGAGGGCCGCGTTCGAGCGGGTTCTTGCGCTCGAGCCGACCCACGAGGCGGCCCGGGTCCACCTGGCGCGAGTGGCCGCGCTGCGGGGGGATCAGTCGGTACTTGCGGGTTATGTCTCCGGGCTGGTGCAACCCGACCCGTCGACTCCTCTGGCCATGGAGATGCGAACCCTGCTCGCCTTCGCGTTGGAGGACGGGGCGGCGATCCGCCAACTGGAGACGGAGTTCCGCAACGCCGACAGCTTCACCGCCCTGGGCGCTCTGTTAAGCCAGTTCTACGTGCTCAATCTCGATGGGGTTGCCTGGTGTGGGCGCTTGCTGACCGCGCCGGCTCGGCCCCGCGAGGTCCGCAGCGGCGGCCATCTTATTCTCGCGCTGGTGGAGCTGGCCCGGGGCAGACTGACGGCCGCGCGGCAGCAGATCGCTCAGGTCGAAGCGCTGGACTCCCTGCGCGGAGCAGAGTTGCGCGGGTTTGCAGCCACGCTGCCGTTTCTGCCCGAGGATCGCAGCGAGCTCACCGCGGTCCGGAGGACGCTGGAGGCGGTGCGTCCCGCCGGCGAGGATTCCATTCCGGAATCATTCTTCCTCCCCGATCATGACCGGCTTCGCCCTTTCCTGAGGGCCTACCTGCGGGGCCTGGTCAACGCTTCGCTGGGAGATTCCTCGGAAGCGCTCGGGATGGCTAGCCGGCTGGACTTCTTGCGGCCGCCCTCAGGCGATGCGACCCTTCCCGCCGATCTGGCCCGGGCCGTGCGCGGCGAGCTGGCTCGCCGAGCGGGCCGCACGGCCGAGGCGCTGGCGGCCTTTGACGAGGTGCGGGACCGGCCCGGTTATCAACTGGTTCTGCCGGCACCGTTCGATCCGCGGGTTAGGGAACGGTTTCTGCGCGGCACGCTGCTCGAGCAAGCCGGACGGACGGACGAAGCCCGCGCGGTCCTGGCGACGGTCGGACGCCGCTCGCTCTACGACCTGCCGTTTCTGGCACCCGCCCAGCTGCGAATCGCAGCCCTCGCCGAGCGCGGAGGAGACCGCGCAGCGGCACGGGAACACCGACGGCTGGCCGCCTCGCTCTGGAGCCAGGCGGACTCCGGGCTGCAGTTACGCCGATGACTTGATCCCCAGATCACCCACATGACTGATCCACAGATTACGCAGATGACACAGATTGGGAGGGGCCCCGCGCTTCGCCGCGAAAGCGAACCAGTACCTGTCCGCGCTCCACCGTTTGTCCCGCCGTTACCAGCACCTGGTCCACGACGCCCGCTCCGCTGGCCTTGAGCTCGTTCTCCATCTTCATCGCTTCGAGGACCACCACGCTGGCGCCCGCGGCGACCTCCTGACCCGATTCCACCAGCACCCGAATCACGAGTCCCGGCATCGGCGCTTTGAGCAGCGGCGGCGGGGCGTGCCCAACCGCGTGCGCCGCGGTCCGGCGTGCCCGCTCGGCTCGCTCGTCCCCGACCTCAGCCTCCCATCGCTCGCCCTCGGCGTAGATGATCCACTTGCCACGACCTGCGGGATCGGCCACGAGGGGAATTCTCACCCCGTCGATCACCATCACGGTTCGCGGCGAAGCCAGGGACCCGCTCACCTGCACTCGGTGCTCGACGCCATCTACCCGGACCCGGTTCCCTTCGATCACTACTTCGCGGCGGCGGCCCGCCACGTCCACGATGTATTTCATCGCCGCACCAGGGTCACGACGGTTTCGACGTGCGCGGTTTGGGGAAAGAGGTCGAACGCGCGGATGGCGACGATCCGATAGGCCGCGGCGAGCCGGTTGAGATCCCGGGCCAAGGTCGCGGGGTCACAGGAGATGTAGACCAGGCGATCCGGCGGCCGGGTGGTCAGGTGCTCGGCGACAGCCTGGGCAAGGCCGGTGCGAGGAGGATTGAGGATCGCCGCCTGCGCCGGCTCGAGCCGATGAAGCACGTCTTCCACCCGGCCCGCAATGCGGGTCGCCCCAGCGGGGCCGCGCCGCTCGGCGAGACGGACCGCTCGCGGGTTAACCTCTACGCTCTCGACGGTTGCCGCACCCCCCGAGCGCCGCAGGATAGCTTCGGTCGTTTCGCCGATGCCGGCGTAGAGGTCCCATACCTGCCGCCCCGGGAGCTCGCCCAGCTGCTCCACGGCAAACTGCCTCACCCGGTCGCCCATCGCAGGGTGAACTTGCTCGAAGACCGTCGCCGGATAGGCCTCGTCACCCCCATGGAGCACTCTTGCCGCGCCGCCGGCCGGTTCCCACCAGAGGACGGCCGGCGTCCCTTCCTCCTCGAGCACGAGAGCGAGCTCGCGGGCGCGGGTCCAGACCCGTGGCTCGGCGCTCGGCCCTCGGCGCTCGGCCCTCGAAGCTCGGCGCTCGGCAACCGGCGCTCGGCCGGTTGGCAACCCGCTTCCCGCAGTTTTCACGATGATGTGGCAGCGGCTCTCTCGATCCACGCGCAGCACCAGGCGCTTGGCATCCCGGGGAAGCAGCTCACGGTGCCTGCGGAGCCGGGCCCAGAGCACGTTGAGCTCGGCCCGAGCAATGGGGCAGCGGGTTAGGTCGAAGACCTGATCAGGGCGGCCCAGGGGGTGATACCCGATCGATCGGACGCTGGCTGGTGGCTTCGCGCCGGGACCAGCCGAGCGCCGAGTGCCGAGGACCGAGCCCACGGTCAGCGTGATCTTGGCCCGATAGCCGAACTCCGCCTCGCTCGGCTCGATCGGCGGGTCGTCGACGTCGAGCCGCCCGATTCGCCGGAGTGCATCGCCCACCAGACGCCGGCGCGCCTCGCGCTGAGTCTCCGGATTCAGGTGCTGGAGCTGGCAACCCCCGCAGGCATCGGCGACATAGTGGGGGCACGGCGGGGCGACGCGATGCGGGGAAGCTTCGACCAGGCGGGCCAGGCGAGCGCGCGCGAACGTGCGGGTTAGGCGAACCGCCCCGAGCTCGACCAGATCGCCCGGAGCGGTCCGCGGAATGAAGACCACCCGGCCGTCGGCAAGCGTGCCCACGCCGTCGCCTCCGGCCGCGATGGCCTGGATGCGAACCGCCCGGTTCACGGAAACAGGTCGTGCCGGGCCGGCTCTTGCCAGGCGGTTCTTCCATCTCCCGATCCACCCAGCCGCCGGTCGAGCGCATCGCGCCGGGCGGCCTGGAGCCAGGCAGGTCCGGGGTCCTGATCGGTCCCATCGCCCGCCTCCGACCGCCCAGCCGCCTGACCGCCTGACCGCCCATGTTCCGCCAGCGCTGCCGCCACCACAACGGCCAGCTCCCGTTCCGGGTTAGGCGTGCCTGCCAGCAATTCGGGATGCCGGTCGAGGAACTGGATGTCGATCTCGCCTTGCCGGAAATCGGGGTGGTCGAGCAGCCGGCGCAAGAATCCGACGTTGGTCGCCAGCCCCGTGAGCACCAGCTCATCGAGCGCACGCTGCATTCGCTTGAGCGACGCAGTACGGTTCTCCGCATGGACGATGAGCTTGGCGAGGAGCGAATCGTAGTACAGGGTGACCTCGCTCCCGGCTTCCACGCCGGCGTCCCACCGGACCCCCGGCCCCGAAGGCGGTTGGAGACTTGTTATTCGGCCCGCCGACGGCAGGAAGCCGTTACTGGGATCCTCGCTGGTGATCCGGCACTCGATCGCGTGTCCCCGGGGCTGCAGCGGCCACTCCGAAACCGTCATCGTATTCCCGCGCGCAACCCGAAGCTGCTCCCGGATCAGGTCAACGGCGTAGACCAGCTCGGTAACCGGATGCTCGACCTGGATCCGGGTATTCATCTCGAGGAAGTAGAACGCCCCGTCGGGAGCCAGGAGAAACTCGCAGGTCCCGGCGCCGCGATATCCCACCGCCAGCGCCGCAGCCATCGCAGCCTGCCCCATCCTGCGACGGAGCTGGGGAGTGACCGCAACGGACGGCGATTCCTCCACGATCTTCTGATGGCGCCGCTGAATCGAACACTCGCGCTCGCCGAGATAGATCGTCTTCTGGAAATCGGCGAGAATCTGAATCTCGACGTGCCGGGGTCGCTCGATGTATTTCTCGAGATAGACGGCACCATCGCCGAAGGCCTTGAGCGCCTCGGAAGACGCAATGGCCAGCGCACCGGGGAGCTCCTGCGGCGAGGCGGCCACTCGCATACCGCGGCCACCCCCACCCGCCGCGGCTTTCACCAGCACGGGATACCCGAGCTCCTCGGCAAGGGCGAGCGCGGATCGGCCCTCGCCGATCGGGGTAATGCCACCGGGCACGATGGGGACGTCCGCCGCCTGCATTCGCCGCCGGGCTTCGGTCTTGTCGCCCATGGCACGAATCGCCCTGGCCGATGGGCCCACGAAGACCAGGCCGGCCCGCTCGACCGCCTCGGCAAACTCAGGCCGCTCCGCCAGGAATCCGTATCCGGGGTGAATCGCCTGCGCACCGGACTCGCGCGCCGCTGCGATCAGACGATCGATCCTCAAGTAGCTCTCGGCAGCGGGGGCCGGGCCGATGGGGATTGCGGCGTCCGCCGCCCGGACTGACGGGCTTTCCCGGTCGGCATCGGAATAGACCGCCACGGCGTCGAGACCCTCTTCGTGGCAGGCACGGATGATCCGGAGCGCGATTTCGCCCCGATTGGCAACCAGTACCCTGGTGATCTTCATGAGATCTGTGCGCCTGGGCTCGGGAGGACAGTTTACGCAATTCCAAGAATACCGGATTGGACCCGTGCCCGCTTCGAGTCACCTGAGGCCCCGAAACCGGTACCCAGCCACAGCCGTAAGTCGAGAAGGTGTCGCACGGGCGGAGCAACATTTCTTCGTCGAGCTGGACGGTACCCGGAAGGGATTAGCCTTCCAATGATGGGGTTCAGCCTCGTTGTCGTCCTGGTCGTCTCCTTGGCCGCTGCGACCCAGGCTCCCCCGCCCTGCCCAGACGCGGGCCCCCCGGACAATGGGTGGCGGGAGGCGCTCTTCGTCGGCCTGGATCTCAAGCTGAAGGTTCCAGCAGAGCTCCGCCCGGTGCCGTATTCGAGCCTCGGTCGCTCGGCTCGCCGCAATGAGGAGCTCGGCGTTCCTCGCAGCGTAAGAGACTCAGCACGACTGGTCGCGGCCTGGCAAGTCCCCGAGCGTACGAGCGGGGAGATCCGGGGCGTCTACCTCTACCAGGTCGCGCTAGGCACCCAACTTCGCGGCCGGGGATGCGGGCTCACCATCACCGGCCGCTCCGCGATCGTGTCCCGGCACGTTCTCAGCGGAGCGGACCGGGATCAGGACCAACACTGGACCGAAGTCTCCTGGCCCGGATTCTTGCTCGCCGCGCAGGGCGTTTCGCCGAGCTCGTTCGAGAGGGCACTCCGCATCATTGGGACGGTCGGCCCCATTCGCTAGTCGCAGGCCTCGTCCAGACGGTCGGGTCGCCATATTTCACTTCTGCCTTCCCTGCTCCGGGACACCATGCACCCCATGTTCCTACCGAGCGTCGAACACGCTGAGCCGAAGGGGCCGTATTCGGGGATCATCGCGCGTATTCGCGCGGCAGGCCAGCCGGTTCCCCAGATCATGCACCTCTTTGCCTACAAGCCGGATCGCACCGAGCACTTGTCCCGGTTCACCCAGGCGGTGATGCGGGGGCCGTCACCGCTTCCGGCAGGACTGCGCGAGCTGATTGCGGCCTTCACCTCGAAACGCAACGGGTGCCCCTTCTGAATCGGCTCCCACGCCGCGGTCGCGGCGAAGCTCTTGGGAAGCAAAGAGCTCGTGGAGGCGGTGCTCGATGACTACCGCACCGCGCCCATTTCAGAGCGTGAGAGAGTGCTGTTCGGGTTCGTCGAGAAGATGAATCGCACCTCGAATGCGCTTCGAGTCGAGGACGTCGCTCAGGTGACTGCGGCGGGATGGACCGAAGAAGCGATCTACGACGCGATCACCGTGTGCGCGCTGTTCAATTTCTACAACCGCTGGGTGGACGCCGCGGGGGTGAGCGATCTGCCAGAGTACCAGGCCTCGGGAGAGCGTCTCGCTAATCACGGCTACATTCCGGCAGCCTCATGAGATGACTGAACTCTCCCAACGACTCGCCGAGGGCCTCACGGGTCGCTACGCGTTGGACCGCGAACTCGGCCAAGGCGGGATGGCGCTGGTGTTCCTCGCCCACGATCTCCGCCACGATCGGGACGTCGCCCTGAAGGTGCTCCGCCCCGAGATCTCCGCAGACATCGGGGCCGAGCGGTTTCTTCTCGACGCCGGTTCCAGGACCTGGTGAAGCGGATCGGGCTCAAGTAGAGCGGCCGGTAGCGCGTACGGCCCTAGATCCCTGGCTTCGCGACTAGGTTTCCTATCATGCCAGCAGTCGGCACCAGCGTCCCTCGCAAAGACGGTATTGGGAAAGCCACCGGCGCGGCCCGCTACGCCGATGATCTGGTCTTTCCCGGCATGCTCTACGGCCGGACGATCCGCTCGACGATTCCCGCCGGGCGGATTCGCTCGGTCCGCCTTGGCTTCGATCCGACCGGCTTCACGATCGTCGATTATCGCGACATCCCTCACCGGAACGTGGTTGCGCTCATTGACGATGATCAGCCTTTTCTGGTCGAGCAGGAAGTCCGCCATATGGCGGAGCCGATCCTGTTGCTGGCTCATCCCGACCGCGAAAAGCTGCTGAGCGCGGACGTCGAGATCCAGTACCAGGAGGTCGAGCCACTACTCGATCCCGAACGCTCGGATCGGGTCTTCAAGGCGATTACGATCACGCAAGGCGAGGTCGAGGCGGCGCTGGGCCGCGCCGACCTGATCGTCGAAGGCACGTATCGGACGGGTCACCAGGAACACGTCTATATCGAGCCGAACGCCGTGGTTGCGGTACCGGAGCACGGCGGAGTCGCGATCCACGGCTCGATGCAATGCCCGTTCTATGTGCTCAAGGCCCTCAAATCACTCTTCGGGGCGGAGCGGCACCTGCGGATCGTGCAGACCGAGACCGGGGGCGGGTTCGGAGGCAAGGAGGAGTATCCCTCGATACTGGCGGGCCACGCCGGGTTGCTGGCGCTCAAGTCGGGCCGACCGGTCAAGCTGGTCTATGATCGGGTCGAGGACCTGCTGGCCACGACGAAGCGGCACCCGTCGATCGTACGCCACCGCACGGGCCTAACCCGCGACGGCAGGCTGGTCGCCATGGACGTCGAGGTGATCCTCGATGGCGGTGCCTACGTGACCCTGAGCCCGGTCGTGCTCTCGCGCGGCTGCATTCATGCCGGGGGGCCCTACCGGTGCGATGACCTCCGGATTCAGGGCCGGGCCGTGTTTACCAACACGCCGCCCAATGGGGCCTTTCGCGGGTTCGGCGCACCCCAGACCCAGTTCGCGATCGAGGTCCACCTGGACCGCATCGCGGACGCACTGGGCCTCGATCCCGTCACGATCCGCCGTCGGAACGCCCTGCGCCCCGGCGACACCACCGTCACGGGGCAGGTTCTGCGCGAGGACGCGAGTGCCCATCTGGTCCTCGAGGAAGCGGTCCGGCGGAGCGACTTCCTCGCCCGGCGCGAACGGTATCGCGGCACCAGCCGCGGCATCGGGCTCTCGCTCTTCTATCATGGCGCCGGGTTCACCGGCAGCGGAGAGCGGGTGTTGCAATCGAAGGCGCGCCTGGTGCTCACTCCAACCGGGGTGCAAGTCGCGATCGGCAGCACCGAGATCGGCCAGGGCACCCGCACCATGCACGCGCAGATCGTAGCCGATGCGCTGGGCATTCCCTACGAGCAGGTCGAGGTGGCGCAGCCGGATACCGCCGTCGTTTCCGACAGCGGGCCCACCGTTGCCTCGCGGACCTGCATGGTGGTCGGCAAGATCCTGGAGGATTGCGCGCGGGAGATGCGGGGCCGGCTGGATGGCCTGAGCCCCGCCGAGTATTTCGCCCGTCACGGACCGCTCACGGTCGAACGCCAGTACCAGCCGCCCTCCTGGGTGCGATGGGACGAGGAGCGCTATCGGGGTGATGCCTACGCCACCTATGGATGGGGATGCGACGTGGTGGAGCTCGAAGTCGATCGCGAGACCTACGAAATCCGCCCGGTTCGGGTAACCGCGGTGCAGGAGTTCGGGCGGCCCATCCATCCGGCGCTGGCGCAAGGCCAGATCGAAGGGGGAACGGTACAGGGGCTCGGTTACGCGCTGCTCGAGCGGGTGGTCATGCAGCAGGGCGCAATGGCCAACGCGCAGCTCACCAACTACACGATCCCGACCACGCTCGACACTCCCGAGCTGGATGTCGTGATGCTGGAGAATCCCTACCCCGGCGGCCCATTCGGGGCGAAGGGCGTGGGTGAGCTCCCGATGGACGGACCGGCCCCTGCCGTCGTGAACGCCCTCCGCCATCTGGGCTTCGATGTTCGAGAGATTCCAGCCACTCCGGAAATACTGGCAAGCGCAGCCGAGCGCCGAGCGCCGAGCGCCGAGTCACGGTGAACTTCACTCTCAACGGCGTTCCTACGACCGTCACCGTCCACCCCATGGCTCGCCTCCTCGACGTCCTGCGGGAGCAGCTCGGCCTTACCGGCACCAAGGAGGGCTGCGGGGAGGGCGAATGCGGGGCCTGCACGGTGTTGGTCAACGGCGAGCCGGTCTGTTCGTGTCTGGTGCCGGTGGCGCACGTCGAGGGAGCCAAGGTCCTCACCATCGAAGGACTCCACGACCAGCACCTCCTGCAACAGCTCTTCATGGACGAGGTCGGCGCCCAGTGCGGGATCTGCACGCCCGGCATGATCATGACGGCATTCGCCTTGGGGCCTAACCCGGGACTCGAGGAGATTCGGACGACCCTCGCCGGCAACCTGTGCCGCTGCACCGGCTATGCGGCGATTTACCGGGCCATTCAAAAGTGGCGCCCGCCGCTTGCGGAGCCGGCGGGCCACCGAGCCGTCCAGTCATGAGAACCGCCATCTCCACCCTCGACGTCAGTCGTCCGGCAACACTCAGCCAGGCCCTCACTGCGCTCCGAGAAGAGCCGCGCACGCCGCTCGCGGGGGCGACCGATCTCTACGTGGCGCTCAACTTCGGCACCCTCACCTCGTCGCGGTTCCTCGATCTCTGGCGACTCGATGAACTCCGCCTGATCGCCTGGGAAGACGGGACGCTGACCCTGGGCGCTCTGGTAACCTATACCGCGCTGGTCCGCTCCCCGACCGTGCAGCAGCACCTCCCCATGCTGGTCGAGGCGGCGCGCCAGCTGGGGGGACTCCAGATTCAGAATCGGGGGACCATCGGCGGCAACATTGCCAACGCCTCGCCGGCCGGTGACACGCTTCCGGTGCTGGCCGCCGCCGACGCGGTCGTGATCCTTCGCAGCGTGGACGGGGTCCGCCGGATTCCCATCACCAGCTTCTACACCGGCTATCGTCGGAGCGTGATGCGCCCCGACGAGCTGATCGTTGCGATCGAAATCCCTCGGGTGGAGGGACGGCAATACTTCCGCAAGGTCGGCACCCGGGCGGCCCAGGCGATCTCCAAAGTCGTGATGGCTGGGGTCAAGGGCGCCTCCGGGACCCCGCCCCGGATCGCTTTCGGCAGCGTTGCCCCGACCGTGATGCGCCTACCGGAGACGGAACGGGCGCTCGGCTCGGGCGCACCGGTCCAGGATGCGATCACTATCCTCGAGCGCGAGATCACGCCGATCGACGACCTCCGCTCCTCGGCGCGCTATCGGCGCACGGTGGCGGGCAACCTGCTCCGCCACTTTTGGACCGCCTGACCAGCAGGCCGCCCTGATCGCCCCGTCGCTTCCCGCCGCCCTTCGCAGCACGCGAGTCGTCACCCCGGAAGGCGTGCGACCCGCTTCGATACATATCGACAACGGGTTCATCGTGCGGGTTAGGGACTGGAGCGAAACTCCTGTCACCGGACCGCTTCACGATGCCGGGAATCTCCTCGTCATGCCGGGGTTGATCGATACCCATGTGCATGTGAACGAGCCGGGCCGTACCGAGTGGGAGGGGTTCGCTACCGCTACCCGAGCGGCCGCGGCCGGAGGAATCACCACCATCGGCGACATGCCGCTGAATGCCATTCCGCCGACCACGACGCTCGCGGCACTCGAGTGCAAGCGCGCGGCCGCCCAGCCGCACTCGGTGGTGCGAGTCGAGTACATCGGCGGGGTGGTTCCGGGCAACGGCGAAGACCTTCCCCGGCTCGTCGATCGGGTGTGCGCGTTCAAGTGCTTCCTCGCTCCATCCGGCGTCCCGGAGTTCCCTTCGGTCACCGAGTCAGATCTCCGGGAGGCCCTTCCGGTCCTTGCCGGGTTCTGGCGGCCGCTCATGGTACACGCCGAGGACCCGGACTTGCTCCAGGCCGGAAGATCCACCCGGCGCTACGCGGACTATCTCGCCTCCCGCCCGGTGGCCGCTGAGCGCGAGGCGATCGCCCGGCTGATTCGCCTGCTCGGGGAACGCACCGCACCGATCCACGTCGTTCACCTCTCCTCGGCGTCTTCCCTCGAGCTGGTTCTCCCGGCGCGGGCGCGCGGCCTTCCCATCTCGGTGGAGACCTGCCCGCACTATCTCACCTTCGCGGCCGAGGAAATCCCTGATGGGGCCACCGAATACAAGTGCGCCCCGCCGATCCGTTCCGCCGCCGAGCGCGAAGCGCTGTGGTCGGCCTTGCTCGCTGGCGAGATCGACTGCGTCGTGTCGGATCATTCCCCCTGTCCGCCCGAGCTCAAGGGTCAGGAGGGGGACTTCTTTGCCGCCTGGGGAGGGATCGCTTCGCTGGAGCTGTCCCTCAGCGCGGTCTGGACCGGTGCTCGTGCCCGAGGCGTCCGGCCAGAGCGGCTCGCCGAGTGGATGAGCACTGCGCCGGCTCGCCTGGTGGGGCTCGCCGACCGTGGGCAGATCGCGGAACGCCAGCGTGCCGACTTGGTGGTCTGGGACCCGGAACGGCGCTTCGTGGTCGATCCGAACCGGCTGGTGCAGCGCCACAAGCTCACACCCTACGCGGGGCGGGAGCTGTTCGGGGTGGTCCAGGCCACCTACGTCGGTGGACGCCCGGTATTCGGCGGGTTATGATGACCGCCATGTTCACCGATCTTCCCGACCTTGCCGCCGAGCGACTGGGCGGCGCGGTGATCGCCGCCAACGACGAGTTCTTCGCTCCCAAGGAGAACCTGATCAGACCGGGGAAGCCCGAGTGGCGCGAGGGCGTCTATACCGACCGCGGCAAGTGGATGGACGGGTGGGAGACCCGCCGCCGCCGCCGCCCGGGTCATGACTGGGCCATCGTCCGGCTGGGGCTGCCCGGCATGGTGCGCGGCGTGGTGATCGACACGACTTGGTTCACCGGAAACTCCCCCGAGGGGGCGAGTCTCGACGGTTGTCGGTTGGCCGACGATCCCGAGCCGGCGGTCTGGGGTGCCGGGGTCGAGGGATCAACGATGTCCTGGCGCCCGCTCTTGCCCAGGCAGGCGCTCCAGGGCGACACCACGATGGCGTTCCCGATCGCCGATGACGGACTCGTCTCGCACGTCCGCCTCAACATCTTTCCCGACGGCGGCGTGGCCCGGCTCCGCATCCATGGCGAGGTCGTCCCTCCCGAGCAGGTGTTCCATACTCTGCCGGTGGATCTGGCCGCGCTGGCGCACGGCGGACTGGTCATCGGGGTGAGCGACCGGCATTACGGGAACCCGCAAAATCTCCTGCTCGCGGGACCTTCGCTGAACATGGGAGACGGCTGGGAGACCCGACGGCGAAGAGGACCGGGCCACGACTGGGCCATCGTACGGCTGGGTCGCCGGGGGACCATCGAATACGCCGAACTCGAGACGGATCACTTCAAGGGCAACGCGCCCGGAAGCTGTATGCTGGAATGTTGTGACGCCCCGGACGGCTTCGATGCCGGAACCGTCCGATGGGAAACCCTGGTTCCGGAGGTGCCGGTCGAACCCGATGCGAAGCACCGCTGGACCGACCTGCCGGCGCGGCCGGCGACTCACGTGCGGCTCAACATCTATCCCGACGGCGGGGTTGCCAGGCTGCGGCTCTATGGCCGGCTGGCGCCATGATCGGACCGCGGTGACCGGCCTAACCCGGCTTAACACGCTTCCGGAAGCCCAGGCGGCCCAGGCGCTGCGAGCGTGCTGCGGCTCGAGCCGCTGGGTGACCGGGATGCTGGCCCTCCGGCCGTTCCGGTCCGTGGCCGAGCTGCATCGCGCCGCGGAGGAACGCTGGCAGGCCCTCGGGCCGGCCGACTGGAAGGAGGCGTTTGACCGCCATCCGAGAATCGGCGAGCGGGTGAGCGCAGGTTCTCAAGATGCCCGCGCGGCGAGCTGGTCCAATGGGGAGCAAGCGGGCATGCAGACGGCGGAACAAGCAGTGCGAGTTGCGCTGGCCGAAGTGAATCGCGACTATGAGGTCCGGTTCGGGTACATCTATATCGTGTGTGCCGCCGGCCGGAGCGCCGAGGAGTTGCTGGTCGAAGGACACCGTCGGCTGGCCAATACCCCGGAGACCGAGCTCCTGGTAGCGGCCGCGGAGCAGCTGAAGATCACCCGGCTCCGCCTCGACAAGGTGATAGCTGATAGCGGATAGCTCACATGGCCACGCTCAGCACCCACGTCCTCGACGTTTCGATCGGCCGTCCCGCGGCCGGGATGGCGGTCGCGCTCCAGCGGGAAGGACGCATGATGGCTCGCGGCACGACCGACGCCGAGGGACGAATTGGCTCCCTGTCCCCGGCCGGCGGCCCCCTTACCCCAGGGGTGTACCAGCTGCGGTTCGCGACCGGGGAGTACTTCCGGACGCGCCAGGTGGAGGCGTTCTTCCCCGAGGTGGTGGTATCGCTTACGGTCGGTGCCGGCGAGCACTACCATGTGCCGCTGTTGCTGAGCCCGTTTGGCTATTCAATCTATCGGGGCACCTAGCAAGGAGCGCACTACCTCCTCCTCGCTGGTTCCGTCCAGCGCGCGAGCAGCGCCCGTTCCGCTTCGGTGAGGCCGGTCTTGTTCCCGGGCGGCATGGTGCGGGTTAGGACGGCGCGCTCCCGGATCCGGTCCGCGTACTTCACGATCTGGTCCGGCGTATCGTAACTCACCCCGCCCGGCGCCACGCCGAAACTCCGGTCGCTCGGGGTGGCCGAATGGCAGGGCCCGCAGCGCCGGTCGATGACGTGCCGGACCTCGGCAAGGCTCACCGGTCCCCTGGCCACCGGGGATCCGACGGGCTCAGCCACACCCATCTCGGACATCCCGACCCGAATCAGCCCGTACAGGGCCAGCGCCGTCCCCCCGATCGTTGCGGCGAGGGCCGGCCGCCAGGCCGGCCAGGTGAACCGGAGATTCAGGAGATAGCGGGTTAGGACACCGCCGGCGACCAGGACCGTGAGGACCAGCCAGCGCTGCGGATGGCCGTACAGCACCGGAAAGTGCCCGATCAGCATCAGCGCGATGACCGGGAAGGTGAAGTAGTTGTTGTGCAGGGAGACCCGCTTGGCCCGCTCCGCGACGGCGGGATCCCCTCCCCTGCCCCCGGCGACCGCGGCCACCAGCTCCCGCTGAGACGGCACGATGGTGAACACCACGTTCCCAGCCATGATGGTACCGAGCATGGCACCAACGTGGAGAAACCCGGCGCGACCGCTCAGCATCAGGACGAGGGCACCCGCGAACGCCGCGAGTCCCCCGATCCACCCGATCGTCGCTGCCCTGGGCCAGCGCGGTGCGACCAGCCGCTGCATCGCTTCGTAGAACAGCCAACCGGCCGCGATCCCACCCGCTCCCGCAAGTACGGCGGTCGAGTGAGCTCCCCCATCGGCCAGCACGGCCCGGCCGCCCAGGTAGTAGACCACCACGAGCAGGGCCAGGCCGCTCCACCAGGTGGTATAGGCCTGCCACTTGAACCAGTGCACCACCCGCGGCAGCGGCGTTCCCCCGAGCAGCGTCTTCTCCACGTAGTAGAAGCCGCCGCTGTGAAGGAGCCAGATGGTACCGGATGGTACGGGTGTGCGGGTTAGACCGGACGGCGCTTCGAGCCGCCGGTCCAGCCAGTTGAACAGCAGGGAATTGCCGATCCACATGATCCCGGCGATCACATGAACCCACCGCGCCAGCAGGTCGGCCAGCTCGATCACGCCCGGGCCCGGAGAATCCGGAGAAAGGAGCGGCCTCGCAGCTCGTCCGTTGTCAACCCAGTCATCGGGAGCGCCTCGGCCTCAGTGATGGCGCCCGAGTTCAGCCCGCGCAGGAAGAAGTTGAGCAGCCCCTGCCCGGTGGCGGCGTCGTCGAACACATCGCCGATCAGGGTGGCCCGGGCCGCCTTGCTCACGAAGTTGCGCAAGCGAGCTCCCGCGGCCTCAATGCCTTCGAGGAAGAAGCTGTAGAGGGCGGCATAGCGCGAGACGAGCTGCGCAGGATGCAGGTCCCAGCCCTGATAGAACCCGCCGGCCAGGGAATGCCGCACGTCCTCGAAATGGAGCCGCCAGGCCGCGTACACGCTTGCTCGATTCGCGGCCTCCTGCTCAGCCGTCAGCGCGGTGCCGGCCTCGGCGCGGTGAATCGGGACCGGGAGGACCGTCGTCGAGCCATCCGACAACCATACCGGCGTGCCCGCCAAGGCGATCTGCATCACGTGCTTGGCGAACTCGCAGGCGGGATGCTGCATCTTCTGATACGCTGCCGTGATGTTGAGCGACGCGGTGTAGTCATAGGTGCCGAAGTGGGCGCCGCGAAGCCGCCCTTCAGAGACGGCCAGCAACCGGGGCAAGAGCGTCCCCCCGGTCTGGTCCAGAACGATCTGCGGGGTTTCGACCATTACCTCGAACCGGAGCGAGCCAGGCTCAAACCCCAGCGCTCGCTCGAGCCGCCCGAGCTCGGCCGTGAAATACTCGACCTGCTCGATCACCGTGACCTTGGGAAGCGTGATGACCCAGTGCTCCGGCAGGCCGCCCGCTTCCGCCAGCGCCGTGTGCACGAGCTCCAGCGTGCGCATGCTGCGAGCCTTGAGCTCCTCGTTCAGCGGCTTAACTCGAATGCCGAGGAACGGTGAGACGGTGCCCCGGCGCAGGCCCTCGGCGACCGCCTGCGCCGCGGCGATGGCATGGCCATCCTCCTCCGAGTCGGGCCGGTTGCCATAGCCGTCCTCGAAATCGATGCGGAAATCCTCGACCGGCTCGCGGGCCAGCTTTTCCGTAACCCGGTGGAAGATCTGTCCCAGGGCAGGGTGGTTCTCAATCCCGAGGGCCCGGCCGAGGGTTGGCGGATCGGGGGCATAGCGCTCGAGCGCCTGACGGGCGACGGCACCGAGCTTGGAGATGGAGTTGGCCGCGAAGAGCTGGGCACCCCCATAGACGGTATGGACCGGCTGCCGTCCAGGACTCTCGCCCGGGTGCGTCGCGGCGAATGCCCGATTCGCGTCCCGAAGCGCCGCGGCCGCCACGTCCGGATCGGTCATGCGTTGTAGATCAGGCCGCCCCGCGCCCGATAGAGCTCAAGCACCGCCCTGGCCTCATCACGCAGCACCTGGCGGACAATCCGGATCCCACGCACCTCGAGATAGCGCCAGGACTCGGGAAAGACCGGCCCTTCTTCGAACTGAAGGCGGGTGGCGTCTTCCCGGGCGGCACCACACACCACCCGCTCTACTCCGCTCCAGAGGACGGCACCCAGGCACATCGCGCAGGGTTCGCAGGAGGTCACCAGCTCGTGGCTGGGAAGGGCTTCGCCCTTCAGGGTGAACGAGCCGATCCGCCGCTGCGCCATCATGAACGCCACCATCTCGGCATGAAGGGCGCAATTCTGCAGCCGGACCACGCTGTTCATGCCGACGGAGACCACTCGGCCAGTTGCAGATTCGAAGATGGCCGCACCGAACGGACCGCCGGTGGAGCGCTCCACGTTGGTACGAGCCACCCCGATCGCAAGCCGCATGCGGTCGAGATCGGATTCGTACCGGCGGTCCCAATCTACGACGACATTCACCCAGTCCGGATAGTCCACCCGGACCGCCGCGAGTGCAGCGTTAGAGGTCATTCGGGGGGAATGATAACCCCCGGGGAAACGGCGCTACCAGCGGAACACGAAGTAGTTGAGCATCCGGGCAGCGGCCCATAACCCGGTCAGCAGGACGGGGAAGAGGGTGAGTCCCACGGAGAAGATCAGACCCTGGCGGAAGAGCACCGGTCCGGCCCGAGGGGCGTCCTCACCGAGGAAACGCTGAAGGGAGATTTCGGCGATCGGACCGAGGCAATAGCAGAGGTTGGCACAGAACCCGTACAACGCCGACCCGAGGAGGAGCACGGCGGGGCGGGGCGGACGTCCGACCAGCGCGCTCAAGAAAGTGGCCAGCACGATCGTGGCGCAGCCGGTGGCGCCGACGATGAGGTTATACGCGAGCCGGCGCTCCTCCCACCATTGCAGAATGGCGAACGGCTTTCGGCTCCGCGCGGGGAGGGGGTACAGGAAGCGAACCAGTTCCGACATGGAAAAACCTCAGCCAGGCGCCTGCCGCCAAACTAGGCGCCTCGGCACTCTTTCGTCAAGTACTTTGTACCGAAAAGTCAATCTCCTATTATTCTTGTCGCGTATCCGTTTCTGCAATTGGTACGGGCCGCGGCGAGCTTTCCTGGTAGGGGGCGGCGACGCGACCAGCCAGGGTCTCCATGGCGGCTTCGAGACGGCCGGCGGTGGGCTACCTGATCGCGGTCCTCGCGACTGCGGTAGTTGGCCTGCTGCGCTATGCATTGTCCGGAGAGCTCGGACAGTCGGTCGACGCGCTGGTACGCGTATTCGATCCCTTCGTCCGCCTGGACCGCAACGGCGACCAAGCCGGAGCACAGGCAGGCGGGCTCGGCATCGGCCTTTCGCTCGCCAAGCGTCTGGTGGAGATGCATGGTGGCACGATCGAGGCACGGAGTGAGGGCCCCGGCAAGGGCAGCGAGTTCGTGGTGCGGTTGCCTACAGCGGAATATTCCCGTGCTTCTTCCGCGGGTTAACGTCACGTTTCGTCCGCAGCGAGCGTAGCGCATCGATCAGCCGGGGCCGGGTGTCGCGCGGATCGATGACATCGTCAATGAACCCCCGCGCCGCCGCGCGATAGGGATTGGCGAACGTCGCGGTGTACTCCTCGGCGCGGCGCCGGGCTTCCGCCTCGGGATCAGGCGCGTCGGCGATCTCGTCCTTGAAAAGGATCTCGACCGCGCCCTTGGGCCCCATCACGGCAATCTCCGCCGAGGGCCAGGCGAAGTTCAGATCTCCGCGAATGTGCTTGGAGCTCATCACGTCATACGCCCCGCCGTACGCTTTGCGGGTGATCACGGTCACCTTGGGGACGGTGGCTTCGCAATAGGCATAGAGCAGCTTGGCCCCGTGACGGATGATGCCGCCATGCTCCTGCCCGACGCCCGGAAGGAAACCCGGCACGTCCACGAAGGTGACCAGGGGGAGGTTGAACGCGTCGCAGAACCGGATGAACCGGGCCGCCTTGACCGAGGCGTTGATGTCGAGCACCCCGGCCAGGACGGCCGGCTGGTTGCCGATGATCCCTACGCTCTGCGCGCCGAGCCGAGCGAATCCCGTGAGGATGTTGGGAGCGAAGCCGGCGTGGATCTCGAAGAAGCGGCCATCGTCCACCACGGCCCGGATCACCGCGTGCATGTCGTAGGGTGTCGTCGGTGATTCGGGGATGAGCGCGAGCAGGCCTTCGTCGCGGCGATCCTCGGGATCCGGCGATGGAAGCCGCGGCGGGGTGTCGAGGTTGTTCGACGGGAGATAGCCGATCAGTTCACGAATCGCATCGAGACATTCCGCTTCGCTCGAATAGACCGCGTGCGCTACCCCGGAGGTCTCGCCGTGCACGTCGGCGCCGCCCAGGGTCTCAAACGAAACATCCTCGTGGGTGACCGTCTTCACCACGTTCGGGCCGGTGACGAACAGGTAGCTCACCCCCCGAACCATGAACACGAAATCGGTGATCGCAGGGCTATACACCGCGCCGCCCGCGCAGGGGCCGAGGATCGCGGAGATCTGCGGGATCACGCCGGAGACCAGCGTGTTACGCAGGAAGATGTCGGCGTAGCCGCCCAGGGAGGCGACTCCTTCCTGGATCCGCGCGCCGCCCGAATCATTGAGGCCGATGACCGGAGCGCCATTCTTGAGCGCCAGATCCATGACCTTGCAGATCTTTTCCGCGTGGGTTTCCGAAAGGGAACCGCCGAAAACCGTGAAGTCCTGGGAGAACACATAGACCAGCCGGCCGCCGATCCGCCCATAGCCGGTCACCACGCCGTCGCCGGGGTACTGCTGCTCGGCCAGGCCGAAATCGGTGGCGCGATGGGTCACGAAGCGGTCCAACTCGACGAAGGTCTCCGGATCGAGCAGCAGATCGAGCCGCTCGCGCGCGGTGAGTTTGCCCTTGGCGTGCTGCTGGTCGATGCGCTGCTCTCCCCCGCCCTTCAGCGCTTCGGCCTGGCGGCGGTGGAGATCGGCAAGGAGATCGCTGGGGTTGGGCATCGGGGGAATATACGCGTAAGTTGATACCCTCTCGCCCGTCCATCCGGAGCGCCGCATGACCCAGGAGATCCACCGCCGCCGGCTGTTCATCGGGATCTGCCTCGCCCTGATTCCGACCGGGGCCTCGTTCGCCCTGGTGAGCAACATCCTGGTGCAACTCAAGCAGCAGTTCATCCTGACCAACTACCAGGTCGGGCTGATCGGCGGTGCAGCACTCTGGGGCATGGCGATATCGCTTTTGGTCATGGGACCGCTGCTCGAAGGGTTCGGCCTCAAGAACGGCGCCCGGTTTGCCTTTGCGGGACATCTCACCGGGATCACGCTCATGATCCTCGCCGCCACGCGGGTGGGCGATCCTTCCGCATTCTGGATGCTCATGACCGGCGCGGCGACCCTCGCGGCGGGCAACGGTATGATCGAAGTCACCGGGAATCCGCTGGTGGCGGCGCTCTTTCCCGACTCCAAGACCAAACACCTGAACTGGTTTCACGCCTTCTTTCCGATTGGGATCGTGCTGGGCGGGCTCGCCGGGTTCGCGCTGGCCACCTGGGGCGGCCGCTTCGGGAATTGGCCCTGGCAGCTCGCGGTGATCTACCTGCCGATTCTGGTGTACGGGACCATGGTGCTGCCGCAGCCATTTCCCAAGACCGAGAATGCGGCCGCCGGGCTTCCGGTGCGGGAGATGTTCCGCTACACGCTGACGAATCCACTCTTTCTGCTCATGCTCGCCATGATGGCCATCACCACGTCGATCGAGCTTGGCCCGATGCGCTGGGTGCCCGCCGTGCTCCAGGCGGCCGGCCTGCACGGGATCCTGGTGCTCGTCTGGATCAGCGGCTGGATGATCGTGTTGCGCGCGCTCGCCGGTCCGGTAGTGGAGCGACTCCGGCCGAACGGCATGCTGCTGGTGGCCGCATTGCTGACCGGCTCGGGGCTCCTCCTGCTCAGTTTTGCCCAGGGGACTGGGAGCGCGCTCGCTGCGGCGACCGTCTTTGCCTGGGGCGTCGCCTTCTTCTTCCCCACCATGGTGGGCAGCGTGAGCGAGCGGATGCCCCGGACCGGCTCGCTCGGGATCGTGCTCACCGCCGGGGTCGGGCTTGGCATGTCGGGGGCGGTAGGCGTGCCGCTCATGGGCAAGCTGGCCGACCGGTACATCGCCCGATCGCTTCCGGCCAACACCGGAGACGTGCTGGAACGGGTGGCGCAGCGATTCCCCGAGTACCTAACCCGCGCCGAGACGGCTCCCGATCTCGCCTCGCTGGGGTACCGCCCCCGAGAGGTCGAAGAGGCTCTCGGGGCCACCCGCACCGCGCTCGCGCTCCGCGCTTCGACCGGCAGCATCCATCACGATGCCACGGCCAATGCGCTCCGCGCGATTGTGGCCACCGCCATCCCGGGCGAACCGCTGGTGGGCGACGCCAACGCAATTCTCCAGCCGGCGGAAGCGGCGGGCGGCCAGCATTCCTTCCGCTACGTCGCCCCCGCGGCGCTGGTCCTGCTGCTGGTCTTCGGGCTCATGTACCTGGCCGACCGGCGCCGGGGAGGGTATCGCGCGATGAAGCTCGAGACCACGGCAGCGCTGCTCGTCCTGACCCTGGTCGGCGCTTCCGGGTTAGGAGCCCAAGGCTCGCCGAGCGCACCAGCCGTCCGGCCATCCAGCCGCCTAGCCGCCCTGTTTCTCGGCGACAACGGCCATCACCGGCCGGCCGACCGGGCCAAGCAGATCCTCCCACCGCTCACCGCCCAAGGGATCGACCTCTTCTATACCGATTCGCGGGACGATCTCAACCCCGCGGAGCTGGCTCGCTACCGGGTGCTGGTGCTTTACCACAACCATCCCGCGGTGTCCCGGCCGCAGCTCGCCGCGCTGCTCGAGTTCGTGCGCCGCGGCGGCGGGCTCGTGGTGCTCCACTGCGCCTCGGCGTCGTTCCAGAACTCGGAGGAGTTCATCCGGCTGGTGGGGGCGGCGTTCAAGAGCCACGGGACCGGCACCTTCTCGGCGGTGCGGGTTAGGCCCGAGCATCCCGCGATCCAGGGAGTACCAGCGTTCGAGAGCTGGGACGAGACCTACGTCCACACCAAGCACAACCCGGTCGATCGCACCGTCCTCGAGGTCCGGCGCGACAACGGCCACGACGAGCCGTGGACCTGGGTGCGCACCTACGGACAGGGCCGGGTGTTCTACACCGCCTGGGGCCACGACCAGCGCACCTGGGACCAGCCGGGCTTCCAGACCCTGGTGGCGCGCGCGATCCGCTGGACCGCGGGCGACGCCTGGTTAACCCGCAGGCCCGGCGAGCCGGCGGTCGCGATGATGGATCTCGAGGTGCCGCTCCCGACCTACCAGCGGCCGCCGGCGCCCTGGAACACCCTCGACACCGCGATCTACCAGGCGCAGACTGCGCTCCCAACCCGGCAGTCGCTCCAGCTGATGACGCTCAGGCCTCGGTTCAGCGTGCGGCCCTTCGCGTTCGAACCGATGATCGGCAACATCATCGACTTCACCTGGGATGCGCGGGGCCGGATGTGGGCAGTGGAGACCAACGACTATCCGAACGTGGTGCTCCCGGACAGCGTGCCGGGACACGACCGGATCCTGATCCTGGACGACACCAATCGGGACGGGCTGGCCGACAACGTGACGGTCTTCGCGGGCGGGCTCAACCTGGCCACCTCGCTGGTGTTCGCGAACGGCGGCCTGATCGTGGGCCAGGCGCCTCACATGCTCTTCCTCCGCGATACCAACGGCGACGACCAGGCCGACGAGCGCACCATACTCTTCACCGGATTCCCCCGAGGCGACACCCACGGAACCATCAGCAATCTCCGCTACGGTATCGACAATCAGATCTGGGGCTCGGTCGGCTACAACGGATTCCGGGGGACGGTTGGCAAGACGACCTACGCGCGCGGCCAGTTCGGCTCGGGCTATTTCCGGTTCCCGCGCGACGGCTCCGACCTCGAATACGTGGCCCGGACCAGCAACAACACCTGGGGTGTGGCGCTGACCGAGGACAACTTCGTCTTCGGCTCGACGGCGAACAGCCGGCCCAGCACCTTCGTCCCCATTCCGCTGCGCTACTACCGCGCGATGGGACTGCGCGACACGGTACTCCCCGACATCGCGGACCGGGTCGACGTGTTCCCGATCCGCGACATCCTCCAGGTCGACCAGTTCGGCAGGTATACGGCCGGCGCGGCGCACGAGATCTATACCGCGCGCGCGTTTCCACCTGAATACTGGAACCGGGTCGCGTTCGTGGCCGACCCGACGGCGCATCTCGTGGGCATGTTCGAGCTTTCCGACAACGGCTCCGGCATGCGGGCCAAGAATCGCTGGAGCTTGCTGGCTTCCCGGGACCAATGGGCCGCACCCGTCCAGGTCAAAGTCGGGCCCGACGGGGCGCTCTGGGTCTCGGACTTCTACAC
The DNA here is from genome assembly GCA_052389555.1 of Gemmatimonadales bacterium. GTDB lineage: Bacteria > Gemmatimonadota > Gemmatimonadetes > Gemmatimonadales > GWC2-71-9 > JABFSM01. The sequence goes on along the minus strand of JBQTHV010000052.1, from coordinate 36,270 downwards.
GCTGGTGGCCCAGCACAATCCGACGCCCGACAGCCTCTCGCCGAACTGCTGCAAGCGGGGAGAGGGGAATGCCTACGAAACGCCGAACCGCGACCGGCTGCACGGCCGGATCTACCGGATCGCGTACGACAGCGCCCCGTCGCAGAGCCTAACCCGGCTCGACCGGGCGAGTCCGGCGCAGCTGGTGGCGGCACTCGCCAACGACAACCTGTTCTGGCGGCTTACCGCGCAGCGGCTGCTGGTCGAGCGCGGCAGGACCGATATGGTACCGGCGCTCATCCGGGTGGCGAGTGATCAGACGGTGGATGCGCAGGGGCTGAATCCGCCCGCGCTCCACGCCCTCTGGACGCTGCACGGGTTAGCCGCGCTGGCGGGGGATTCGGCCGCGCTCGCGGTGGCTCGCCAGGCGCTCACCCACCCCGCGGCGTCGATGCGACGGGCTGCGCTCATGATGCTGCCGCGCACACCCGAGCTGCTCGAGCAGATCCTGGCAGCCGGCTTGCTACCCGACCGCGCGTCGCCCTGGCCGGTCGAGTACACGGTCCCGACGGCGATCCTCCAGGACGCCGATGCTCACGTCCGGCTGGAGGCGTTGCTCGTCCTCGCGGAGCTTCCCGGCTCGTCCCGCGCGGAGGCGACCCTTGCCGAGGTGATCGCATTTCCGGGGAATGCGCGCGATCCCTGGATCCCGGATGCGGTGGCCATGGGGGGGGCCCGGCAACGACCGGATTTCCTGGCCACGCTGATCAAGCTCCGGATGCCCAATGATTCGCTCGCGGTGGCCGGGATGCAGCGAACGATCGGCAAGATCGCCCGCTATTACGGGTCGCAGCGCGACGTCGCGGTAGTGGTCGAGCTGGTGGGTGGCGTCGCCGGCGCCGGGCTGCCACTCGCGCAGGCAATGCTCGAGGGCATCGCCACCGGCTGGCCGGAGGAGCAGCCACCGACTCTGACCGCCGACCAACGGGCCGCTCTGGTCGCCGCTGCCCAGGCCGCTCCCCGGGAGCTCCTCCCCACCTTCAACCGGATCGCGCGGCGCTGGGGCGCCCCGGACTTCTTCACCCCGCCGCAATGACGCGGGGAGCGGTGCTCGGCCTTGCCGTGGCGGGCGTCATGAGCGTCCGCCTCTCGCTCCCGATTCCCCATTCCCTGCTCCCGATTCCCTATTCCCTACTCCCTGCTCCTGATACGACGGTCACGATCCGCACCACCAGCAGCACGCTGCAGTTCGAGCCCCCGGCCGTCTCCGTACAGCACGGGACCCGGGTTAGGCTGCGGCTCCTGAACGAGGGCACCCTGCCGCACAATCTGGTGATCGTCCGGGAGGAAGCCGATATCGACTCACTGGCCGCGGCGGCGTCCAGACAAGGAGGGGACTACGTTCCGGCCAATCTGAAATCCAAGCTGATCGCCTGGACTCCGCTGGCCTCACCGGGCCAGATGGTCGAGACCATGTTCGACGCCCCGCCTCCGGGAACCTATCCCTATGTCTGCCTGGTGTCCGGACACGCGATGTCGATGCTGGGGGAGTTGCGCGTGCTGCGGTAGTTGCAGGGCTATCCACGGATGACGGGGATACCCGAGAGGAATCCGGTTAATCCGGATTCCCGCTCCGCACGCCGAACTCGACCACCCGCCCGGCCGCCGGATGGAAGTACCCACGGCCGGAGCCGCTCGGGTCGAGAAAGGCAGTCGTGCTGTACCGGGCGCCGGTAAGGTTACGGACATCTCCGAACAGAATGAGGTCCCTAGCCCGGAGCGAAACCCGGAGATCGACCCGGGCGTAGCCGGGGAGGGGGCGAGTATTGGCATCGTCGAGATAGGCACCCCAGGATCCGATCACCAGGGTCGCGAGGTTGAGGGGCTCGAGACCGGGAAGCCCGACCGAGAATCCTGTCGTCAGAGTGTGCCGCGGGATTGCCTTGAGACGCTTGCCAGCGTGATCACCGCTTTGGGCCCTGGCATCATGAAGCGAGTAAGCAGTCGAGAAAGCGCCCCATGACCCCTGGAGCGCTGCCTCGGCTTCCACGCCTCGATGGCGACTCTTCCCGATATTGACGTACCGGAACGATTCCAGGCTGAAATCGATCTCGTCGGTCATTGCGGTCTGGTAGGCGTTCAGCGAGAGCGCAGCTCGAAGCGGTTCTCCGCCTACGTCGTGCCGAAGCCCGGCCTCGACGTTAGTCCCCTGCTGGGGCTCCAGCAAGGGATTGGACGTGGTGATCTGATAGGGCGGGTCCGGGACCGGGATGTTGCGTTGGTCGAACAGCTGATCGAGGGTGGGCGCTTTGAACGAGCGGCTCACGGCCGCGTAGAGGTGCCCGGTGGAAACCGTCCCGTCCGCCCCGGCATATCGCACATTGATACCGGCCCGAGGGCTCAACCCGCGATGGCTGCGCCTGGTCGCGAGCTCCGGAGGAAGCGCCGGCGCGAACCGGTCGCGCAAGCCGTCCCACCGAAATCCCAGCGACGCGCGAGCCGGCCCGGCCTCGACCGAGGTGAGCGCGAAGGCCGCAGCGGAGAGCCGCCGCGAAGATCCCCGGGTATCGAGCGGGCCGCGGGGGAGGGTCCCGGTACCGCCGGTGTACTCCGATCGAGTTCCCCCGAAGGAGCCGTAGTATCTCGAATCGAGTGAGCCGATACCGCCTTCGACCCCGACTACGAGCCGTCCTCGAGCGGGAAGCGGTCGCTCGTATTGCACTAATGCCCAGGCCCGGCGGGTCGTCGCCAGCCGCTCCTTGGTATCCCCATAACCCGGGGCCAGCGCTACCGTGCGGATGGCGTCGCTCGAGCGGAGGTCCCCCTGGAGCCATCCGTTCACCCGTCCACCCCAGCGGGTTAGGCTGGCGTCGGCCCGGAGGGCGCCGGTGCGCTCGGTGATCCGGTCCAAGCGAAAGAGGGAATCGGAGCTCCGCCGGTCCAGGTCCAGCAGGCTGTCGAGCAACGGGCCCGGATCGCGCCCGTCTCTCCAGGCGGCCGAGCCGCCGATGCGAACTACCTCGCGGGCCCGATCGATGAGCGGCACCGAGGCGTGCAACCGCGCGGCGGTTCGGCCCGCATGGTCCCGCCATCCCTCGGTCCGGTCCACTGCCCCACCGACCATGAACCCGCTCGGGCTGGACAGCGATCCGTGGGCCCGGATGGTTCCGTAGCTGCCCGCGGCCAGCTCGCCTCGACGAACGCCCGGTTCGCCCCGTTCACCCTGCTCACCGGTGATCACGTTGATCACCCCACCGATCGCCGCGTCGCCATAAAGCGACGAAGCTCCCCCGCGAACGACCTCGACGGCTTCGACGGCGGCGACCGGCGGTAGCACGTCCCACGCCACCGTGCCGGATTCAAGCCGGTTGACCGGGACCCCATCCACCAGCACCACGACATACTCCGCCTCTCCACCGCCGTAGAATCCCCGGACCATGATCTGGGGATCGAAGCCAAGGCCGTCGAAGTCGATGACGGCAAACCCGGGAGCCTGCCGCAGCAGGTCGGCGAGCGTGGCACGCGGGAACCGCGCGAGTTGAGTCCGGTCGATCCGGGTGACCGCCGTCGTGAGGCCTCGCAAGCGATGCGGGGCTCGTTCGGCCGTGACCACGACCGGGTCGAGGAGGCGAGGACGGGCGGTGTCGGGGGGCGCCTGTGCCGGCACGCCGGCGGCCGTGCCTAACCCGCAGCAGGCGAGGAGAACCGGCGTCCTCACGCGGGCGGATCGAACCGGATGGCCTTGAACGTGCGCGCCTGGGCCTCGATGGCCCGCTCCGTCGCGAGCCGCTCGATGCTGGAGGCGCCGAAGAACCCCACCACGCCGCGGGTGCGCCGCAGCACGTATTCGGCATCGGCCGGCTCGGCGATCGGCCCACCGTGACACAGCACGATGACCTCAGGATTCACCGCCTTGGCCGCATCGTGCATCTCCTGCACCCGGGCGACGGCCTCGTCGAGCGGCATCGCCGCGGACTTGACTCCGATCGAGCCGGCCACGGTCGTGTTCACGTGGGCGACCACGACATCCGCCCCTGCCCGCGTAAAGGCGGCGGCGGTCTCCCGGTCGAACACGTAGGGACAGGTGAGCAGGTCGAGGGCGCGTGCCTGAGCGATCATCTCGACCTCGAGCTGGATACTCATGCCGGTCTCCTCGAGGATCTGCCGGAACTGGCCGTCGATCAACCCCACCGTGGGGAAATTCTGCACTCCGTCGAAGCCGATTTCCCGCAATTGCGGGAGAAAGACCCGCATCAGCCGGAAGGGATCGGTACCACACACGCCGGCGAGCACCGGGGTATTGCGCACGATGGGCAGGACCTCCCGCGCCATGTCGCAGACGATGGCGTTGGCGTCGCCATACGGCATCATCCCGGCCGCACTGCCCCGCCCGGCCATCCGATAGCGCCCCGAGTTGTAGATCACGATCAGATCGACTCCACCCCGCTCGGCGAACTTGGCGGAGATGCCGGTGCCGGCGCCGGCGCCGATGATGGGCGTGCCGGAGGCGATCTGTGCCTGCAGCCGGCGCAGGGATTCCGCACGAGAGATGAAGGGCACGGCTCAGCTCCGCAGCATGGCCAGCAATTCATCCGCCGCGAGGGCGGCGAATTCCGGATCGTTGATGTGGCGGTCCAGCTCGCGGATCACCACGCGGGGACCAGCCTGGGTTCGGAGGGCCTCGAAGAGGGCGCGATCGGCCGCCGGGTCACGAAAGGGTTGGCCCGGCGCATCCAGCATGCTGACGCCCCGGAGCGGCAGCATCAGGGCAACTGGACCGGTCGCTCGACTCAGTTGCAGGCCGATTCGGCGGCCGATCTCGCGGCACTCCTCCGCCGTGGTGCGCATGAGGGTCACGCTCGGGTTGTGGCGGTACAGCGTCCGGCCTGCAAAGCGGGCGGGCACCGTCTCCGGCGGCCCGAAGTTCACCATGTCCAGCGCGCCCACCGACACCACCTGCGGAACGCCGGCCCGCGCGGCGGCGCCCAGCCGGTCGGGACCGGCGGTGAGCACCCCGCCTACCACTTCGTCGCACCATTCGGTGGTGGTGACATCGAGCACGCCGGCAATGAACCCGTCGTCGATCAGTCCCTCCATGGCGCGCCCGCCGGTGCCGGTCGCGTGGAACACGAGCACGTCATAACCCGCAGCCTCGAGCCGTTTCCGGGCCGCGGTCACGCAGGGGGTCGTGACGCCGAACATGGTCGCCGCGAGCGCCGGCCGGTCCGTATCGGGGGTCGGGCCGTCCGGCCGTCCGGCCGTCTCCAGCATGCCGCAGATGGCCCCCGCGGCATTGCTGAGAATCCGGCGGGACACCGGGTTGAGGCCCGCGATATCCACGACGGAATACATCAGGGTCAGGTCCTTGATGTCGACGTAGGGGGCGGTGTGGCCCGAAGCCATGGTCGAAACCAGCACCTTGGGCACGCCGACCGGCAGCTCTCGCATCGCCGCGGCGATCATGCTGGTGCCGCCACCTCCACCGAGCCCTAACACGCCCTGGAATCGGCCCCCGGCATACAGCTCCCGGGTGAGCCGCCGCGCGCCGGCCTGCATGACCTCGACCGCCGCTCCCCGGTCCCGCTCGGCCCGGAGTTGCGCCAGCGAACCGCCGCCCGCAACAGCCACCGCTTCGGCCGAGATATCGACGGGAAACGGCGCCGGAGTCTCTCCTAATACGCCCAGGTCCATCGTGCACACGGCCAGGCCCCGGGCCAGGATCCGGTCGCGGACGAAGGCATACTCGTCGCCCTTGGTATCGAAGGTGCCCGGCAGCAGAACCGTTGCGGTCACAACGGGGCGCGGAGCGAGCGCCAGGGCTCTTCCGTGTGCATCTCGATCACCGCCGGGCCCGGCGCGGTGGCCGGCGCCAGGATGGCGAGGAAGACCAGCGGCTCGGCGCCGGCGTTGTAGGTCCCGTGCACCAGGCCGGCGGGGATATACGCCGTCTCTCCGGGATGGAGCAGGCGCCTTTCCCGATCCACCCACTGCTCCGCGGTCCCCGCGAGCACGTAGATGATCTCTTCCATGGTGGGATGGCGGTGGAACTGGTGGGCCTTGCCCACCGGCATGCGGACCCGGACCAGCAGCAATTGATCCGCGCGGGTTAGGCCCGGCCGGCTCAGCCACTCATGCGGCCCCCAGAGCGAGGGCTCGACCTGCATCTCGCCGCTGGTGACGAATCGGAGATCCGGAGGCATGGGCCCCAGAACATGCGCCGTGAAGGGGCCCGGGTCAATCGTTCCCGGGCCCGAAAGGACGCTACTCTGGGAGCTCCTCGTCCGGGGGAATCTCGAGCTTCGGCGGCGGTTCGAACGGCTCGTCGGGGAACGAGACGATCCCGACCACGATCCGGTGGTGGATCGGGTCCACCTCCAGCACGTCCACCTCGAGGGGCTGCCCTTCCTTCACGACCTCGCCCGGGTTCTGCACTTGCCGCTCGACGCCGAGGTGGGACATCGGCACGAAGCCCTCGAGGTCGTTGCCGAGATCAACCACGACGCCCTTGTCCATAAGGCGCACCGCGCGGGCCCGCATCCGGGTGCCGACCGGGAAGTTCTCCCCGATCTTGAGCCAGGGATCTTCCTCGGCCTGCTTGAGCCCGAGGGAAATCCGCTTGTTTTCGGCGTCGATGTTGAGCACGACGACGTCGACCGTGTCGCCCTTCTTCACGGCTTCGGACGGATGCTGGACTCGCTTGGTCCACGACATGTCGGAGACGTGAATCAAGCCGTCGATCCCGGGCTCGAGCTCGACGAACGCGCCGAAGCTGGTCAGGTTCCGCACCTTGCCGGTGACCCGGCTCCCGACCGGATAGCGCTCGGGCAGAATCATCCAGGGATCCTGCTCGGTCTGCTTCATTCCGAGCGAGATCTTTTCCTCGGTCTCATCCACCTTGAGCACCACGGCTTCGATAGTCTCGCCGATGGACACGATCTTCGAGGGATGCCGCACGTTGCGGGTCCAGCTCATTTCGGAGATGTGGACCAGACCCTCGATGCCGGGCGCGAGCTCCACGAACGCGCCATAGTTGGTGATCGACACCACCTTCCCCTGCACCCGGGTGCCGACCGGGTACTTCTCGGCGACATCCTTCCACGGGTAGCTCTGGAGCTGCTTCATGCCGAGCGAAATCCGCTCGCGCTGCCAGTCGATGTCGAGCACCTTGACTTCGACCTCCTGGCCGATCTGGAGCACTTCGCTCGGGTGAGAGACCCGCCCATAGGACATGTCGGTGATGTGGAGCAGGCCGTCCACTCCGCCCAGATCGATGAAGGCACCGAAATCGGTGATGTTCTTCACGATGCCCTTCCGCACCTGGCCGACTTCGAGCTCCTTCATCAGCGTCTCGCGTTTGCTGGCCCGCTCGGTTTCCAGAATGACCCGGCGGCTCACCACGATGTTGCGGCGGCGCTTGTTGAGCTTGATGATCTTGAACTCGTAGGTCTGGCCGAGCAGCTCGTCGATGTTGGGCACCCGGCGCAAGGCGATCTGGCTTCCCGGCAGGAACGCATCCACCCCCATCACGTTCACCACCACACCACCCTTGATCTTCTTCATCAAGGTTCCCTGGACCGGTTGGTCGCTTTCGTAGGCAATGCGGATCTTTTCCCAGACCCGCATGAAATCCGCCTTCTTCTTGGAGAGCACGACCGCGCCCTCCTGGTCCTCGAGGTGCTCGAGGAAGACTTCGATCTCATCGCCTTCTTTGGGCGGCTCCTTGAACTCGTCCAGGGGAACCGAACCCTCGGACTTGAAGCCGACATCGAGAATCACCGCGTTCTCGGTGATCCGAATCACTTTCGACTTGACGATCTCACCCTCGGCGATCGAGGCCATGGTGCCCTCGTACATCGAGAGCATCTTCTGGTAGTCCTCGGAGCTGTAGCTCTCGTCGATCAAGTCTTCGCGAACTCTGAGACCCGTCGGGGTGGAGATCTCTTCGGGCGGGGTGGTCGTTGCGGAAGGGGAACGGGATTCACTCACGGGGGAACTTCTCTCTCTCTGCCGGAGCCGAAACGGGCCGCCGGATTAAGGGTCAGGTTCCGCCGGCACGGAAGTATGCCGGGGAAGCGGCGAATTCTAAGAGCGGATCACCCCTCTGGCAAGCGTCGGCGTACCAGCGAAACGATGCGGCCGACCTGCTCGGGAAAGGTGAGATCGCTGGTGTCCAGAATCACCGCATCCGCGGCAGAGCGCAGTGGCGCGATCGGCCGCTCGCTGTCGCGCCGGTCCCGCTCGGCGAGCTCGGCGGCCTCGCGGGCGACCTCGGACGGATCGAGCGAGCCGCCCCACTGAAGCAGGCGGCGCCGGGCCCGCACTTCGGGCGTTGCGGTGAGAAAGACCTTCACCGGCGCATCGGGAAACACCACCGTTCCGATGTCTCTGCCATCGAGCACGAGCAGGCCCGGGTGCGTCGTCGCGGCGTCGCGCAGCCGGGCATTCACCCACTCCCGAATGGCGGGCCATCCACTCACCATCGAGACGGCGCCATTGACCGCGGGAGAGCGAAGCAGGGGTTCTGCGTCGCTCCCATCCAGAAACGGGACCAGCGAGCCCCCGCTCTGCTGGAGCGCAAGCCCGCGCCTCAGAGCGGCGCGCAGGACCTGGGCCTCGTCCGGCGGATGGCAGCCCAGGTCGGCGAACTCTCCGAGAAACACGGCGGTAAGGGCGCGGTACAACGCTCCCGAATCCACGTGCAGCGCCCCCAGCTCCTGTGCCACGGCGAGGCCGGTGGTGGACTTGCCCGACGCCGCCGGGCCGTCGATGGCGATGACGACAGGGCGATCAGGGATCACCGTCCAGTCACCTTTCGCAGTACTTCCGAAAACCCCGGAAAGCTCACCGCTGCACAGGCCAGATTATCGACTTCAACGTTCGCGCCCTGAGCCATGCCGAGCACCGCGAAGGCCATGGCGATCCGATGGTCGCCTTCCGTCCTAACCCGCCCTGCGGGCGGGGTGCGCCGTCCCTTCACGATGAGGGAATTGCCTTCGACCGTGGCGGAGCCGCCGACCGCGCGCAGATTGTCGGCCAGCAGCCCGAGGCGGTCGCTTTCCTTCACCCTGAGCTCCCCTACCTCGTGAAAACGGGACTCCCCTGACGCGCGGGACGCCAGCACCGCCAGCAGGGGAATCTCGTCGATCAGGCCGGGGATCTCGTCCGCCGGGACCGTCGTGGCGGACAGCGGGCCGGGCTGCACGTGCAGATCGCCGACCGGCTCCCCGGCCTGAACTCCGGTTTCGGTGACGGTGATGCGCGCACCCATCCGTTCCAGCACGCGCAGGAGGCCGGTGCGAGTCGGGTTGATCCCGACCCCGGTGATGTGCAACGCCCCGCTGGTTGCGAGTAGTGCAACGCCGGCGAGAAACGCCGCGGAAGAGATGTCGCCCGGTACTTCGAGATCGAACGGCTCGAGTGTGCCGGTGGGCTGAAAGTGGATCCAACCGTCCGTGGCTTCCTCGATGGCAAAGCCGAACGCACGGAGCAGGCGCTCGGTGTGGTCGCGAGAACGGCCCCGGGGTTCGCGGAGGGAAACCGGAACCTTCCCGGCCAGCCCGGCAAGCAGCAGAGCTCCCTTGATTTGCGCGCTGGAGACCGGCAGTTCCCACTGGACCGGATGCAGGGGGCCGCCGCGGATCGCCAAGGGCAGCCGGTCGGGGGGAAGCGGGCCCTTCGCTTCGAACTCCGCCCCCATCACGTTGAGGGGTTCGGTCACTCGCCGCATCGGCCGACTGCGCAACGACTTATCCCCTGTGAGGACGGCTTTGAACCAGTGGCCCGCCAGGAGCCCGAGCAGAAGCCGGGCGGTGGTCCCGGAATTGCCACAATGCAGGATCTGGCGCGGACGCTGAAACCGGGATCGCCCGGTGATGAACACGTCCTGGCCAGGCCGGAGAGAGGTCACCGCCACTCCAAGCAAACGCAGGACCCTGGCGGTCGATCGCGCATCGAGCGAGGTGAGCGCTCCTCGAATCCGGGAACGGCCCGGCGTGAGCCCTGCCAACAGGAGGAGGCGATGGGTCACACTCTTGTCCCCGGGAGCGGCAACGCTTCCCTGAACCAGCATCGCAGTCTCGCTCGCTCTTGCTCTGGACTGGGCGGAATTGTAGGTATAGACCGATCCGCCACCAACCTTCCCGCACCTTCAGGCTCCCGATGACCGCCAAGGCAGTCGGCCAGAAGCAGCCGGTTGACGGGTGGCTCGCCCAGGCACTCGAAGACGCCGGGGTGCTCCAGCCGGGCCAGGCCGCCGATCTCCTGCAGCCCAGTCCCATCGAGGGTGAAGGGATCTGGAAGCGGGTGGTCCGGCAGGGCTACGCCAACGATTACCAGATTGTCCAGGCCCTGGCAACCCGGTTCCGGGTGAAACCTGCCGATCTCGGATCCGCTGATCCCCGGGCGGCCACCCTCCTGCCGGAATCCATTGCGCGCAAGCACCGGGTGGTTGCGCTCCAGGCCGACGACCGGAACATCACGCTCGCCACCGCCGATCCCCGAGACCTCGACCTGGAGGAAACGCTGCGGTTCGTGACGGGACGGCGGGTTACGCTCGAAGTCGCTCCGCCCGACGCGATCGACAAGAAGATCGACGAGGCCTATCGCCCCGAGAAAGCCATCAATCGGCTGCTCGACAGCCTGAACCCGGCGAATCTCGAGGCGGTCGAGGACATCCAGGTTCACGACGACAACCGGGACCCCTCGCTCGACGCGCCGATGACCAAGCTGGTGGATGCGATCATCAGCGAGGCGGTGCGCGAAGGAGCCAGCGACATCCATTGCGAGCCGCTCACCGACGGCATGTCGGTGCGCTACCGGATCGACGGGGTGCTCAAGGAAGTCATGCGGTTGCCCCCGAACTCGGGGCCGTCGCTCGCGCGCCGGGTCAAGATTCTCGCGAAGCTCGACGTGACCGACCCGCTCCATCCCCACGATGGCCGTGCCGCGGTGCGCGTCGATGGCAAGCTGATCGATCTCCGTGTCGCGACGGTGCCGGTCGCGCGCCGCGGCGAGAAGGTCGTCATCCGGATTCTCGACAAGTCGAACCTCCGGGCGAACATCCCCGATCTCCACCTACCCCCCACCGAGGAGGAAATCTTCCGCAAATTCCTGGGGCACCGGGAAGGGATGGTGCTGGTCACTGGACCGACCGGCAGCGGCAAGACGACCACGCTTTACGCGATGATCAACGAGCTCCGGACCGGGAAGGTCAACATCATCACCGTGGAGGACCCGGTCGAGTACGACATCCCGGGCATCTCGCAGCTCCAGGTCAACGAAGCGCAGGGCTTCACCTTCGCGACGGCGTTGCGCTCAGTGCTCAGGCAGGACCCCGACATTCTGCTGGTCGGCGAGATCCGCGATGGGGATACCTCGACCATCGCAATCCAGGCCGGTCTTTCAGGGCACTTCGTGCTCTCGACCCTGCACACCAACGACGCCCCCTCGGCGGTGGTGCGGCTCCGCGATCTGGGGACCGAGAGCTTCAAGATCGCGTCGGTGCTCAAGGGGATCGTCGCGCAGCGGCTGGTCCGGCGGCTATGCGCCAACTGCTCCGAGCCGATCCCGGTGGACGCCCTTCCACTCGAGGCCCGCCCCCCGGCCGGCCAGCAAGCCACCCCCCGCAAGGCGGTGGGCTGCAAGAACTGCAGCGGGACCGGCTTCAAAGGCCGGCTGGCGGTGATAGAGATCATGCCGGTGAATGACGCGGTCGCGCACAAGATCGAGGCCGGGGCGCTGCCGGACGAGCTGCTCGCGGTGGCTCGGCCGCTCGGGATGCGCACCTTGTGGGAGAGCGGCCTGGAGCGGGTGTGGACCGGGCAGACCTCCCTCGACGAGGTCGTTCGCGTGTTAGGCGAGAAGTCGGCCGACGAGGAGGAGGCGGCCCCCGCCAAGCCGGGCGGGAATGTCCCGGAGGCCGTGCGGCAACGGGTGACCGCGGACGGCGCCGATAGCGGCGAGGAGCAGCCCCACATCCTGGTCGCCGACGACGACCCCCAGATGCGGCGCCTCTGCCGCTCGATTCTGGAGCGGGCCGGCTACCGGGTCAGCGAAGCAGCCGATGGGCTGGAAGCGCTCGAATCGGTCGAAAGCGGCCAGTTCGACCTGTTGCTGCTCGATATCGACATGCCGCGCCTCGACGGGCTGGGCGTCCTGGAAGAATTGCGGGCGCGGATCAAGACGGCCGGCGTGCCGGTGGTGGTCCTCACCGCGCGCACCGACGACACCGAGATTCGGGTGCTGGAGCTCGGCGCGCAGGACTTTCTCTCCAAGCCAGTGCAGCCGCAATCCCTGCAGGCGCGGGTGAAGGCGGTGCTGCGGCGGGTCAAGATGGCCTGACCCATGGCGAAGATCCTGATCGTCGAGGACAACAGCGACAACCTCAAGTTGTTCCGGGCGCTCCTCGCGATGAAGGGGCACCAGGTGGTCGCGGCTGCTTCCGGCGATGGTCTCATGGCCACGATTCGCGAGAGCCAGCCCGATGTCGTGCTGATGGACATCCAGCTTCCCGGCCGCGACGGGTACGAGCTGATCAAGGAGCTCCGGGCCCAGCCTGCCCCGTGGCGCGATCTCCGCGTCGTGGCGCTGACGGCGCATGCCCGCGGGGAAGACGAGCGCCGGGCCAAGGACGCCGGATTCGACGGCTACATCACCAAGCCGATTGACATTGCGACCTTTCCGGGCCAGGTAGAGCTCGCCCTGGCCGGGCAGTTCAAGTCGGGCGGCGGAGAAGACGCCCGGCACGAATGGGGCGCCCCGTGACCCCTGGGGGGCAGCGCCAGCCTAACCCGCCCCCGCGGCGTCCGCATCCCCCTACCGTTCCGCCCCGGGACAGCAAGAGCAGCCTGTACGAAGCGGCCGTCGCGGCCGTGAGGGACCGCGCCACGCAGGCCCGGGCCCGCGCCGGCCTGCGCCCGCGGCGCCGCCGCTCGCCCGTCGTGCGGGTCCTCGGCTTCCTAGGGCTGGTCGGTCTGGTCATGCTGGTGCTCCGGCCGAGCTGGTTGGCCGGCCCAACGGGATTGCAGGCGGAGACCGGCGCGGTGGCGGCAGCGTCCCTGCGACTGGTGCTGATGCGAGAGCGCGACCTGGTACGCGCTTACCTCCGGCGCACCGGCCGGCTCCCCGCGACGCTCCTGGACGCGGGCAGCACCGCGCGGGGGGTGGACTACCGCCGCGCGGGTGAGCGCTTCCTCCTCTCGGCCACCACCGGCGATTCGCTCGTTGTCCTGCGGGATTCCGACTCCACCGCGGCGTTTCTGGGCACGAGCCTAACCCGCCTTAAGAATCGAGCGCGGGAGACGCCATGAGTCGACTGGACCGGCGGGGATTCACGCTCATCGAGTTGATGATCGTGATCCTGGTGTTAGGGATCCTGGCCGGGCTTGCCCTGCTCAAGAGCAACGATCTCCGCAATGCCGGCATCGCCACCCAGGTGAGCCAGGAAATGCGGGCCGTCCAGATCGCGGCGTTCAACTACTACGCCGGCAAGGAGACCTGGCCGGAGGAAACCGGGGCGGGCGCGGTGCCCGCCGGGCTCGGGCCGCTCCTGCCCGGCCAGCTCGCGGGGTCGTTCGATCGCGGGCCCTACATCCTCGACTACGACAACTTCGGGGAAGATGGATCCCGCATCATCGCGGTCTCGGCGACCACCGACGACGAAAAGCTGATGGCGAAACTGGTGTCCTACCTGGGCAGCAAGGCGCCGGCGTTCTTCGTGAACGGGAACAAGGTGACGTACATCATTTCGGGACCGGGCGGGGGCTTCTAGAAGGTGAGAGGTAAGAGGTAAGAGGTAAGAAGGACAACGGAGGCCAGGCGTTCCCATCACCGCTCACCGCTCACCTCTCACCGAACAGGCGCAGCCGTTTCGGCCGGACTGCGATGTCGGTCCGATGCTCCTCGAGCGCGTTCCGCACCAGGCCCTCGACCACCTCCGGTGAATCGGTGGGGGTGAGGAGCTCGAGGTCCTGGGACGCCACGGTACCGGCCCGCACCAGGGTCCCCTGCACAAAGTCGAGCAGCGGCTGCCAGTAGGAGGTGCCGACCAGGATCAGCGGAAAGGACTCGATCTTCCGGGTCTGCACCAGCGTGGCTGCCTCGAAGAGCTCGTCGAGCGTGCCAAACCCACCCGGCATCACCACGAACGCGAAGCTGTACTTCACGAGTAGCACTTTGCGGACAAAGAAGTACTTGAAGGTGACCCAGCGGTCGAGGTACGGGTTAGGAGTCTGCTCCTCGGGAAGCTCGATGTTGCACCCGATCGAGTACCCGCCGGCCTCCCGGGCGCCGCGATTCGCGGCCTCCATGATGCCGGGCCCGCCGCCGGTCATCACCGTGGCGCCGGCGCGGGCGAGTCGCCGGCCAATCTCTCGCGCCAGCCCGTAGTACGGATGCTCCTCGGTAAACCGGGCCGAGCCGAACACCGTCACGCAGGGTCCCACGAAGTGAAAGTGCCGGAATCCTTTGAGGAACTCCGACCCGATCCGAATGACCCGGGCCAGCTCGGATAGCCGCGACCGGGGTCCGCTGAGGAAGACCTTGTTGTGGGGATCGTGGGGGTGGACCGGCGCCGGCACCTCGGCACCGGGGAGCCTGGGAGCAGGAGCGGACATGGGGGAAAGGTATCAGCCGGCGCGTACCGGGCTTCTCGGAGCACCCGCAAATGTACCGCTCGAGTACCCGGAATGCCGGGGGCGGGGATCGAACCCGCAAGGGCCGAAGCCCAAGGGATTTTAAGTCCCTTGCGTTTGCCAGTTTCGCCACCCCGGCGTGCTGGAAAGATACTGCGCGATGGACTGGCGTTCGCTGCATGACCCGGCGAATTTCCGGCACCGATGCCCTCGTTCCGACCGCGCGACCTCTGCCTGGCGCTGCTGCTCGCCGCGGTCGTTTCCACTCAGCTGCCGGCCCAACTTCCGCCCCTCACCGTGCCGAAGGGACAGGTCCGCTTCGACATCGGCGGCCGATTCGATTTCTGGGACCGCGCCTACGTCGCGGGAGTCAAGCAGGACGCCGCTCAGGAATGGAGGCACGATCCGCTCACCGGTGCGTTTCTGCCGGGCCTTGCCCAGACCGAAGCGGCCCTGCAGGCAGCGACCGGAGCGCAAGGACTGTCGCTCTCGCTCGGCAAGTCATCGGCGGATCTCTCCGTAAACCTCGGGACGGCGGAAATCGGTGCCGCGTTAGGGGTGACCTCGTGGCTCACAATCTTCGGGAGAGCGCCCATTGTGCGGGTACGGGTTCTCTCGCAAGTCACGGTAGACTCGGCGGGCGCCACTGCTGGCTTCAATCCCGCCGATCCCCGGTTCGGCACCGCCGGAGGAAGCACCACAACGAATGCATTTCTGACTGAGCTCGATACCGCCCTCGGCACACTGAACAGCAGGATTCAAAGCGGCCAGTACGCTGCCGATCCGGTTCGTCGAGCTGAAGCAGAGGCGCTACTCAGTCGCGGCCGGTCGCTCCAGACCGCACTGCAATCCCTCCTGTTGGAATCCAGCTTCCTGCCGAGGACCGGATCAACGCCGGCGATCGTGCTCGGGCAGACCATCGATTCGATTCGGGGGCGCTTGCTCGCCGTCGATTCCATCATCCTCGAGAGCTCGCCTGCCCTTCCAGCGGCGGGACTCGCCCCCGGTGGGCTGGAAGACTACGTCACCCGGGCCGGTGGCCCGATCGAAGCGCCGCCATTCGAACCGCCAGTCATTCGTGAGCTCGGCGATATCGAGGTCGGGTTAGGGCTTGCCTTGCTGAACGGGAGGCCACCGATCGAGGGCGGCATTGCGGTCCGCTCCTTCCTTCAAGGCACGGCTCGCCTCCCCACCGGCAAGATCGACGATCCCAACGCATTGTTTGACGTGGGCACGGGCGATGGACAGCTCGATCTCCAGGCCGATCTGGTCGCCGACGTCATGACGAAATGGGTCGGGGCCCGGTTCTCGGCGCGTTATGTCCTCCAGCGTCCCCATCGCTTCGAGCGACGGATCACGTCTCCCGGCCAGCCCCTGGTCCCCGCGAACAATCTCGCGCTGGTCGAACGCGATCCCGGCGAGATCATGGAAGGCGCGATCGAGCCGTATGTCCGGCTCGCCCGGCATTTTTCCTTCGTGGCCGGCGTGCGTTACTGGCGAAAGAGCGCCGATCAGTATACCTACGCACCGGGTCAGGATTCGCTCCCGGGTCTCTCGCCGGCCGTGCTGGCTCAGGGGACCAAGGAGAACGGGACCATGCTCTCAGCCGGCTTGAGCCTCGCGCACACCGGGATCCGCCGGGACGGGCGGGTGGGACTGCCGCTGGACGCCACGATTCGAGGTCAGATGCTGGTGGGCTCGACCGAGGGACGAGTGCCGCTCCGGCAGTCGGTGGTGTTTGAGATGCGGGTCTACGGCAAGCTGTGGTGAGAGGTGAGCAGTGAGAGGTGAGAGGTGAGAGGTGAGCGGTAAGAGGTCACAGGGGGCCGGAGGTGTCCCGAGGGCGCTATGGGCGCCGCTCTCATGCGCAGATCACAGGGCCATCCCGTTGCGGCGCCAGATGCGACTGAGGGAGACCTCCGGCCACCCGCGTCCTGTCACGGATTACTTCCTAACGTCTCAACATCGCAAGCGCGTGGCGGCGTGCGGTTTCCGCGTCCGGATCACCCAGCATGCGCGCAAGCTCGGCGACCCGATCTTCGCCGTGGAGGGTCGCCACGTCGCTGGTCGCAATCCCGGCCCGCGCCCGTTTCGAAACCACCAGATGGCGATCGGCTCCCGCCGCGATCTGGGGGAGGTGGGTGATCACCAATACCTGATGCCGCGCGGCCACTTCAGCCAGTGCCTGGGCCACGCGGGTTCCGATTTCACCACCGATCCCCTGATCCACTTCGTCGAAGACCAGGGTAGGAATCTGATCGTGGCGCGCCAGAACCACCCGCAGTGCCAGCATGAGCCGCGAGAGCTCCCCACCCGAAGCGGTCTTCGCCAAGGGTCGCTCCTCCATGCCTTGATTGAGCCGGGCCTTGAACTCGATCGATTCGGCACCGGCCTCTCTCGGCTCCGGGAGGCGGGTTAGGGCAACCGAAATCCGCCCGCCCGCCATGCCGAGCCTGGGCAGCACCCGGTTGACCTCCCGGGAGAGCCGTTCGGCCGCGGCGTCTCGCCGGCCGGTAAGGGCCGCCGCCGCCGCGGTGACCGCGGCTTCCTGTGCGGTGCGCCGGGCCGCGAGGGTCCGCAGATCGAGATCGGCGGTGTCAAGGAGGTCGAGCTCGTCCGCCGCGGACCTCCGCGTGGCGAGGACCGCGTCGAGCGTGGCCCCGTATTTCTGCTTGAGCCGGTGGAGCAGGTCGCGCCGCGCCTCGACTTCGGCCAGCCGGGCGGGGTCATCTTCGAGGTGGGACGCGTAATCCCGCGCGCGGCTGGCGAGCTCGCTCAGGTTGGCATAAGCCGCGTCGAGCAGCTCTCGCCATTCCGCGGCAGGCGGATCGGTTCGTTCGAGCTGGCTCAGCGCGCGTTCAGCCCGACTCACCGCATCGAGCGCGCTTCCCTCTTCTCCCTCCACCGCGTCGCGGAGCCGGGCCGCTGCCTCGGTGAGCTGCTCGATGGCCCCCAGCCGCCGGGCATCCTGCTCGAGCGCGGCGTCCTCCCCGGACTGGAGGCGAGCGGCCTCGATCTCCTGCACCACGTGGCGCAGATAGTCCGCCCGGCGGCTGACTTCGTCGCGCCGGGTTAGGAGGTCATCCTCCTGCTTGCGAAGCTCGCGCAGGGCGACGACGGCCCCGGCGAGACCACGCCGCTCCGGTTCGGCTTCCCCGAAGGCATCGAGCAGATCCCGCTGGGTGTCAGGCTTGAGCAGCGATTGCAGATCGTGCTGGCCATGGAGCTCGACCAGATGGGCGCCGACCTCTGCCAGCACCGTCACGGTGGTGGGACTGCCGTTGATCCAGGCGCGGGAGCGGCCTTCCGGCGCAAGCTCCCGCCGGATCACGACCCGATCCTCTTCTACGTCGAGCCCGGCGGCCTCGATCGCCTGGCGCGCCGGGCCGGCAATCTCCTCGAAGACGCCTTCGATGACCGCGCGACCCCCGCCCGGCCGGATCGCGCCGGTGTCGGCCCGGCCGCCGAGGAGCAACGCCAGGGAATCCACCAGCAGCGACTTCCCCGCCCCGGTCTCGCCGGTGAGCACGTTGAGCCCGGCACCGAGCCGGAGGGTGACGTCTTCGATGGTAGCGACGTTCCTAACCCGCAGTTCGGCGATCACGGGTCGCGCTCGGTGAGATCGCCCCACCTGAGGCTCGCGCGCATCCGGGCGAAGTAGTCGATCTCGAACCGCACCAGGACCACCGGCGCCCCACCCCGCGCCAGGTCCACCTGCGCATCCGCCCCGAGCACGTTGGCCTGCTGGCCGTCCACCGAGACCAGCAGGTCTTCCGCCCAGGGCCGGATCGGTACCACGGTGATGCTGGCATCGCCGGGAACCACCACCGGCCGCACCGCCAGGGTGTGGGCGCAAATCGGGGTTATCACCAGCGCATCCACGTCGGGCACGATGATCGGGCCGCCCGCGGAGAGCGAGTAGGCGGTCGAGCCGGTCGGGGTGGACACGATCAGGCCGTCGGCGGAGTAGTTGCCGACGTCAGCGCCGTTCACCTGCACGTTGAGCCGGATGAGCCGGGCCACCCCACGCTTGTGGATCACCACATCATTCACCGCGGGGGGGAGCGTGGAGCGTTCGCCCTGCGACGAGATGATCACCGCCTGCAGGGTGCGGCGCCGTTCGGTGACGTAGCGACCCTCGGCCAGGCGGGTTAGGGCTTCCTCGGCTTCGTCTCGCATCGCGGCGGTGAGGAACCCCACCCGGCCCAGGTTTACGCCCAGGATCGGTACCGGCGCTCCCTGGAGCATGCGCGCCCCTCGGAGCAGGGTGCCATCGCCGCCCAGGGTCACCAGCGCATCGAGCGGCGCCGAGCCGATCGGCGAAAGGTGCCGGGGCCAGTAGGGTTCCAGGGTCGGCTCAGAGTGAAGCGTCAGGCCCAGCTGGTCGGCGCGACGCGCCATGCCGGGGAGAATCGCCGCGAGGCCGGCATAGCGCGGGTTACCGACCACCCCGACGTTCATCGCGCCTCGAAGCTCTCCTGCTGATGAAGCGCGCTGACCTGCGCGGCGATTCCCTTGCCGGTCAGCCCGAAGCGCTCGAGCTGCTCGGCGCGGGGCGCCTGGTCAATGAGCCGGTCGGGCACGCCAAGGCAGTGGACCCGGAGCTCGGGATGCGAGCTGCCCAGCTCCCGGGCGACCATCGCGCCGAAGCCGTTCACCAGCGTGCCTTCCTCGACCGTGACGATCAGGCGGAACTCGTCCGCCAGCGATACCAGCCTGCCCTGGTCGAACGGTTTGAGGAAGCGGCAGTTGACGACCGTGGCATCGATCCCCTCAAGCGCCAATTGCTCCGCCGCCGCAAGCGCGGGCCGCACCATGGTGCCGACGGCGAGCAGGGCGACATCGTTCCCGGAGCGCAGCTCCTCCCAGGTGCCGAAGGGTACCGCGGGGATTTCGCTCAGGGGCCGGACCGCCGCGGGCGCCTTATCGCGGGGATATCGAATGCTGAAAGGTCCCGGGTGGGCGAGGCCGGTCCGCAGCAGGCCGATCAGCTCCTCACCATCCTTGGGCGCGGTGACTGTGACGCCGGGAAGCGCGAGCAAGTAGGCGATGTCGTAGAGGCCCATGTGGGTCTGACCGTCCTCGCCGACCAAACCCGCGCGGTCCAGGCAGAAGAGCACCGGCAGCTGCTGGGCGGCGACGTCGTGAACGATCCCATCGTAGGCCCGCTGGAGGAACGTGCTGTAGATCGCACAGACCGGCTTGATCCCCTGGGTGGCTAGCCCGGCCCCGAAGACGACGGCATGACCCTCCGCAATCCCCACGTCGAAGAAGCGCTTGGGCCAGCGCTGCTCGAAGATGTTGGTTCCGGTCCCCGACGGCATCGCCGCGGTGATGACCACGAAGTCGGAATGCTCGGCGCCCAGATCGGCGAGTGCTTGCCCGAAGACCTGGGTCCAGGTCGGCGGCCCGCTCGCCAACTTGCGAGGATCGCCGGTGACCGGGTCATAGGCTGCCAGCCCATGCCACTTCTCCCGATTGGCCTCCGCGTGGGCGAACCCCTTGCCCTTTTCGGTCCGCACGTGCACGACTCGCGGGCCGGGTAACCCGCGGACGAAACGCAAGGTGTCGCACAGTTTCTGGACGTTGTGGCCATCGATAGGCCCGAAGTAGCGGAAGCCCAGCTCCTCGAAGAACATCCCCGGCGAAAAGAGGTTCTTGGCGCTTTCCTCCAGGTTCTTCGCGAACTCCACCACGCCCTCGCCGAAGACGTGGCCCGCCTTGAGGGTCCAGTGCTTGATGTGCTCCCGCATCCGCTGGGTGAACGGACTCGCGACAATCCGGCCGAGGGTTTTGCTGATCGCGCCCACATTGGGCGAGATGGACATCCCATTGTCGTTGACGATGAGGATGATGTCGCGGTCCGAGTGGCCGGCGTTGTTCATGCCCTCGTAGGACAGGCCGCAGGTCAGCGCGCCGTCTCCCACAACCGCCACGACCTTGTGTTGCTCCCCCTTCAAATCCCGCGCGGTGGCCATGCCGAGGGCGGCGGACATTGCGGTGCCGGCGTGTCCCGCCCCGAACTGGTCGTGGGGACTCTCGCTCCGGCGCAGGAAGCCGGAGATCCCGCCCGACTGGCGCAGCGTGTCGAAGGCGGCATTGCGCCCGGTCAGCAGCTTCCAGGCGTAGGCCTGGTGGCCCACGTCCCACACGATCTTGTCGCGCGGCGAATCGAATTCGTAGAGCAGCGCGACGGCGAGCTCCACACAGCCCAGGCTCGCGCCAATGTGACCGCCGGTGATCGAGCAGGCCTCAATCAGGCGCTGGCGGATTTCCTGGGCCAGCGCGGGAAGCTGATCACGATGCAGGCGTTTGAGGTCCTCGGGAGCATTGAGGCCGTCGAGCAGGGACATCCGATTCCCGGTGCAGGAGAAGTCAGGAGCGACGCTCCACAATATAATCGGCGAGTGCAGCGAGCGGCCCGCGGTCGAGCCCCCCGGTGCGCAGCGCTTCCCGCGCGTTAACGACGTGACGGTGGGCCTCGGCCCGGGCTCCCTCCACGCCGAGCCGGGTGACGTAGGTGGCCTTCGCGAGCGTGGCATCGTGACCGGCGGCCTTGCCCAACGCCTCCGAGGTGGCGGTCACGTCGAGGAGATCGTCCGCGATCTGAAAGGCGAGTCCCACTTCGCGGCCGTACCGGGCCAGGGTTTCCACGACCGGGGGGGTCGCTCGAGCGGCCAGTCCACCGACGACGCAGGAGGCCTCGATCAGCGCGCCGGTCTTGCGACGATGGATCTCGGTCAGATCGGGGAAGGAAGGCTCGGCTCCTTCGGCAGTCAGGTCGAGCCACTGCCCGCCGACCATCCCGCGGATCCCGCTCGCCTCGAGCAGTCGCCCGGCGATGGCGCGCATGGCGTCCGGAGTGAACCCGATCTCACCTAACCCGCTGATCAGCTCTCGGACCGCGAGCGGGACGAGCAGAAAGCCGGCCCGGGTCGCACTCGGCACGTCGAAGCGACGGTGCACCGTGGGCCGGCCGCGCCGCTGCGGACTGTCGTCCATGCAGGGAAGATCGTCGTGGACCAGCGAGTAGGTGTGGACGATTTCCACCGCGGCCGCCACGGTCGCGATGCCGGGATGGGAGCCCCCTGCCGCGCGGTAACCGGCAAGCACCAGGGCCGGCCGCACCCGCTTGCCCGGCGTTTCCAGCGCATACGCGAGCGCCGCGCCAGCCGGCCCGCCTGGATGCTGGCGCAGCGCGGCGGCCCGGCGGGCGAGGCAGGTATCGACCAGCGTCCGGGCTTCGGCGAGGACGGCCCCCGCGCTTGTGGTCATGACTGGAGGATAACTTCAGTCTCTCCGGCGAGCCGACGTCCATGAGTCACGGAGGATCGACATGGCCGAGTATCGCGCGACAGTGACCTGGGAGCGCCACGGCGCCCGGTTCATCGACAACAAGTACAGCCGGGCCCATCGCTGGACGTTCGACGGGGGCGCGAGTATTCCGGCTTCCGCCTCTCCCCACGTGGTGCCGGTTCCGCTTTCCGATCCGGCCGGAGTTGATCCGGAAGAAGCCCTGGTGGCGGCGCTGTCGAGCTGCCACATGCTCACGTTTCTCTGGCTGGCAGCGAAACGGGGGTTTACCATCGATGCCTACGGCGATGACGCAGTGGGAACGATGGAGCGAAACCCGGAGGGCCGGCTGGCCATAACCCGCGTGACGCTGCGACCTCGCATCGCCTTCTCGGGAACGCCGCAGCCGACCCAGGCGGACCTGGATGCCCTGCACGAGCAAGCGCACCGCGAGTGTTATATCGCGAACTCGGTACGCACCAGGGTGACCGTCGAGAAGCCCTAGCTCCCTAGCTCCCTAGCTCCCTGGCCCCTCGTCTTTGAGTCTGAGGTCGCCGGCGGCGTCTTCCAGCACTTTCTGAATCCGGGTCTCCGCCGCGGCCAATCGTTCTCGTGCCGAGCGAAGCCGGGCCACTCCCTCCTCGAAGAGAGCGAGAGCGCGATCGAGATCGGGATCATCGGACTCGAGCTGTCGGACGATCTCCTCCAAGCGCCGAATATCGGAAGAGAGGGAATCCGAACCTTGGGCGGCGGATCCCGTCACGACGCGTCGGGCTCCCGCCGGGCCGGAAGTTCCCCGTCGCTCACCCGCAAGCGGAACCGGGCCCCGTCGGGAAGCTGCTCGCGGCGCCGCACCACGGTCCCATCGGGAAGCCGGGCGACGCTATACCCGCGGGCAAGGACCCGGAGCGGACTCAACGCCTCGAGCTCCGCGCCGAGCCGGTCGAGGTGGGCCCTGGGCTCGTCGAGGCCACGGCTCATGGCGGCCTGAATGCGGTCGCCGGTGCGGGCGAGCCGGGCACCGACCAGCTCGGTCCTCCGGCCTAACCCGCGAGCGAGCCGGGTCGCGAGGGAGGCGACATGACGCAGCCACTCGGCCCGGTCGGGGAGAGCCAGCTCCATTGCCGCCGACGGCGTGGGAGCCCGGAGGTCGGCGACCAGGTCGGTCAGCGTGATGTCGGTCTCATGGCCTACCGCGGAGATGGTGGGGAACCGGAGCTCGGCCACGGCCCGGCAGACTCGTTCGTCATCGAACCCGGCGAGATCCTCGCGCGCGCCTCCACCCCGGCCAATCACGCAGAGGTCAATACCGGCCAGGCGGTTGACCGTCTGCATTGCCCGCACCAGGGCTCTGGGCGCCTCTTCGCCTTGAACCGTTGCCGGGACGACGAGAATCCGGATCGCGGGCCACCGGCGCCGAGCCACGATGATCATGTCGTGAAGAGCCGCCCCATCCTCACTGGTGATGACGGCGACCCCGCGGGGGAACTCCGGGAGGGCTCGCTTTCTCGCGGGATCCAGCAAACCGTCTTTCTCGAGGGCGGCCCGAACCCGCTCCTTGGCGAGCTGCTGGAGCCCCACGCCGGCAGTGGGCAGCATCACGTTGACCGTCATGCGCAGGTCACCCCGCTCCTCCCACACGGTGGGGCTGCCCAGGACAAAGACCTCGGTTCCTTCCACCGGCTGAGCTTTCATTCGGGCTGTGTAGGTTTTCCACATGACGCATCGAATGCAGCTCTCGGCATCGCGTAACGTGAAGTACCAGTGGCCGGTTGCGTGCACCTTAAGAGAACTCACTTCACCCCGGACCCAGCTGCGCCCCACTGCGGATTCGACGCCGCCTCGAATGAGGGTGAGGAGCTCGCTAACAGAGAGGGCGGTTGGGCGGTCAGGCGGTCGGGCGGGTGGCTCGGCGCTCGGCCCTCGGCGCTGGGGAGCTTGACGGCTGGACGGCTGGACGGCTCGGCGGCTCGGCTCATCCGGGAACAGCGAAGGATCTCGGGCCACTGAATTACCTGCCGTCCCGCCGTCCTGCCGCCCCGCCGTCCCGTCCCGCTGCCGTCCTCGCCGCCTGCACCGCGTTCGTGAGCAGCATTGCGATCGTCATTCTTCCCACCCCACCGGGCACCGGCGTGATGGCCCCAGCAACTTCCGACACCGGCCCGAAATCCACGTCACCCACGATGGCATAGCCCCTGGGATCGTTGGCGTCGGGCACCCGGTTGATTCCCACATCGATCACCACCGTGCCCGGCCGCACCATGTCCCGCGTGACGAACCGGGGCTTCCCTATCGCGACGATCAGGATGTCGGCATTCCGGGTTATGCCGGGCAGGTCTCGCGAGCGGGAGTGGCATACGGTAACCGTGGCATTGCCGCCTGGGCCGTCCTGGAGCAGCAGATTGGCCATCGGCTTCCCCACGATATTGCTCCGGCCCAGAATGACGGCGTGGGCGCCCTTGGTCTCGATGCCGGAGCGAATCAGCATCTGTTGTACGCCGTAGGGAGTGGCAGGCCGAAAGGCGGCGGGATCACCGACGACCAGCCTCCCAACGTTCATGGGGTGAAACCCGTCCACATCCTTGTGCGGTGCCACCCGGTGGAGGACGCGCTTGGTATCGATGTGCCTGGGCAGGGGGAGCTGGACCAGAAAGCCGTGAATGCGCGGGTCGGCGTTGAGCCGGTCCACGGTACCTAACACGTCCGCCTCGGAGGCTTCCCGCGGGAGGGTGATGGTCTCGGAGTACATCCCGGCTTCCCGGCAGGCCCTTCCCTTGGCTTTCACATAGACCTGACTGGCCGGGTTGTCACCTACCAGGACGACCGCCAGCCCGGGGATCACCCCGCGCGCGCTCAGCTCGGCCACTTCCCGGCTGACTTCCTCCCGAATTCGCCGCCCGAGGGCTGCCCCGTCGAGGATCCGCGCGCTCATCGCGCCAGGCCGACCGCGCGAGTTTCCCGAATCACCGTGACCTTGATCTGCCCGGGGTATTGCAGCTCGCCCTCGATCCGCTTGGCGATCGAGTCGGCCAGCTCCTGCGCCCTCAGGTCATCAACCTTGTCCGGGACCACGATCACCCGGACTTCCCGCCCCGCCTGGATCGCATTGGCCTTTTCGACCCCGGGAAACTCCCGGGAGATTTCCTCGAGCCGGGTTAGGCGTTTCACGTAGGTCTCGAACGCTTCCCGTCGAGCGCCAGGGCGGGCCCCGCTCACCGCATCGGCGGCCTGGACCAGGACCGATTCGATGGTCTCGTGCGGCACGTCGTCATGATGGGCGGCGATACACCCGATCACCGGATCGCTCTCCTGATACTTGCGCGCCACCTCGACGCCGAGCTCCACGTGGGTGCCTTCGTTGTCGTGGGTCAGCACCTTGCCGATGTCGTGGAGGAGCCCGCCCCGCCTGGCCAGCCCGATGTCGAGGTGCAGCTCGGAGGCCATCATTCCGGCGAGCCACGCGACCTCTTTCGAATGGTCGTACATGTTCTGGCCGTAACTGGTGCGATAGCGCATCCGCCCGACCAGCTTGATGAGCTCCGGGTGCAGGCCGTGGATCCCGGTTTCGTAGGCGGCCTGTTCCCCGAGCTCCACCAGTTCTTTCTCGATGTCGCCCTGGATCTTGCGAACGATCTCCTCGATCCGGCCCGGGTGGATCCGTCCGTCGCTGATCAGGGCCTCGAGGGCGCGGCGCCCGACCTCGCGCCGGATCGGATCGAAGCAGGACACCACCACGGTGTCCGGAGTGTCGTCGATGATGAGGTCCACCCCGGTCGCCTGCTCGAACGCCCGGATGTTACGGCCCTCGCGGCCGATGATGCGTCCCTTCATCTCGTCGTTCGGGAGCGCCACGGACGAGACCGTGGATTCGGTGGTATGCTCCGCGGCGAGTCGCTGCACCGCCAGCGCGATGATCTTGCGCGCTTCTTTCTCCGCTTCCCGCCTGGCCTGCTCGCGGATGTCGCGGGCGAGGGCGGCAGCCTGGGCCCGGCTTTCATCCTCGACCCGCTTCAGCAATTCGCGGCGAGCCTCTTCGGTAGTCAGTCCCGCGATCCGCTCCAGGCGGGCATGCTGCTCCTGCCGCCGCTCCTCGATCTGACTCTCGCGCGCGTTGAGGGCTCCTTCCTTCTGGGCCAGCGACTCCAGCTTGGCGCCGAGGGTCCGCTCCTGCTGGGCGACCTGCTCGTTCCGGCGAGCCAGCTCCCGATCCCGATCTTCGGCCCGGCGTTCCGCCCGTTCGGTTTCCTCCCGGCGGCGGACCAGCTCCCGTTCGGCTTCCTCCCGATGCCGGAGGACTTCCATCTTGCCCTCCAGCACCGCCGCCGCCTTCGCCTGTTCCCCTTCGTGGGCGGCGGCATTCAGGGTGGCGAGGGCTTTCGATTCGGCGTCGGCAATGAGCGTCGAGGCGTCGCGACGCCGGGCGCGGAGGTACAGGCGGGAAATGACGAGGGCGACCAGAACTCCGGCAACGAGCCCGCCTAACCCGGCGAGCAGGACGGTCGGATTCATGATGTATCTCCGCACGCGGTCCGCAGACCGCGGGAAGGTCCCCGGCTGGAGAGCTAGGCTCCCTTTGCCCTGCCGGTCGCCCCTTTGGTTACCGGGGCGACCAGGCGGGCCAGCCGATCTCTCATAGCGCGGAGCCGGGCGACGTCGCTGGCACCGAGCGCGCCGCTCCCGCCTCCCTTCCCCGCGCGGGCCTGGAACAGCTCATCGGTGACGGCAAGGCCGGCCAACAAGGCCGCGCGATGCGCATCGAGCGTCGGCCCGCTGTTCCGGATCCGGGCCAACACCGCATCGAAATATGCCGCGACTTCCCTGGTGTACTCGGGCGAGTGCTCCGAGCTGAGGCTGAGCTCGATGCCGCCCAGGGTGACTCGCACCGAGTGACGCTGGGTACTCACTCGCCTCGATCCTCCATGAATCGCATCCGGGTGCGCAGCCGCTCGACCTGTTCCCGCGCCGCCACGATCCGCTGCCGGAGCAGCTGATTCTCCGCCTCCAGCAAGCCGATCCGCTGCTTGACCTGATCGGGCAGCTTGCCCGGTGCGGCAGGCACCCGCGCGCGCAGCCCGAGCAGCTCCTCCTCGAGTGCGCCGAGCAGTCGCTCCAGCTCCTCGAGCGGAGCCGGCTCAGCCCGTGCGCGCGGTGAGGTCAAGCGTTTGCCGTAGCCGGTTGAGCACGCGCTGCATCACCTGGTCCACCTCGTCATCCCGCAGGGTTCGCTCCGCCGAGCGAAAGATCAGGCGGATCGCCACACTCCGGCGGCCCGGTGGTCCTGGCGGCAGCCCTTCGCCTCGGTACTCGTCCACGACGTAGACCGATTCCAGCAGCGAGCCTGCCGCCGTTCGCGTCTCCGCAAGAATCGCCGCGGCGGTCACCCCGGGCGGCACGATGAGCGCGAGATCGCGACTCACCGCAGGGAAGACGGGAAGCCGCGCATAACGCAGCGCGACCCTCGCCTCCGGATCAACCACGACTTCGAATCCGAGAAGCGGCGCGGCCCAGCGCGGGGCTTCACTGCGAATCGGACCGGCCCACCCAACTACTGAACCGTCAGCGCCTCGGGCGATCCAACCCTCGCTCTCAACTTGCACCGCCGCGCGCGGATTCGCCAGAGCGACCGATCGCTCGAAGAGCCCCTTGAGATCCCAGACGTCGCAGTCGGACGGGTGGATGCCGGGCCCGGCCCCACCACCGGCCGGGGGGTCGGACCAGTGCATCGGCCATCGCCCGCCCGTGATCACGGCGGCCAGGTTGGTCATCTCGCTTGGCCGTTGGCCAGGTGGACCGGGAGAGAACACTGTCCCCACCTCGAAGAGCCGGACGTCACGCACGTGATTGGCCCAGTTCGCCTCTACCTGGCGAATCAGGCCCGGCAGCAGTGAGCTGCGAAGAAAGCCATGGTCGGCGGAAATCGGGTTGAGTACCCGCACCTGGTGACTCGGCGCTCGGCGCTCGGCGCTCGGCAGCACGGCACTCGGCGGCTGGGCGCTCGGCCGCTTTACCTGACCGCCTGACCACCTGACCGTGTGACCGTCTTGTTCGCCCTGTCCGCCCTGTCCGCCCTGCGCGCCCTCTCTTGGCCCCACGCCGAGGAGAATCACCTCGTACAACCCCTCGGCCACCATGTGCTGGCGCACCAGCTCGGCCACCCGTGCGATCGGAGCATCGCGTTGCCCGCCGGTCCGGGAGAACCCCAGCGTGTCAGGGAACCGGTCGAATCCATGGATCCGGGCAATCTCCTCGACCAGATCGATCTCCTCTCGAAGATCAGGACGCCAGCCGGGCACCTGCACCGCGAAGCGTCGTTCCTGCGGCTTCGGCGCGACGATGGCGCCGATCGCGGTGAGGCACCGCTCGATTTCGGCAATCGGAAGCTCGACCCCGAGAACCTGGTTAACCCGCGAGTGTCGAAGGAAGACCCGGGGAGGTTGGATCGGCTCGGGCCAGAGGTCCAGTGGCTCCCCGTCGAGCCGCCCGCCCGCGGTGACGAGCACGATCTCGATGCACCGGCGGAGGGCCTCGGGGACGGCCCACAGGTCGGTGCCGCGCTCGAACCGATGCGAAGCCTCGGTGGGGAGCCCCAGGGCGCGCCGAGCTTGCCGCAAGGGTCCCGGGTACCACCAGGCGGACTCGAGGAAGACGTCGGTCGTGGCTTCGCCCACCTCGCTGGATCGGCCACCCATCACCCCGCCGACGCCGGAGACACCCGCCGCATCAGCGACCACGGTGGTCCCCTCGGGTAGCTGGCGTTCGATCCCGTCCAGGGTCAGGAGGGACTCCCCTGAGACCGAGGGGCGGACGATCAGGGCGGGGCCCGGCACCTTGGCGAGATCGTAGGCGTGCAGCGGCTGACCGAGCTCGAGCATCACGTAATTGGTCGCGTCAACGACGTTGCTGATACTGCGGAGTCCCACCGCCTCGAGCCGATTCCGGAGCCAGTCGGGCGACGGCCCCACGGTTAACCCGCGGATGACCGCCCCGGTGAACCGGGCACAGGCGGCGGGTTCCTCGATGCTCACGGCCACGCCGCCGACGACGCCGTGACGGCTGGACGGCGGGACGGCGGGACGGCTCGGCGGCTCGGCGGCTCGACGCTCGGTCCGACCGTCTGACCGCCTGACCGTCCGACCGCCCGGCATCTCGGGCAGCCGGAACTGCACCCCATACGCAACCGCCAGCTCGCGAGCGATCCCCTTGTGACCCAAGAGATCCGGGCGCACCGGCGGCACGTCGATCTCGATCTGCTCGTCGTCCAAGCCTAACACGGCCCGGAACGAGGCGCCGGGCTCGGCCTCAGTCTCGAGGGTCAGGATCCCTTCGTGATCCGCGCCAAGGCCAAGCTCGCGCGCCGAGCACAGCATACCTTCCGAGAATTCGCCCCGGATCTTGCGGCGATCGAGCCGGAGGCCGCCGGGGAGCGAGGCGCCGACCGGTGCGAACGGATACTTGCGGCCCGCCTCGACGTTGGACGCGCCACACACCACGTTGAGGCGCGCCGGACCACCCGCGTTCACCGTACAGAGTCGGAGCCAGTCCGCGTTGGGATGGGGCCGGACCGCTTCGACGAGGCCGATCACGACATCGCCCAGATCGGCTCGAATCGGAGCGATCCCCTCGAGGGGGGCGCCCAGCATGGTGAGCCGCTCGCCCACCTCGCGGGCCTCGAGCGGCCGCCGGAGAAAGGCCTCGAGCCAGCGGCGGGAAACCTTCATTACGGTTCCTGACCCGCGAGTTGGCGGAGGAATCGCATGTCGCCGCCGTACTCCAGCCGGATGTCGGGAATATCGAAGCGCTGCTGCGCCGTCCGGCCGGGGCCCAGTCCGAACGCCCATCCCGTGTAGCGCTCCGCATCGACCCCGCAATGCTCCAGGACCTTGGGATGCACCATGCCGCAGCCCAGGAGCTCCATCCAGCCGGTCTGCTTGCAGGCGGGGCATCCACTGCCGTGGCAGATTTGGCACTCCACGTCCAGCTCCGCCGATGGTTCGGTGAAGGGGAAGTAGGACGGGCGGAACCGCACCCTGGTCTCGGGCGCGAAGAAGCGGCGGGCAAAGTGCGTGAGGGTCGCTTTGAGATCGGCGAACCCGATCCCTTCATCCACCGCGAGTCCCTCGATCTGCGCGAACCCGGGCGCATGCGAGGCGTCCCAGGGATCGTTCCGATAGACCATCCCGGGAATGACCACGCGGTAGGGCGGTGGCCCGGCCTGCATAACCCGGATCTGCACGGGAGAGGTGTGGGTCCGCAGGAGGATTCTCCCTTCGTCCCTGGCCCCCGGCCCCTGGCCCACGGCCCCTACGTCGAGGTACAGGGTATCGTGCAGATCCATCGCCGGATGGTCGGGCGGGAAATTGAGCGCGCCGAAGTTGTACCACTCGGTTTCCGCCTCCGGGCCCACGGCAATCGCAAAACCCAGCTCGCGGAAGATCTCCACGATCTCGTTCACGACCCGGGTGACCGGATGAATCGCTCCGATCCAGCGACCGCGCCCCGGCATGGTGAGGTCCAGTCCGGCGGTTTCGGCAGGCTTCGAGGCGGCGAGGGCTGCCTCCCGCGCGGCGAAGGCGGCGTCGAAGGCTTCCTTGAGCTGGTTGGCCAGGGCCCCGACGCGCTTCCGTTCATCGGGGGGGAGCGAAGGCAGTTGCCGCAGCAGGGTGGTCAGCCGACCGTGCTTGCGGCCGAGAATCGCGATCCGTTCGGCCGCCAGCGCATCAGCGTCCAGCGAGCCGATCGCCGCAAGCCGGGGAAGCAGCGCGTCGAGCTCCGCGTGGCCGGTGGGTTGCATGGAAGCGAAAGCTATAGCTCCGCCCCTAGGCGGCTTTCGACTTCGCAATCTCCGCAATCCGGGCGAACGCATCGGCGTCGCGCACCGCGAGATCCGCGAGCATCTTCCGGTCGATCGTCACCCCGGCGAGCCGCAGTCCCGCCATCAGCCGGCTGTAGCTCAGGTCATGGAGCCGCGCCGCCGCATTGATCCGGGTAATCCAGAGCGCCCGGAACTCGCCCTTGCGCTTGCGCCGATCGCGATACGCGTAGGCACGGCCGCGCTCCACGTTCTCCTTGGCGGCCTTGTAGAGCTTGCTGCGGGCCTGGAAGCCGCCCTTGGCGGCCTTCATGATCTTCTTCTTGCGCGCGTGGTGCGCGACACCGCTCTTGACGCGTGGCATGGGTCCTCCTAGGCCATGAGCAGCCGGTTCACCCGGCGATAATCGGGCCCGCTGACCAGCGCGGGCCGGCCAAGCTGATTCTTCCGCTTGCGGGTCTTCTTGGTCAGGATGTGCCGCTTGTTGGCACGGTTTCGCTTGAGCTTACCGGTACCCGTGCGGCTGAACCGCTTCATCGCGGCACGCTTGGTCTTTTGCTTTGGCATTGTCCCCTAGCTCCCTAGCTCCCTGGCTCCCTGGCCCCTACTTCGGCGCAACCACCATTGTCATGTTCCTGCCTTCGAGCCGGGCATCGAACTCGATCTTGCCGATGTCGGCAAGGGCCGCCGACACGCGATCAAGCACCGCTTTGCCCAGATCGAGCCGGCTCATCTGCCGGCCCCGGAACATCATGGTCACCTTGACCTTGTTGCCTTCCTTCAGAAACTCCCGCATGTGCCGGATCTTGAAATCGAAATCGTGCTCGTCGATGCTGGGCCGGAACTTGATCTCCTTGACGTCGATAACGTGCTGCTTCTTCTTGGCGGCCCGCGCCGCTTTCGCTTCTTCGAACTTGAACTTCCCATAGTCCATGATCTTGACTACAGGGGGCCGCGCCATCGGCGCGACTTCGACCAGGTCCAATCCCCGCTCCTCGGCGGCGGACAGCGCTGCTTCGATCGGCAACACCCCCAACTGCTCGCCCGTTTCGGAGATCACCCGGACTGGACTGATCCGGATCATTCGGTTGACGCGGGTGCGACGCTCTCGTTCCGGTGTGCTCAGCGGGCTAACCTCCGGGTTAACGGCAATGCCACCTCCTGCCTGAAGTCCATCCAACAAAAACACCCCGCCGGGCGGGGCGTTCCGAAGCTCCGAAGGGTTCCGCGAGTACGAAATCCAGGGAGGCGTTCAGGAACCCGTTCGCCAAGGCTCGGCTCGGGGTGGAGGGCCGCAACGACCCTCGCTTGACGCGGGGAAGTGTAGGCGGGAGACGACGCCCGGTCAATACCGGCCGAGCGCCTTTCCCACTGCAACTCGAGCTACATGGCGTTGTGCCGCGCGCGCGCCGCCTTGCACATATCCAGATGCGCCTGGAACGCAGGGGCGAGCTTCTGCACGAAGGCCTTGAGCTCCTGGTTCTGGATCGCGGGCATCAGGGTCTTGGTGACCGCGTCAATCACCGCCTGATGGTAGGCGACCTCGTGATCCAGGAACGCCCGGTCGAATTCGGCTCCGCTCCGCGCCTTGAGCTCCTTCATCGCCTGTTCGTGCTGCGCCGCCAGCGGATTCTCAGCCGGCGGGGTCGGAGTGATCCCGAGCTTCTTGGCAAGGTCCCGGCCCTGCTGCCGGACTGCCTGGTGGTCTCGCACCAGCGACGCACCGACCGCGCGAGTTTCCTTGGACATGCCTTTGGTGCTGCCCAGCGTGCCGGTCTCGATGTCGAACGTGTTGGCGGCATCGAAGATGGCCACGATGGTGGCATCGTCCAGTGCGACCTGGGGAGCCTGCCATGGCAGGTTCCCCACCAGCATGGCGAAGACAAGGAACAACGGGGAAAGCATATGGCGTCACCTTTCGGCTGAGGGTTAGGGGGATACCAATCCCGCTCCCCTTCTACGCCTCCGGCTGCCAACTGGATTTACTGGATGGGCGCAGTGCGCCCGGAGAGAATCGGGGTTGTGGTCGGCAGGAGCGACCCGCCGGCCGGTTCCTCGGTCAGCGCGAAGCCCAGAATCGCCGGTTCGCCCGGCACCTGGATGTTCGGCACGAGGCCGTGGCCATCCGGCTCGGTATTGAACACGCTCGAAGCGATTGGGGCACCCCGGCGCGGGATGAACCAAAGCTGGTAGGCTCTGCCGGACGGAGCCGGCCGCAGCCGGAACGCGTGCAGCAGCATCGAATTCCTGGCCCGATTCCAGAAGACCTGCACGACCGGAGGGGTGTCACCGGTCGCCGTCATCGTGATGAGCTGGACACTGGGCTCGAGGATCGCATTGAGCTCGGCTTCCCGCTGAACCAGCTTGGTGGTTCGCTCGGCCAGCAGGGTGTCGCGCTGGGCCAGCTCGCGCGCGAGTCGCTGTCCATCCCGCCAGAGCAGTACGACCACGAGTCCGGCCGCGACGAGTCCGGCGGCCAGGATCCATTGCATAACCCGCCCGCCCTGCTTCTGCGGAGCGGGGGGAGCCGCTCGCTCGGTGAAGTCCACGGTCTTGGTTTGCTGGACCCGTTCGAGCAGCTGCTGCTTGAGCGCGGGAGGAGGCGCCATCGGCTCAGCAGTACCCAGCAAGGCGCTGAGCTCGCGATATTCCGCCACTTCTCGCTGGAGGTCGGGCGACTTGGCCAGGGCCCGCTCGAAAGCGCGGGTCTCTTCGGGAGAAAGCGCGCCGAGCACGTAGGCGGGGGCCAGATCGGTCAAGGTGTCCCGCGTTTCCTCACTCATAGACTCGGCTCGTAATAGTAGGGACGCAGGACGTCCCGTAACCGATGCATCGCGCTTCGCACCCGGGTCTTGATCGTGCCAAGGGGCTCACCCAATCGCTCCGCGATTTCCGACTGCGACAACCCTTCCCAATAGGCGAGCCTGATGGCTTCGCGGAGAGGAGGGGGCAGCGCCTCGAGCGCGCCGGCCACCACCCTGCACCGCTCCGAGCGCAGCACAACGGTGTCGCCGGGGCTGGGTTGCCCGGCGCCCATCGCGGGCACGCTCCCGGGTTCGGCGGCCGCGGCTGACGAGGCAAGTCCGGCCCGGCGCCCCCGGGCGCGAACCAGATCCAGGGCGCGACTGCGGCAAATCGTCATGAGCCAGGCGATGACGGATCCCCGAGCCGACTGGAAGCGTCCTGCCTCTCGCCATACCTGCGCGACGCTGTCGAGCACGATCTCGTCGGCATCGGCGGACTCGCCGCTGATGCGATAGGCCAGCGCGTAGAGAGTCGCCGCATGGCGATCATAGAGTGCACTGAGCGCCGATTCCTCGCCACGGGCAACCCGCGCGAGCAGCCCGCGATCGGGCTCGGCGACCGGACTTACGCTCGATGATGCGAGCGGCATCGACGTCGGGGGAGGCTGCACCACCCGAACCATACAGCCGATCGGCCCAGCGCGCGAGGACAGGAGGGCAATGGTTACCCCCTTCCGGGCAACGGCTTGGGACCGTCGCCCGCTGTGAAGATGAGCGTCGCGGTCCGAGGTCCCACGCGGACCTGCACCAGATTCACCTGATCCGGATAACGCTCCGCCAACACGCCGTGCCACACCCGCGCCCCCGCGCGCAGGTCCCCGCTCACAACCGCACGCAAGGAAAGCAGGATCGTGCCGCCATCCAGGTCCACGCGATGCAACACGAGCGGCAGCGGCCGGCCCGCCCGATCGAGAAGGAGAAACCGCTGAGCGAGGTAGCGGGTTATGGCGGCTGAGTCGACGCCGGGCGGAAAGTCGTCCGCGAAGGCGCGGATCGTGACGGTCGCGTGAGACTCCCCCGGTTGCAGCGACACGGTGGCGACGCTGGAATGAATCGGGTGGAGCCCGGCACTCGCCAGGAGAAGCAGTCCGCTTACCATGGTGCGCGCTGGGCCGCCATCACTGAGGCCCATCCCATGGCCAGGAGCGAGACGGTAACCGCCCGGACTCGCGGCGCCGGGGCGACCCGGAGGAACGATGCCAGCCGATCAAGCCCCGAGAGCAGTCCCAGTGCCGCGGTGAGTACCAGAATCTGGCCGGCCTCGATGCCGAGGTTGAAGCTCAGAAGAGGAAGCGCGATCGAACCGGAAAACATCGAGTGCAGAAAATTGGCGAAGCCTGCACCGTGGACCAGACCGAAGGAAACGGCGAGAAGCGGGCGGGCCCATCCCAGCCCTCGCCTCGCCGATCCACGAATGTTCTCCACCCCTGCGGCGACAATCGTGAGTGGGATCAGAAACTCGATCAGCGCGGTCGGCAGGGTGACGGCGCCGGTCACCACCAGCGCCAGGGTGAGAGAATGGCCCACAGTAAACGCGGTGACCACGCCGAGGAGCTGCCGCCAGTCCCTCACGCGGTAGGGCGCCACCAGCGCCACCAGGAACAGGAGGTGGTCCAGCGCGCCCGGAGATGCGATGTGCGAGACGCCGAACCGGAAGTAGGCCAGGACTTCGCTCATCGGGCGGCCTCGATGGCCCGGGCATGCCGCGCGAGCTCTCGATCCTCGGTCCCCCAGGCCAGTGCCTGCTCCATTGCGGCCCGTGCCTCGATGGGGCGGCCGCTCTGGTAGAGGGCCCAGGCGAGCAGGTCCCATCCATATATGTCTTTGCGGGTCTCGATTTCCCGGGAGACTGCCGCCAGCACCGCGGGCACCCGGAGATCGTGGTCGAGCAGCGCAAGATACCACGCCCGGTGGAATCCACCGGCCTCGGCCGGAGCCATGGCTTCCATGGCGCGGAGGTATTGCTTCGCGGTGATCGAGTCGCCGCGGGCAGCCCAGGCATCGCCGAGCAGCGCCAGGGTTACCGGATCGGGCTTCCGGGTTAGGGATGAATCGGCCAGGCGAATGGCCAGGGCAAGCTCACCGGTCTCGCTCGCCAGTCGTGCCCGCGCGAGGAGCAACCGCCAGTGATCAGGGATGAGGGTCAGCCCGGCGTCCAGGCGCCGGCGAGCTTCCCGGGACGCGCCAAAGCGCAGCGCCAGTTCGCCGAGCCGGAGGTCGTACCAGGCCCGCTGGATCAGCGGAGTTTCGGGCCGGGCTCCCACCGCCTCCCGTCCCCGCTCCAGGAGCGCCCGAGCCTCATGCGACCGGCCGCGCAGCTCGAGCCACCGGGCGTAGCGGGTTAGGATCCCCGGGGTGTGCCGCTGCGGCGTGAGCGCCCGAAAGAGACGATCGGCCTCTGAGTATTCACCCAGCTCGAGCAGGGTCTCGCCCAGAATCGCCCTCGCCACGCCGTCTTCCGGGTCGAGCGAGCCCAGCGCGCTCGCGGCGGCCTTGGCTTCGACGAACCGATGTTGCCCGAGCAGCGCCGCAGTGAGGACCTGCCAGGCCCCCGGGTTATGCTCCCGGCGATTGGCGAGCGATTGCCGCGCGGCCTGTTCCGCGATCGCCAGGTCCGGTTCGTGGCCCAGGTCCCGATAGCGCTCCAGGAACAGGGCGCCGAGCCGAACCGGGTCGAGGGCACCGCTCGGGTCTCGAGGGATCCGCGCCTGGTAGAAGGCGATGTCGGCGTCGCGGATCCGGCGCTCCTCGTCCA
>JBQTHV010000051.1:0-4240 GCA_052389555.1 Gemmatimonadales bacterium | reverse complement strand
ATCGCCTCGATGGGATCCAGCTTGGCTGCCCGGCGGGCCGGATACCATCCAAATACCAGGCCGGTGAGCAGCGCGAACCCGATCGCCGAAATGACGGCGGGCAGATTGACCGGGATCTCGAACTGCTTCCCGAAGCTCGCCCCGATCGCCTTGGTGATAAAGATCAAGCCGACCCCGCCGCCGACGCCCAGCAGCGCGCCTAACCCGGCGAGCGTGAGCGATTCCGCCAGGAAGAGCCGGAGAATCGCCCCATCGTCCGCGCCGATGG
Organism: Gemmatimonadales bacterium; assembly: GCA_052389555.1. Lineage (GTDB taxonomy): Bacteria > Gemmatimonadota > Gemmatimonadetes > Gemmatimonadales > GWC2-71-9 > JABFSM01. The sequence continues at coordinate 3,972 of JBQTHV010000051.1, read as the reverse complement.
CCTTGCGGATCCCGATCTCGCGCACCCGCTCTCGCACCGAGATCAGCAGGACGCTGAACAGACCTAACCCGCCCACCAGCAGCGTGATCCCGGCAATCGCGAACATCACCGTGTTCCAGCCCCCCAGGATGTTGTCCGCCATGGCGAGGTCGGACCGCACTTCGGCGGCCTCGTTCTCTACCTCGAAATCCAGCACCCCGCCGTGCCGGATCCGGAGTGCCCGCTGCGTCGCCGCGAGCATCGGGCCGACCCCCTCCTCGGTCGGCGCGGTGAGCAGCACCTGGTCCACCCGCCCGGGCTCGCGCTGGTAGCGGCTCACCCAGGTATAGGGGATATAGATCCGGCGCGCGGTGAAGCTGAAGTCGGCGGGCACGAAGGTGAGCACCACCGGCGTCACCACTCCGGCCACGCGGAACCGGGTTCCATTGAGGGTGATGGTCTGGCCCACTGGCGGGGCCGCCCCGAACAGATCGGGAAGCAGCTCCGAGCCCACGACCGCGACCCGCGCATGGTTCTGGATATCGAGGGGGCGGAGACTCCGCCCCACCAGCACGTCGTACTTGCGGAGCTCGGTGAAGCCCGCGTCCACCCCGAACACCGGCACGTTGAGGCGGCCCTTCGGCCCCACCGCCAGCATGTCTCCCGCCACGGCGAATCCCTGAACCGATTCAACCCCGGGCAGCGCGCGCAATGCCTCGAGGTCGGCGAGCCGCAGTCCGGTGTAGCGCCGCTCCGCCGCGGTCTTCTGGTCGGCCGTGGGCGGGCGATTGAGCGGGCGGACGCTCCGGGGAAGCCCCATGTTCTTGAGGTCCAGGTAGGCCATGTTCTTGAGCCCGCCCGCGAGCGACACCATCGCGACGATCGAGGCGGACCCGAACACTACCCCCGACAGGGTGAGCAGCGAACGCGGCTTGTGAACCCGGATTTCCCGGAGCGCGTCGCCCACCAGCTCGATCCACTCGCTGAGCGGGTTAGGCACGGAGCGCCTCCACCGGGGCGATCCGGGATGCCCGCCAGGCGGGATACAATCCGGCGAAAAATCCGACCACTACCGACGTCCCCAGGCCGAGCGCTGCGATCTCTGGCGTGACCGCGGCGGGCATCTGCATCATCTTCGCCACGAGGCCGGTGAGGCCGGTGCCGAGCCCGAGCCCGATCACTCCGCCCATGAGGGTGATCATGACCACTTCGGCGAGCAGCTGGAGGAAGATCGAGCCGGTGGTCGCGCCGATCGCCATCAGGGTTCCCAGCTCCCGGATCCGCTCGACCACCGACGCGAGCAGGACGTTGGCGATCACTACGCCACCGGTGAAGAGCGACACCACCCCCACGACCAGGAAGATGTAGTTGAACATGGTGAGGAACTGGGTGTCGTCCCGGTCCATGCCCCCACCGCCGGAGGGCGCAATATCAAAGTCTTCCACCCCGTGCCGCGCGAACAGCAGGCTCTTGACCTCGGCAGCGGCGAGGCGGGGGCCCGCATCCGCCGTCGCCTTCAGGGTCATGAAGCCGAGCCGGTCGTTCTCGGCGAACTGGGCAATGGCGGTGGTGAGGGGGATGTAGGCGCGCTCGTTTCGATATTCGAGCGAATTCCCTTCCCAGGCCGCGAAGTAGAACTCTTCCCGCTCCAATACCCCGACCACCCGGAAGGTCTTGCCGTCGAGCAGAATCAGCCGGTCGAGGGCGGACTCCGGCCGGCCGAACAGCGAGTCGGCAAACTTCCAGCCTAACACGGTGATTCTCGCCTGGGCCACCAGGTCCAGGTCGCTCAGGAAGCGGCCTACCAGCGGCTTGATGTCGTTGATGACGGCGTAGTCGGGGACCGTGCCGATGACGTCACCGCTGAAGCCCACCGTGCCCGCCTGATAGCGCATCTCGCGGGCCCAGCCCGAGCTCACCGCCTGGAGGGTGCGGCTCCGCGCGCGCAAATATCTCGCGTCGGCGTAGGTGAGTCGTTTGGAGGCGAGATCGCGCGGGCCGGGCGTGGGCGGCAGCGGGCGATCCCGCACGATGATGGTGCCCACCCCCCCGACCTCATCGAGATACTTCTGGGTGTTCTTGGCCTGCCCACCGAACAACGCCAGCACCGCGACGATGCTGGCGGTGCCGAGGATCAGCCCGAGCAGCGAGAGCAGGGTTTGACCCAGTCGGCGGCGGGCCTCCCCGAGTCCGGAGAGCAGCGACTCGAGAATGCCCACTACACCACCACTCCGTCGCTCATTTCCACGATCCGATGCGCGCGGGCGGCGACGTTGGCGTCATGGGTGACCAGAATCACCGTGTGGCCGGCTGCGTGGAGCTCCTCGAACGTCTCGAGCACTTCGGCGCCCGAGCGGGAATCCAGGTTCCCGGTGGGCTCGTCGGCCAGGAGGATCGCGGGCTCCCCGATGAGCGCGCGGGCGATGGCCACCCGCTGGCGCTGCCCGCCGGAGAGCTCGTCGGGCCGGTGCCCGATCCGGTCGGACAGATGGAGCCGGTCGAGCAGCCGCTGGGCTCGCACCCGCCGCTCTTTGCGGGAGATCCCGCCGCGGTACTTGAGCGGCAGGGCCACGTTCTCATCCACCGTGAGGCGGGGCATCAGGTTGAAGGTCTGGAACACGAACCCGACCTTGCGGTTCCTAACCCGCGCGAGCTCGCGCCCGCCCAGCCGGCTCACATCGTTCCCGTCGAGCAGGTAGCGGCCCGAGGTAGGGCGGTCGAGACACCCCAGGATGTGCATCAGAGTGCTCTTCCCGCTGCCCGATGGGCCCATGATCGCCACGAACTCGCCCGCGTGAATGGTGAGATCCACGCCGCGGAGCGCAGGGACCTTGACCCGGCCCAAGGTGTAAGTCTTGGTGACTCCGTGAGCCTCGATGAGAGGGGCCGGGGGCCGGGGGCCAGGGGCCGGGTGGCTCATCGGGGCCGCGAAATACGCTGGGCTCGCTCGGCCGCGGCCACCGGGTCCTCCAGGGCGAGCGAGTCGCCCGGGGCGACACCCTCCAGGATTTCCACGTGGGTCAGATCGCTCAGGCCCAGTCGCACCGGAAGCCGCTCGGGATCGGCGCCACGCAGCCGGTACACCACCGGCTTCCCTTCGACCAGGAACACCGACTCGACCGGAACCCGTACTACCCCGGTACGCACCGGGCCCCGGATCCGGACGTTGGCGGTCATCCCGGGACGGAGGACCCCGGTCCCGAGGGCCCGGATCTCGACGTCGAAGACCCTAACCCGCTCTTGCTGGCGCGCCGCGGGCGGCACCAGACGCACCAGCCCCATCACCGTGTCCTTGGGGAAGGCATCGACCGTCAAGGCTACGCTGTCGCCGACCCGAACCTTGCCGATGTCGACCTCGTTGATTGCCGCCTTGACCCGGAGCGCGGAGAGATCCGCGATGGTGAACAGCTCGGTGCCGCCTCCGAAGGCGCTGGTACCGCCCACGACGGTCTCGCCTTCTTCGACCCCGCGGACAATGATCGCCCCCGCGGCCGGCGCCGTGATCCGCGCCCATTGCGCCGAGTCGGCCGCCCTGACCCCCGATTGCTCGACCAGTCGGATCTGGTCTTCCGCGGTCTTGAGCTGGTTCCGAGCCTGTTCGAGGTCAGTCCGTTTCTGCTCGAATTCTTCCTGGGTTACCCCGCCGGTGCGATGAAGCTGCTGGGCGCGAGCGAAGTCCCGCGCGGCCCGATCGACCGCGATCTGGGCGGCGACTCGCTCGCTCTGGAGCCGGGCGAGCGTGTTGGACTGGGCAATGTCGGGAACAACCCGCGCGAGCGCCTGGCCCGGGCGGACCCGATCACCTTCCCGGGCGTAGAGCTTTTCGACTACGCCAGAGATAGGCGACTTCACCACGATCTGGCGCTCGGGTTCCACGACCCCGGTCTCCTCGACCAGCACCCGGATATCGCCAGTGTCGGCAACGCCAACCCGGAAGGGGCGTTCGGTGGCGCCTTTCGCTTTCGCCCCGGAGCACGCGATCAGGGCGATCGG
>JBQTHV010000050.1:0-2735 GCA_052389555.1 Gemmatimonadales bacterium | reverse complement strand
CCCGGACGCTCGCCGCGGTCCGGCGCTATCGGGGCGCCCTGCTCGCCGATCCGGCCGGTACGGGGAAGACCTGGATCGGGCTGGCGGTGGCCGCGGCGCTCGACCGGCGACCCGCGGTCCACGTCGTTGCGCCGGCAACCCTGCGAAGCCAGTGGGCCGGTGTAGCCCGGCGCGCCGGCGTCGCGATCCGGTTTCACTCTCACGAATTGTTGAGCCGGGGCAAGCCACCCGGGCCGGAGCCGGGACCGGTCATCATCGACGAGAGTCACCGGCTCCGTAACCCGGACACCCACCGATACCGGACGATCGCTCCCTGGTGCATCGGTCGGAGCGGGATCCTCCTCAGCGCGACCCCGGCGGTGAACCGCTTCGAAGACGTGCTCCACCAGTTGCTGCTCCTCATCCGGGACGACGCCCTGGCCGGCATCGGCGCGCCAAGCCTGCGAGCGGTCCCGGCGGGCGGCTGGGCGGGCGCGCTGGCTCGACTGCTGGTGACCGGCGAGGATCGTGGGAGGCTCCTCCCGGTGCGCCGCGCCCGCGATCTGCGCATCGAGGAGCCGCCCGACTCCCCGCTCGCGGCCCTGCAGCACGGCATCGCATCGCTCCGGCTCTCGTCCGATCCGGCCAGTGCCAGGTTGATTCGGATCTCCCTGCTGGCCGCGCTCGCCTCGAGCCCCCTGGCCGCCGCCGAAGCGCTCGCCCGCTACCGCAGCCTGCTCCGCCATGCCGGCGATGCCGCCGCCGCCGGGTTAGGTCTCTCGCGCCAGGCTATCCGCCGCTGGGTCGGCGCCGAGACCGATCAGCTGGTGCTCTGGCCGCTGGTCGCCGAGACAGTCCCCGGTGATCTGGCCCTGGAAGACCTGGAGCCGGTCCATGCGCTCGAGCGGCTCGCGAGGAGCTGGAGCACGATGCCCGACGCGAAGGTTCGCGCCCTGGCGGTGCTCCGCGACGCCAAACCCACGCTGGTGTTCACCGCCGCGTTAGGCACGGTCCGTTATCTGCGCCGCCACCTGGGCCCCGGCGTGGCCTGGTGTACCGGCACGGGATCCGGCATCGATGCGCTCGAGCTGGCCAGGGATGAGGTGCTCGATTGGTTCCGTCGCCCATCCTCGGGCCACCCCAGTGTGCCCCGACGGCCGGCGCTGCTGGTCGCGACCGATGTCGCCTCCGAAGGCCTCGACCTGCCACTGGTCGAACGGGTGACCCACTACGACCTGCCCTGGACCGCGGTGCGGCTCGACCAGCGGAGCGGCCGCGCCTTTCGCCTCGGCGCCCGGCAATCCGAGGTCGAGGTAATCCGGCTGCTCCCGCCGAAGACCCTCGAAGCGGCCCTGAGAAAGGAGGCGATCCTCGACGGGAAGGCAAACCTGCCCCGGTTACTCGGGTTGGGCCGGGAAGCGAACGCACCGTGGCGGGTTAGGGGGGATCTTGCGGCCCGCTGGGACCGCGACCCCGTGCTCGAGGGCGTCGCCCGGGTACCAGGACCGGGACCAGGCTGGATCGCCGGGATCAGGATCGAGTACGCCGGCGGCAGCGCCGATGAGACCGTGTTCGCGCGAATCGGCGGCGACCGAACTGACGACGGCGCGCGCATGGCGTTCTGGCTCGAGCCCGCGCGCGCGCTCCGGGAAGCTGCACCGCCCGACCCGACCCCTCTACGACTCGCGATCACCGGAATTTCCGGGATTGCCCGCAGGGCCCTGCGGGCCGCTCACGGTGCCCCGGTCGTCGCCTCGGCGGGCGCGGGGCCGGCGCGGCGTGCGCAACGGCGACTCCTCTCCCTGGCTCGCGAGGCGGCGCGGCGCCGCGACCAGGACCGGCTTCTCCTGCTGGACCACGGCCTCCGGTTTCTCCGCCGCGGCCATACCGCCGGCGAATCCTCGGTGCTCGAAGACTGGAGCACCGTCACCACGGCCGAGCTGCTCCGGCGACTGGCGGCACTTCCGAAGGAGGAGCCCGCGCCGGAGATCACCGGCATGAGGCTCATCGGCGTGCTGCTGGTTGATCCGGTTCGATCCAGCCAATCAGGATGATCGCTGGAACAGCGCTAGCTTTCAGGCATGCGCTTCACGACAGTGCTGTTCGACCTCGACGGGACGCTCATCGATTCGATCCGGCTGATTCTCGACAGCTATCACCATACTGTGGCCGCCCACGGGCTGCCCCCCGCCAGCGATGCAGATTGGCTCGCCGGCCTCGGCACCCCGTTGTGGGTACAGTTCCGGCGGTGCACGGATGACGCCCAGGAGATCGAACGGCTGGTCGCCACCTACCGCGAGTACAACCTCGCCAATCACGACGCGATGGTGACCGCGTATCCCGGCGTCGTGGAGATGGTGTGCGCGATCCGGGAGGCGGGGCTCCGCACCGGCGTGGTCACGAGCAAGACTCGCCTCGGCGCGCTGCGCGGGCTGCGACACGTCGGCATCGAGCACGCGATCGAGCTGGTCATCGGAGCCGACGAGGTTGCCAATCCGAAGCCCCATCCGGAACCCATTCAGGTGGCGCTGAGCAGGCTGGCTGAGCCGGCGGCGCGGGCTATCTATATAGGAGATAGCATCCACGACATGGCGTCGGGACGGGCGGCCGGGGTGGCGACCGGCGCAGCCCTGTGGGGCCCGTTTGCCCGCGAACATCTCGAAGCCAGTAGCCCGGACCACTGGCTGGCGGCGCCCGGCGACGTCCTGCGACTGCTCGGACTCAACGGCGAGAGGTGAATCGTGAGAGGTGAGAGG
>JBQTHV010000049.1:0-2393 GCA_052389555.1 Gemmatimonadales bacterium | reverse complement strand
AGGTGGCCCGGCGCATCGCCGCGGTGCGCGGGGTGCCCTTTGAGGAAGTCGAGCGACAGACAACCGAGAATGCGATCCGGCTGTTTGGGCCACGCGTATCAGGCCTCAGCGGGGAGGAGGTAGTTCGAAGGAGTTAGCCGGTTGCATTGCGGTTCCGGCTCCCGTCATAATTGCATGATCGAGCCTCCTTCACTCGCGCTGGGAGCGAAGTCGCATTGCCCCACAGTGTCACTCTCATTACCACTCTTGCCGCGGCACTGGGCCTCGCCCTGGTCCTCGGATTCCTTGCAGTTAGGCTGAAGCTTCCCCCGGTCGTCGGTTACCTGCTCGCCGGGATTCTCATTGGTCCGAGCACGCCCGGGTTCGTCGCCGACGCGACGCTTTCACAGCAGTTGGCCGAAATCGGCGTCATTCTGCTGATGTTCGGTGTCGGGATCCACTTTTCCCTCGGGGATCTGCTTGGCGTTCGGCGGATCGCCTTGCCTGGCGCACTGGCGCAGATTGGTCTCGCGACGCTCCTTGGGTTAGCGGTGACCCTCGTGTGGGGCTGGAGTATTGGCTCCGGGTTGGTCTTCGGACTCGCGCTCTCAGTCGCCAGCACGGTCGTGCTCCTCAGGGCCCTGGAAGACCGCCGGCTCCTGGATTCGATGAACGGCCGGATCGCGGTCGGTTGGCTCATCGTGGAGGACCTGGCCATGGTGCTGGTCCTCGTGCTCTTGCCCGCGCTTGCCGGACCCGTGGCTGGTGCAGCCGCCGAGGCAGCGCCCGGGCGGAGTCTTCCGGTTCAGCTCCTGCTCACTCTGAGTCAGATCGTCGCCTTCATCGCCATCATGCTGCTCGTGGGCGCTCGGCTCTTTCCCTGGCTTCTGTTTCAGGTTGCCCGCACCGGCTCGCGGGAGCTCTTTACCTTGTGCGTGATCGCAGTTGCCGTCGGGATTGCCTACGGCTCCACTCGGTTCTTCGGAGTTTCTCTCGCGCTGGGCGCCTTCTTCGCTGGGATGGTGCTGCGAGGCTCTTCCCTGAGCTACCGAGCCGCCGAGGAATCGCTTCCCCTTCGGGACGCCTTCGCGGTGCTTTTCTTCGTCGCCGTGGGCATGCTGTTCGATCCAGCGGTACTCCTGCGGGAGCCCTGGCGGGTGCTCACCGTGATCGCCATTATCACGGTGGGGAAATCGCTGGCCGCCTTCGTCATCGTGCTGGCCTTCCGATATCCACTCAACACTGCGCTGACGGTATCTGCGAGCCTGGCTCAGATCGGCGAGTTCTCCTTCATTCTGGCCGGACTCGGCGTGTCCCTCGGGCTGCTGCCACCGGAAGGACAAAGCCTGATTGTCGCCGGCGCGTTGATCACCATTGCCATCAACCCGGTCGTCTTCCAGGCGATCGAACCGGTCCAGGCCTGGATTCGGCGCCGCTCTCATCTCGCCCGGTCCCTGGAGCGACGCGTCGATCCGCTCGGGGAGTTGCCGGTCACCGTGACGCCCGAGCGGCTCACCGGCCACGTGGTGTTGATCGGCTATGGGCGGGTGGGGAGACGGATTGCCGAAACCCTGCGGGAGCGTGGCGTAACCTTTGTCGTCGCCGACGTCAATCGGGAAGCGGTGGAGCGGTTGCGGGACGCGGGTTTGCTCGCGATCTCAGGAGACGCGTCTGACCCCGGCGTGATCGTGCAGACGCATGTGGCCCGGGCCCGCATCATGATCATCGCCATTCCGGACCACGTTCGGGTGCGCAAGATCATGGACCTTGCCCGCCAGCTTAACCCGCTGATCGAGTTCGTGGTACGGACTCACAGCGACGAGGAGTACGCCTTCCTCAAGCAGGAACGGCTGGCCTCCGTCTTCATGGGCGAGCAACAACTCGCCGCGGCGATGAGCGAGCATGTACTGGCACGGCTGAGCGCCGTTCAAGAACGGACCCTCGGACATTCCCAGGTTGGTTAGCTGGCCGTAGTGTTCGGGGCTTGGCCGTACCGAACCCTATGTTGAAGCCCTGGTCGTCTCGCGTGAGTACTTTACTGGGCCTAACGCGCTGCCCGACAGGAGTTCGATGCCATGAGCAAGGTGCCCAGCGACATCGAGATTGCCCAAACGGCCCGGCTTCGCCCGATTCAGGACGTAGCGGCGGAGCTGGGCCTCGCTTCCGACGAGATCCTGCCCTACGGCACCACCAAGGCCAAGATCACGGCCAGCGCGATGGGTGCGCGCCCGCCGCGGGGAAGGCTGGTGCTGGTCACCGGCATCAATCCCACGGCCGCCGGCGAAGGTAAGTCAACGGTTACCGTGGGCCTCGCGCAAGCGCTTCGGCGCCTGGGCAAGCGCGCCATGCTCTGTATTCGAGAGCCATCGCTGGGGCCGGTGTTCGGGGTGAAAGGCGGAGCCGCCGGTGGCGGG
>JBQTHV010000048.1:0-13027 GCA_052389555.1 Gemmatimonadales bacterium | reverse complement strand
GACAGACTCCACACCGCGCCTTCCGCGCCGTACAGATCAGCGCGCCGAGCTCGATCAACGCCTGATTGAGCCGCCACGCCACCGCGCCGTTTCGGGGCTGGATGGCGGCGGCGGTCTCCCACACCCGACGGCTGGCCGTCCCCGACGGCCCCCGGGGGTGGAAGGCCCGCCGGAGGACCCGCGCGACGTTGGTATCCACCGCCGGCACCGCCCGCTCGTAGGCGAAGCAGGCCACGGCGCCCGCGGTGTATCGCCCGACGCCGGGCAATCGCCGCAGCGTGTTAGGATCGGCGGGAATGCGCCCGGAGTGTTCGGTGACGACTACCCGGGCCAGCCGGAGGAGATTCGCCGCCCGCCGGTAGTACCCGAGGCCCTCCCATTGCTCCCGCACCTGGGCTGGCTTCGCCGCCGCGAGCCGGCGCACGCTTGGAAACTTCGCGAGAAACCGGGGATAGTACTCCTGCACCCGGCTCACCTGGGTCTGCTGCAGCATGAACTCGGAGACGAGGACCTGATAGGGATTCCGGGTGCGGCGCCAGGGAAGCTCACGCCCCTCGCGGCGGAACCAGGCCAGGAGGCGGCGCCGAAACTCCGCCAGGCGCTCTGGTGTGGGGGTGGACTTCGGGGGCATTCGTCCCCAAGATAAGCCTTCCATGCCGTCGCCTCCGGCCCCCGCGCCCCCCATCCGGTTCCTGCATGCTGTCGGCCGCCTGATCCTGGTCGGACTCGCGCACGTCGGCAGGCTCGCGCTGTTCATCGTCGAGGCGTTTCGGGGTCTCCTCGAGTGGCGGATCTGGATGCCTCGCACGATCACCGAGGCGGCCAACGTCGGCGGTGGCTCGCTCTTCATCGTCCTGCTCATCTCCGCCTTCGCCGGCGCGGTGACTGCGTTCCAGGCCGGCTACCAGTGGCAGAGCAGTCTCCCGCTCTACGTGCTCGGCACCCTCATCGTCGAGACGGTCGTGCTGGAGCTGGGCCCGGTGCTGATCGGTCTCGTCCTGGCCGGACGGGTGGGGGCGCGCTATGCGGCGGAGCTCGGGACGATGCGGGTTACCGAGCAGATCGACGCGCTGGAATCGCTGGGCCGCTCGCCGGCCTCGCACCTGGTGATTCCCCGCGTGCTCGCGTCGACGATCATGCTGCCGTTCCTGGTGATCATCGCCGACGTCGTCGCGGTCGGGGTCGGATGGATCAGCGTCAAGGAAGTCCTTCCGATGACTGACTGGGATTTCCGCTATGGGGCCCGGTACTACTGGCGGCCGTTCGACGCCTGGTACTCGATGATCAAGGCGCTCACCTTCGGGTGTGCCATCGGGGTGATCTCCTGCTACATGGGATTCAACACCCAGCAGGGCGCCGAAGGGGTTGGCCGATCGACCACCGCTGCGGTAGTGACCAGCTCGGTGGTGATCCTGCTGCTCAACGCGCTGCTCGCGCGGCTCCTCTTGCATTGAGGATCCGGCCATGATCCAGCTTCGCGGGGTGCGCAAGACGTTCGGCGACCAGGTCGTCCTCGACAACGTCAACTTCGAGGTGCAGGAGGGCGAAACCCTGGCCCTCATGGGGCCGTCGGGCTCGGGCAAGAGCGTGCTGCTCAAGCACATCAATGGACTGCTCCGGCCCGATGCCGGCTCTGTGGTGGTGGATGACATTGAAGTGCCGGCCCTGCGCCGCGCCGAGCTCGCCGAGCTCCGCACCAGGATCGGGTACGTTTTTCAGAATGGCGCGCTGTTCGATTCGATGGACGTGTTCGAGAACGTCCGGCTCGGCATCACCGACGAGAAGCGGTATCGCGATCTCGAATATGCGCGGGAGCGGGTGGAGGAATGCCTGCGGCTGGTCAACCTTCATCCCGACGAGATGCAGAAGTTTCCGGCCCAGCTCTCCGGGGGGATGCGGAAACGGGTCGGCATCGCTCGGGCGATCGCGGGGGTACCCAAGTACCTCCTCTATGACGAACCCACATCAGGGCTGGATCCGGTCAACGCGGACATCATCGACGATCTGGTCAAGCGATTGGATCTGGAACTCGGGGTGACCAGCGTCATGGTCACCCACGACGTCCGGGGCGCCTTTCGGGTGGCGGACCGGCTGGCGTTGCTCTACGATTCCACCATCGTGCTGGAGGCGCCGCCGCAACAGTTCAAGGCGTCCGCCGATCCCCGGGTCCGGGCGTTCCTGGAACGAGACTTCGATTCCACCACTTTCCCCGCCTGAGGGGGGGGCGGCGTCATGGATCTTCGCTACAAGCAGGAAGCCACCGTCGGGGCCCTGGTGCTGGTCGGGGTCGCGCTCTTCATCGCGGGCACCATGTGGCTCTCCGGAAAGAGCTTCTCGCGGGCCCCGACGATCACCATGGCCTTCTCGAACATCGAGACGCTGAAGCGCGGGTCGCCGGTCAAGGTCTCCGGCGTGCAGCTCGGGACGGTCGAAGAGATCGAGTTCCGGGGGTTCGGTCGCGTGCTGGTGCGCGCCAACCTCGATCCCAAAGTGGAGCTCCGCCGCGACGCGGCCGCCTCGCTGGCCTCGGTCGGGCTGGTGGCCGACGCGGTGATCAACCTCAACCCGGGCCAGGCGCCCGAGCCGCTCCCCGAAGGCACCATCATCGAGGGGACCGTCGAGCAGGGCCTGCTCTCCGGGGCATCCGGCCTCACCGGGCGAGCCGAAACGGCGCTGGCCGGCATTTCAGAGATTGCCAACAAGCGGCTGGCTGAAGATCTCACCAGGACGCTCGGGGCGGTGGAGCGGCTGGCCGACTATTACGCCAATCCCCGGACCGGCCCGAGCGCGGAGATGGTGCGGACCCTCGAGGAAGTGCAGCGGATGGGGCATCGACTCGATTCGACCCTGACCGACCTCAAGCTGCGGGGCACCCTGGAAACCGCGGATACCCTCATGCGCAGCCTGACCCGCCTGTCGGTGGACGCGCGCCTGACCGCCGAGCGGCTGGATACGACCCTAACCCGCTTCAACCGGGGGGAGGGCAGCCTGGGGCGGTTCGCGACCGATACGACGTTCTACGCGGAGACCCGGGCGGCGCTGCGCGCCCTCACGGATTTCATCGACGACATCCGGAAGCATCCGGGGAAGCTGAATATCCGGTTTACGATCTTTTAGGCTATTGGCTATTGGCTATTGGCTATTGGTTGGGGGTGCCCAACTTCCGAATCAGACCGGTCAGCATCCGTTGTATCTGGGAGACGCGCTGGTTGAGTTCATCACCGCTGGGCCGATCCAGATAACACCGGTCTTCCGCAACAACCACATGAGACTCGAGTTCGGTTGCCGAGCTGCGGGCAATCCCTAGAAATCGCATCAGCTCCGCGTTTCGGTTCCTCCCGCATCCCTCCGCAATGTTTGCCATTATCGAGACTGCGGATCGCTGCATCTGTGCGACGAGTCCGAATCGCTCTCGGACAGGAAACCGGTCCGTGACATCGTAAACTCGATTGGTCAGCTCGCGAGCCTTCTGCCAAACCTCGAGTTTGCGGAAGTTGCCCATGTCATCGGCTCCCAGCCACAACGTAGGGCATCCCTTTTCCTCACGGGCATCTTTTTTCCGCGAGCCCTACCAAGAAAGTTGCGGTACCGGACTTTCTACCTTCGCTTCAGCCAATAGCCAATAGCCAATAGCCAATAGCCAATAGCCAATAGCCCATAGCCCATAGCCCATAGCCCATAGCCCATAGCCCTAGCAGGATGCGGAGAAAGTCAGATTTGTGACCGATTTCTTCGGCTTCATCAGTTTGCTTACCTCTGAATGTGGTCAGGCTGGCCCTCTGCGCCCCCGGGGAGGACCATCCCAGCCGGCCGGTGGAGGCTCATGCGGGCACCGCCGTGAGGGTTCGCAAGCGGACCAAATTGTAGGCGGCCGTCGCGAAGGTGAACATCCACCCCACCCGTCGCCGGCCTCGGTGGCGGGTCTGCCGCATCAAGCCGACGGTCTTCAACCACCCGAAAATCTCCTCGACCCGTTTGCGCTTGGCCTGGCTGATCGCGTAGCCGGGATGTCGCAGGGTGCGGCCATCCAAGCTGGTATACGGACCGGCGGCGATGTGGGGCGTGACGGCCGCCGCTCGCAGCGCCGCGATGCAGTCGCGGGTGTCGTAGCCCTTATCGGCCCCGAGAGTCACCGGACCGCGGCGCTTCAGGCGCCGCCGCATCCGCTCCAGCAGCGGCCCCACGGTGTCCCGCTCCGCCGTGCCCGTCGCCAGGGTCACAGTGGTCGCGACCGCCAACCCGTGCCGGTTCTCCATCAAGACGTGGCCGTGATAGGCGAGCTTCGCTTCGTGGCCCTTCGCCTTCTTCGCCAAGCGAGCCTCGGGGTCGGTGGTCGACTGATGCGTGGCGTTGGAGCGCCGCTCCCCATGGAAGTCGACGGTGGGATTGCCCGGATCATCAAGCGGGGCCGCCTTCCGATCTTTGCGGCGGAAGCTCTTCTGGCCCGCCCACGCCTGGATCAGGGTGCCATCCACCGTGAAATGCTCGGTGGAAATCAACCCGGCGGCCTGCGCCTGTCCCAACACCGCCTGGAAGAAAGCCTGGGCAATATCCCCCCGCAGCAGGCGGTCCCGGTTCTTCGTGAACACGGTGGCATCCCACACCGGATCATCGGGATTGAGCCCCACGAACCAGCGGTAGAGGAGATTGTAGTCCAACTGCTCCATCAACTGCCGCTCGCTCCGGATCGTGTAGAGCACCTGGAGCAGGAGGGCCCGCAGCAGCTGCTCCGGCGGAATCGAGGGGCGTCCCCACTTGGGATAAAGCCGGGCAAAGCGGGGCGACAGCTCGCGCAACGCCTCATTGACCAAAGCCCGCAGGGGACGCAGTGGGTGATCGGTGGGGATTCGGTCTTCGAGCGCGACATAGCTGAACAGGCTGCCAGCCTGGGCCTCTGCACCGCGCATCGCCGACGCTCCGAGAAGAGGATGTACCAATCTAGGAACGATCGGCATGCCCGAACAGATACTTCTTCAGCAGCCTGCTAGGGCTCCCGCCAACACGCACCCGCTCCCACGCCATCCATGAGCCGTTGGGCGGCGGGGGGTCCCCAGCTTCCCGCCGGATAATTGGGAAAATCCTCGGGCGGCTCGGCGTCCCAGGCCGCCCGGATCGGGTCCACCGCCCGCCACGCGGCCTCGACGGCGTCGCTCCGGAGGAACAACATCGGGTCCCCGGCGATGCAGTCGAGCAGCAGGGTTTCGTACGCGTCATGCTCGACCGGCCCGAAGCCCTCGGCATAGGCGAAGTCCATCCGGGCCGCCGTGGTGCGGAGTCCGGTGCCTGGCACCTTGAGCTCGAAGCTGAGCGAGAGCCCTTCATTGGGCTGGAGCCGGAAGATCAGCGCGTTCGGGGCGAACGTCTCCGGGTTAGGCGCCGGGAAGATGAGATGGGGCGGCCGGCGGAAGCGGATGGCGATCTCGGTGGCCTGGCGCGCCAGCCGCTTCCCCGAACGGAGCAGGAACGGCACGCCTTCCCAGCGCCAGTTGTCGATCAGAAACCGGATGGCCGCAAAGGTCTCGACCGTCGAATCCGGGGCGACGCCGTTCTCCTCTCGATACCCGGGAACCTCCTTCCCGCCGGCGCGGCCTCGCCCGTACTGCCCGCGAATCGCGCAGGGGGAGACGGCTTCGCGGGTGAGCGGCCGGATCGCATTCAGCACTTTAGCCTTTTCGTCCCGAGCGGCCTCGGCGGTGAAGCTGCCAGGAGGCTCCATCGCCACCAGCGAGAGCAGCGAGAGCAGGTGGTTCTGGAACATGTCCCGCACGACCCCGGCTTCCTCGTAGAATGCGGCCCGGGTGCCGATCCCGCCGGTTTCACTGGCGATGATCTGCACGTGATGGATGTGGTCCCGGTTCCAGACTGGCTCGAAGATGGCGTTCGCGAACCGGAAGACCAGCAGGTTCTGCACCGTCTCCTTGCCGAGGAAGTGATCGATCCGATAGATCTGGTGTTCACCGATCGCCCCGCGCAGGATCCGGTTGAGCTTGCGGGCCGACGCTTCGCTCCGACCAAACGGCTTCTCGATCACGGCGCGCACCCAACGGGGATCCTCCGGGTCGCGGCGGGGCATCGCGCCGCTTCGGGAGAGACCCTGGACTGTTTCGGGATAGACGCTGGGAGGGAGCGCGAGATAGAACAACCGGCCCCGCTCCCGGCCGTCCCGCGCCTCGATCTCGTCGAGCCGCGCGGCGATCCGGCTGTAGCTGTCCGGCTGGTCGAGATCGGCACTCTGGTACTCGAGCTGGGCCGCGAATCGCTTCCAGAGGGCCGGCTCGGGCTCGGCCTGCCGGCGCATCGCCGCGCGGTATTGCTCGGACGAGAGCCCCTGCCGTCCCACCCCGAGAATCACGATCGCTTCGGGGAGGAGATCGTCGCCCGCCAGATGAAGCAGGGCAGGGATCAGCTTGCTTCGGGTTAGGTCGCCCGTTGCCCCCAGGATCACCAGCGTACAGGGGCCGGCGGGGCGCGGGCCGGGGGGACCGGGCGCTCGCTCGATCAGGAGCGGGACCGGGATCGTGTCCGTCATGGCGAACGGACCGGGTGCCCGCCGAACTCGCGCCGGAGCGCCGCGATCAGACGGGCTCCGAACGAATCGGCCTGCCGGGACCGGAAGCGGGCGAACAGCGCGACTGCCAGAGCGGGGACCGGCACATCGAGGTCCATCGCTTCCTGTAACGCCCAGCGCCCCTCGCCGGAATCCTCCACCCAGCCCTTGATCCCACCTAACCCGCCGCCCTGGCTCAAGGCCCGTTCCGCCAGCTCGTTGAGCCAGGAACGGATCACGCTTCCCCGATTCCACACCGCGGCGACCCGGGCCAGATCGAACCGGTAATCCCGCGAGGCGTGCAGGATCTCGTACCCTTCGGCGTAGGCCTGGAGCAGAGCGTACTCGACGCCGTTATGGACCATCTTGGCGTAATGGCCGGCCCCGGACGGCCCCAGGTGGGCGAATCCGTCCGGCGGCGCCAGGGTGCGGAGAATGGGCTCGAGGTGGGCCACGGCGTTGGTCGAGCCGCCCACCATCAGGCAATACCCCCCCTCCAGGCCCCCAATCCCGCCGCTGGTTCCCGCATCGACCAGCTCGACGCCGTGGTCCCGCAGCGCGGCGGCCCGGCGGATCGTGTCGCGATAGTATGAGTTCCCGCCATCGATCAGGATCGACCCTTGTCCCAGCGAAGGACTCAGGCGCGCGATAGTGTCATCCACGGCGGCTCCCGCCGGCACCATCATCCAGGCGATCCGCGGAGCAGCCAGGTGCGCCGCGAGTGCTTCGAGATTGGGGACGCCGTTCGCACCGTCGCGGGTCACCGCGGCGACGGCCTGGGGATCGGGATCGTACGCGATGACGTCATGACCGCCGCGGAGCAGCCGCCGGGTCATGTTGCCGCCCATTCTGCCGAGGCCGATCATTGCGAGTTGCATGGTGAGTCCTTTGGCTATTGGCTATTGGCTATTGGTTATTGGTTATTGGATTGTCCCGTTAACGGGTGGGAACCGCAGGCCGAGGTTCCTACCCGTGGGCGGAAAGACCAATAGCCAATAGCCAATAGCCCCCAATAGCCAATAGCCTCATAGTCCCGCCACCACCGCCGCTCCCAGCAGCCCCACGTCCGGGTTCAGAATCACCCGCACCGGGATCTGCTCGAGCAGCGGTGCCAGCCGGCCCTTGTTGCGGAACGCGGCGACGAATTCCCCCTGGGCGAGCTTCGGGGCGATGGCGCGGGCGATGCCTCCGGCCAGGTACACTCCACCGGTGGCCAGCACGGTGAGCGCAAGATTCCCCGCTTGCGCGCCGTAGAGCTCGACGAAGAAGTCCACCGCCTCTTCCGCGAGCGGGTCGGCCCCCGATATCCCATAGCGGGTTATGACCTCAGCGGGATCGCCCCCTGCCATCTCGGCCCGAAGCGGCCCCTCCAGGATCGTCTCCCGTCCTGCCGCGACGAACTCGAACAGCCCGATCAGGCCCGCCCCCGAGAGCACCCGCTCCCACGACACGTGCTCATGGCGTTCCTTGAGCCAGGAGAGGAGGGCCCAGGTGCGCGGGCTGTCGGGGCCGAAGCTCGCGTGGCCCCCCTCGGAGGGCTGCACCAGCGGGCGGCCGTTGCACTGCACGATGAAGGCCTCGCCGAGCCCGGTTCCGGCCCCGATCAGCGCGATCGCGCCGGCGGGATTGGGGCGACCTTCCTGCAGCGTGAGCAGGTCGGGGTCGCCGAGGAGCGGCACGGCATAACCCGCGGCCAGGAAGTCATTGATCAGGATGAGGTGCGGCAAGCCCAGCTGCTCGCGCAGCTCGGCGCGGTCGATGGTCCAGCCCAGGTTCGTGAGGGTAACCCGATCGCCCAGCACCGGGCCCGCGAAGGCCAGACAGGCCCGCTCCGGCCGGGCCCCGGTCTTCGCGAGAAACCCCTCGACCAGCGGAAGCAGGCCGGGCGCGGGCCGGCTGGGTTGGTCGTGGCTCGCCACGATGCGGGGAGTGGACTCGGTGCCGAGCTCGACCAGCGCGAAACGCGCGTTGGTGCCTCCGATATCGCCGGCCAGGACCAGCATCAGAGTCTCCGGAGGGAGCGCGCGGCGGCGCGGTCGAGGATCCAGGTCCCCGGTCTGGCGAGCTGCGCGGGCCACCGGGTTAGGTCATCGGGGCCCTCCAGGACCGCCGCGACCGCGTCGGCTTTCTCGCGGCCGGCCACCATGATCAGGATCCGCCTCGCGGCGTGGATGACCGGCGGCGTGATCGTGAGGCGCCAGCACAAGGGCCGACCCCCGAACGCCGGCACCACCCGGCGGCGCGTCTCGTTCACGGTCCAGTCTCCCGGAAAGAGCGAAGCGGTGTGCCCATCCTCTCCCATTCCCAGGAGCAGCAGGTCGAAGCGCTCGGGAAGGCTCGCCTCGTAATCCTCCGCGGCGGCGTCGAGGTCGGGCCGCTCCGCTTCCATGCGGTGAATCTGCGCCGGGGGAACCGGGAGCCGGTCGAGCAGTGAGTCGCGCGCCATCCCGTAGTTGCTGTCGGGGTGATCGGGAAGAACCGCGCGCTCGTCGCCGAAGAATACCGTCGTCCCATTCCAGAGATGGGAGACGTCCGACCGTTCGGCCAGCCGCTCATAGCAGGGCCGCGCCGTCTCGCCGCCGGTGAGGGCGAGGGCGCAGCGGTTCCCCTCCCGGATGGCGTCCGCCATCGCCGCCGCAATCCATTCGGCTGCCCGGAGCGCGAGCGCAGAGCGGTCGGCCACGATGATTCGCTCGCCGGGCATGGCGGAAGATACCTTTCGGCATGCTATCCGTGACGTTCCTCGGCACCGGTGCCGCCTGTCCCACCGTGGAGCGCAATGTCGCCGCCCTCGCGATCCAGCGAGAGGGAGAAACCCTGCTGTTCGATTGCGGCGAGGGAACCCAGCGGCAGATGATGCGCTACGGGGTCGGGTTTTCCTTTCGGGAGATTTTCTTCACCCACTTCCATTCCGATCATTTTCTGGGTCTCATCGGACTGGTCCGTACGCTCGGCCTCATGGATCGCCGGGATGAGATGGTGCTCTATGGTCCCAAGGGGGCCCAGCGGATTCTCTCCGGGGCCCTCAATGTGGGGATCGAACGCACCAAGTTTCCGGTGGAGATCGTCGAGGTGAAGCCGGGTGACCGCATGGGCCGCGGCGACTACGAGCTTGCGGTATTCGAGACCGACCATCGAGCCGATACGGTGGGTTTCGCACTGGTGGAGCACGACCGCTTCGGGCGCTTTAACCCGGAGCGCGCGCGTGAGCTCGGCATCCCCGAAGGGCCGCTCTGGGGCCGGCTGCACAAGGGCGAGACGGTCACCCTGCCGGACGGCAGGACCGTCGCTCCTGACATGCTGGTCGGTCCGCCGCGCCCGGGCCGAATGCTCGTCTACACCGGGGATACTCGCCCCCATCCCGCCATCGTACGAGCCGCACGAGGCGCGGACCTTCTGATTCACGAAGCCACGTTCGGCGAGGACGAGCGGGAACGGGCGATCGAGACCGGGCATGCCACCGCGCGGGAAGCGGCGGAAGTGGCGCGCGAGGCTGGGGTACGCCAGCTCGCCCTCACCCACATCAGCCCGCGCTACGGTCGCGATGCGCCCGAGCTACTCGCCGAGGCGCAGGTGGTGTTTGCGGATACGGTGGTGGCGCGCGACGGGATGACGATCGAGGTGCCCTTTCCGGATTAAGCAACGAGACGCCACAGCTGCTGCGTATTCTCGTAGCGTACCGGCGGGCACCGGCTTGCTTGGGTACGGAAGGCCGGGCAGGCCCTGCCGGTGTAGATAGCATAAGTTAGTGTTACATAAGGACTTACTGAAGCGCCAGACTTCTAGTTGCAGCGAAGCAACGAGTTCACGTGTTCCGGGGCTGTTCGGCGTGGGATGGGCATGATTATATTTATACTTAACAGAGCGGTGTAGCTGTCGGGCAGGGCTATAGGTCTACGACCCCCTCCTCGTTCAGTTACAACCGCTCGATGCGTTTCTGGGAGGCCGGAGTGCGAGCAATCGTCCTTTTCGCGGTTCTGACGGCGGCAAACGCGAGCGGGTTAGGCGGGCAGGCCCGCGCTCCGGCGGCCCGGAATCCGGAGCCGGCACGCTTTACCGTCGCGACCGAAGGCAACGTGGCCCGGTTCATCGTGCGGGAGCAGCTGGCCGGGGTCACCCTGCCGAGTGATGCGGTCGGTACCACCAGCGCCATCACCGGAACGATCGTCCTGGATCCGAGACGCGGACCGGGCGCGGTGGATACGGCGGTTTCGGAGATCGTGGTGGATCTCCGGACGCTCCAGACCGATCAGCAGCGGCGGGACAACTATATCAAGCGCCGCACGCTGGTGGTGGATTCGTTCCCGCACGCGGTGTTGCGGATCACCGAGCTGCGCGGCTTTCCCGCTGCGGTGCCGGCAAGCGGAACCTTCTCGTTTACGGTGGTGGGCAACCTGACCGTGCACGGGGTGACCAAGCGGACCGAATGGGCCGCCACCGGCCAGGCCCAGGGGGAGGACATCGGGGGCAAGGCCGAGACCCGGGTCAAGTTCGGCGACTTTGGGATGGAGCGGCCCCGGGTCATGGTGGTCCTGAGTATCGAGGACGACATCAGACTGCAGTACGATTTCCGGTTCGCGCGGGTGGCGGAGCCGCAGTAACCGCATGGCGGGGCGGGGCGGCGGCGATTAGTTTTTTTCCCCGCCCGTCTCGGGAGATGGGGGCTGTAGCTCAGCTGGGAGAGCGCCGCGTTCGCACTGCGGAGGTCAGGGGTTCGATCCCCCTCAGCTCCACTGACAATACGTGATTGCCCCTTGGTGTAACTGGCAACACGCCTGACTCTGGATCAGGAGAGTCCTGGTTCGATCCCAGGAGGGGCAACTTCAACGGCGGGCATTGCCCGCCGTTTTGTTTCCCCTCCCGTGGCTCGTCCTGCGCTCCCTCCGGTCGCTCCGGATCGATCCCAGGCCGCCGCTTCTGCCCCTCCGGGCTCGGTCGCTCGCTGACGCTCGCGGTCGATCCCAGGCTCTTGTCCAATAGCCAATAGCCAATAGCCAATAGCCTTAGGCAATAGCCAATAGCCAATCGCCTCTATGGACTCCGGCGCTTCTTCTCCTGCAGGACGGCGAGGGTCCGGTCGCCCAAGGTGAAGGCGGACTCGAACTCGCCCTCGACCGCAACCCGTGCACCGGTCCGGGGCGTCGCGCCGCCCTGGTCGGTCACCACGGTGAGCGTTCCGGTGCCGTCATCCACCTGATAGGCCCCGAACCCGAGTCCTCCGACCGATCCTTTCACTTCGCCCACGATCCGCACCGTCTCGCCGTCATACCGGCCGGGATCGTCGAGCAGCTCTTTGATGGTTTTCGTCGGGGGGCATGCCAAGAGAACCAGCACGCCGGTCACCGCCCAGAGCTTCTTCATCGTCCTCGCCCTCCCTCCTCGCTCTATAAAGGGGAGACGACGCGGACCGAGAAGCGCTCACGACCGGGGTGGGGGTGGGCGCACTCGCTGGCGGAGCCGCCGGGCCACCTCGAGGCCGGAGATGCACGCGGCGAGCCACAGTCCGCCGGCCGCGAACCCGCCGAGCACGTCGCTGAAGTAGTGAACGCCGAGGTAGAGGCGGCTGATGCCCACCGCGAGGACCAGGACGATGCAGGTCGCCACGATCCCGCGCCGGACCGCGCCGCTCACCGCGAATTCCACCGAGAAGACGTAGGCCACCATGCCGTAGGCGATCAGGGATCCCATGGCATGGCCGCTGGGGAAGCTCCAGCTCCACTCGGAGAGAAAGGCGGCCGCGGTTTCCGGGCGGGGCCGCCGGAAGGCCCACTTGAGGGCGAGGTCCAGGAGCTCGCCGCCCACCAGCGCGGTGATCCAGCCGGCCAGCAGCAGGAAGTGGCGGCGGAGGGCAAGAATCAACCCGATGCCGATGGCCAGGATCAGCACGCTGGGATGCCCGCCTAACCCGCTAATAACGCTCCACATCCCATAGCCGACCGCAGTGGCCTTCTGGCGGAGCCAAGCGTGCACCGCCAGATCAGTCTGGACCAGGGTCTCCTGCCGCACCACATGGTCGGCGATCACCACAAAGAGGATCGAGGTCGTGAGCGTCACCAGGAAGCCCACCGTGAGGTGCAGGCCGAGGTACTCCCCCCGCGCCAACCGGGCCCGGAGGAACCGGACCAGCCGTTCATAACGCGCGTGCCAGCGAGCAACCAGATGCAGGGCCATGGGAGGTGAAAAGTGAGAGGTGAAAGGTGAAAAGGGAAAGAGTGAGAGGTAAGAGGGGAAAAGTGAAAAGTGAAAAGTGAAGGGCGAGACATAGGTGCAATGATCGGTTGGCAGAATCCGGCGCCCATGGGCTTGCGAGGAATTGCGCGCTGGCGTGCAAGCCCGTCGCATCTGGTTGCTGTGCGCCGATGTTCTCACCAGCGCTGGTCGGTGGCATGCGCGTTGCCCGTTTGGTCCGAGTCATCGCGGCGGGCATGCAAGCCGCTGCCCAAACGAGGAGAGATCCGCATGTTGAACCGGAAGGGCTTC
>JBQTHV010000047.1:0-51061 GCA_052389555.1 Gemmatimonadales bacterium | reverse complement strand
ATGCCGAGCTTCCTTCTGAACGGCGCCGCGGTGTCTTTTGAGCCCGGGCAGACGATTCTCGACGCGGCCCGGACCGGGAACGTCGAAATCCCGACCCTCTGCTGGTACCCCAAGCTCACCAACGTGGCGAACTGCCGGATCTGCCTGGTCTCGGTCCAGGGCCTACCCAAACTCATGCCGGCCTGCAATACCAAGGCGGAAGCAGGAATGGTGGTCACGACCGAATCGGCCGAAGCGATCGCGAATCGGAAGAGCGTGTTGCGGTTCCTGCTCGAGCGTTACCCCGGAGAACACCTTGACAACGGCGGCCGAGCCTCGCCGGGCAACGAGTTCGAGCGCTACGTGGTGCGTTACGGCGTCCGCGCGCCCACCCAGCACGAGCTGCCCCTTCGGGCCGGCGATACCCGCCCTGGCGACGTGATGATCAGCCACGACATGTCGCTCTGTGTGCTCTGCACCCGTTGCGTCCGCGCGTGCGAGGACATTCAGCAAGTGGGCGTCCTCGACGTGGCGCTGCGCGGACCGCACGCCGAGATCATCGTGGGTGGCGACGGTGATCCCGATCACGCGGGCTGTACCTGGTGCGGCGAATGCGTCCGAGTCTGTCCCACCGGGGCGATTTTCGAGGTGATGCCGCGCCAGCGGTTCGCACCGGGAGCAATTGCAGAACCGGAACGCTCGGTGCGCTCGGTGTGTCCCTACTGCGGCGTGGGGTGTCAGATCGACCTCCAGGTGCGCAACGACCAGGTCGTGCGGGTTACGTCGCCATGGATCGAGGAACGCACCCCGAATCAGGGGTCAACCTGCGTCAAGGGCCGCTTCGGCTATGACTTTCCGCAGCATCGTGACCGGCTGACCAAGCCGCTCATTCGAAGGGGATGGATCCGGCAGGATGACGGCCGCTGGGTCTGGACCGGGACCATGCCGCGCTACCGAACCGGTCCCTGGCACACGGTGGCCGAAGAGGGAAGCAGCCGCAAGCCTCGACCGCCTCGCCGACAGGTCGGCAAACCTCCGCTGACCGGACTGCCCCCGTCCGATGACGGCGACGTGCGCGATCGGGCTGCCACCCCGACCCAATGGTACGACCCCTTCCGCGAGGCGACCTGGGAAGAGGCGTTGAGCCTCACCGCGCAGGAGCTGCTCCGGCTCCGCGACACCGTCGGTCCGAACGCACTGGCCGCCTTCTCCTCGGCCAAATGCACCAACGAGGAGAACTACCTGCTGATGCGAATGGTCCGCGCCGGGTTACGCACCAACAACGTGGACCACTGCACCCGCCTGTGCCACTCCACCTCGGTTGCCGCGATGAACCGGGCCCTCAACACCGCGGCGGCCTCGGGCTCGATGCGGGAGATCGAGGAAGCCTGCGATGTGATCTTCATTGCTGGCGCGAATACCACCGAGAGCCACCCCGTCTTCGGCGCCCTGATCAAGCGGGCCCACGCAAAGGGGGCCCGGCTGATCGTCGCCGACGTCCGTCGTACCGAGCTCGCCGCGCTGGCCGACATTCACCTCCAGATGCTGCCGGGCACCGACGTCGCGCTCTTCAACGGCATGCTGGCCCACATCATCGAGGCCGGGCTCGTTAACACGCAATTCATCGCCGAGCGGACCGCCGGGTTCGACGCGGTGCGCGAGGCGGTCAGGCCCTACACGCTCGAGGTCGCCGCGAAGATCACCGGGATCCCGGCGGACCGGATCCGCGCCGCGGCCGAGCGGTACGCGCGCGGGCCCAACACCTCGACGCTCTGGGCGATGGGGCTCACCCAGCATGCCACCGGCACCGACATCGTGGCGAGCCTCCTCAACCTGCTGCTGGCCTGCGGAATGATCGGCCGCTGGGGGGCCGCGATGATCCCGATTCGCGGCCAGAACAACGTGCAGGGCGCCAGCGACGTGGGTGCCATCCCCTTTGCCTACACCGACTATCGTCCGGTGACCGACCCGCAGCACCGCGCCGAGTACGCCGCCGCCTGGGGGGTCCCCGAGAAGTCGCTGTCGCTCGACCAGGGATTGATGGTCACCGAGATCGTCAAGGAAGGCAGCCCGGTCCGCGGCATGTTCATCATGGGCGAGAACCCGGTACTCTCCGACCCTCACGTCGCCAAGGCGGAAGAGTGGGTGCGGAAGCTCGAGTTCCTGGCGGTGCAGGATCTCTTCCTTACCGAAACTGCTCGTTGGGCGGATGTGGTGTTCCCGGGCTCTTCGTTCGCTGAGAAGCAGGGCACCTACGTGAACACCGACCGGCATATCCAGCTCGCCGACGCGGCCGTGCCGCTGCCCGGCGATGCCCGGCAAGATCTCGATGTGCTCATCGAGCTGTCTCGAAGGCTCGGCCTGGAGACCCCCTACCAATCACCGGCGGACGTCATGGACGAGATCGCGCGGGTTACGCCGAGCTGGCACGGGGTCTCGTACCCGAAGCTCCGGCGCGAAGGCGCCCTGCAGTATCCGGTGCTGACGCCCGACTCGACCGGTACCCCGTTCCTCTTCGCCGACCGCTTCCCCACCGACGATGGCAGAGGCCGGATGGTCCCGGTGGAATACCTGCCTCCGGCCGAGCTGCCGAGTGCCGAGTACCCCTTTTTCCTGAACACCGGCCGGCAAATGGTCCACTGGCACACCGGGACCATGACGCGCCGGGCCCAGGGCCTTGATTCGCGAGAGCCGGTGCCGGTGGTGGAAGTCGCCCCGTCGGACGCTGCCGTACTCGGGGTCCGTGATGGAGATACGGTTCGGGTGTCCTCGCGGCGCGGCAGCATTCTGATCGGCGTCCGGGTCTCCGAGCGCCAGGCACCGGGCCAGGTCTTCATTCCCATGCATTTCCGCGAGGCCGCGGCCAACCTGCTCACCAATCCTGCCCTCGACCCGTACGCCAAGATCGCCGAGTTCAAGGTGAGCGCGGTGCGCATCGAACCGGACGGCAGGTAGATTCCTCCGCTCATCATCCAGAGTCTTCATTGAGAGCACTGATCAAGACGGGGCCCGGGCCCGGCATGGATCTCCGCGAAGTCCAGGAACCCACCTGTGGCCCCACCGATGCTCTCATCCGCGTGAAGGCCGCCGGCGTGTGCGGCACCGACCTCCACATCTGGGAGTGGGATGCCTGGGCCAGCGCGCGACTGAAACCGCCCGTCATCGTTGGCCATGAGTTCGCGGGTGAGATCGTGGCCCTGGGCCAGGAAGCCGCGGCCGAAGAGCTGCTCGCCGTAGGCGATCGCGTCACCGCCGAGGGCCACATCGTCTGTGGCCACTGTCTGCAGTGCCGAACCGGGTTATCACATCTCTGCGCCCGTACCCGGATCATCGGTGTCGATCGCGACGGCGCGTTCGCCGACTACATCGCGATGCCGGCCTCCAACGTCATCAAGCTGGATGGGATTTCCACCGAGATCGGTGCGATCATGGACCCGGTGGGTAATGCGGTCCACACCGTCCTCGAGGGAGACGGCGACATCGCGGGCACCCGCGTGTTCGTCTTGGGGTGCGGTCCGATCGGCTGCTTCGCCTGCGGCGTGGCGAAGGCCGCCGGCGCCGCGCTCGTGGTGGCCAGCGATCTCAATGACATGCGGCTCGGCCTCGCGGGCCGGATGGGAGCCGACCACACGCTGAATCCGACTCGCGACGACGTGCTGGCCAGGATCAGTGAGCTCACCAACGAGGAAGGCGTCGACCTGGTCTGCGAAATGAGCGGCCACCCCGCCGGCCATGCGCAGGCCTTCGCCGCCGCTCGAACCGGCGGGCGGGTGAACCTGCTCGGCACCCCGAACCGTCCCACCGAGGTGGATTTCGCGCGCGATGTGATCTTCAAGGGACTCACGCTGTACGGCGTGACCGGGCGCAAAATGTACTCGACCTGGCATCAGATGGCCCGCCTGATCCGAAGCGGCCTGCTGGATCCCACCCCGGTCATTACCCATCGCTTTGCCCTCGAGCAGATCGGCGATGCCATCGCCGTGATCAAGGAAGGCAGGGCCGGCAAAGTGATCCTGAAGATCGCCCGTGACTAACCCGCTCGAAACCCGGCTCGAGGAGAGCCTGGCCCAGTTCCGTCGCGAGGGCGTCTACAAGATTCACAACTATCTCGAGGGCCCGCAGGCTCCCCGGGTCCGGATGGAAGGCCGGGGGGAGATCATCATCCTCTCCTCCAACAACTACCTCGGCCTGAGCGCCGAGCCAACGGTAGTACGCGCCGGCCACGAGGCACTGGATCGTTTCGGGGCAGGAACCGCTTCGGTGCGCTTCATCTGCGGGACCTTCACGATTCACCGCGACCTCGAACGCGCCCTGGCCGACCTGGTGGGGACCGCCGCGTCACTGACCTACGCGAGCTGCTGGAACGCCAACGAGGCCATTCCAGCCACGGTGCTGACCGAGGACGACATCGTCCTGAGCGACCGGCTGAACCATGCGTCGATCATCGACGCGATCCGGCTCGCCAAGTCGATCGTCAAGTGCGCGTCGGCGATCTACGAGCACAAGGATCTTGCCGATCTCGACGCCAAGCTGACCGCCGCCCGCGACCGGCGCGTGAAGCTGGTGATCACCGATGGCGTGTTCTCGATGGAGGGCGCCATCGCGGATTTGCCCGGGTTGCGCGAGGTCTGCCGGAAGCATGGCGCCCTCCTCATGGTGGACGACAGCCACGCGACCGGCGTGTTAGGCGAGCATGGCCGCGGGACCGCCGAACATTTCGGGATGCTGGGGGAGGTGGACATCGTCACCAGCACCCTCGGCAAGGCGCTGGGGGGCGCGGCCGGAGGGTTCGCGGCCGGCTCGGTGGCCTTCTGCGATTACCTGCTCCAGCGGTCCCGGCCCCAGCTCTTCAGCAACGCCCTGCCCTGCACCGTGGCGGGGAGTGCGCTGGCCGCGGTCGAGTTTCTCCGGGCTCACCCTGAGCGGGTTAGGCAGCTTCGCGAGAACACCCAGTACTTCCGCGACCGGCTGACCGGGCTCGGCTTCCGGCCGCTCCCCGGCGACAGCCCGATCGTGCCGGTGATCATCGGGGAAACGGCCGCCGCCATCCGGATGAGCGAGCTGCTCCTCGAGGAGGGGGTGTTCGTGACCGGCTTCGGCTATCCGGTCGTACCCCAGGGGACCGCCCGGGTTCGCTGCCAGGTCTCGGCGGCCCACACCCGGGAGGACCTGGACCAGGCCCTCGCCGCGTTCCGGAGGGCCGGTCGGAAGCTGAACCTGATCTAGGTGTGGCCTTTTGCGCTGGCGGCAACATTTGGCCTCCGGACGGGCCTGCTCTCGAGCGATTCCCATCTTTGCACCACTCGGCTAACCTGTTGGTCCAGATAGATATAGCCTGAGCTTCGTGACTCGGAACGGAAATCGCCGGGTCAGCACACGGTTTGCCGTTTCGTTCTTCCCTGATTCTTCAGTTCGGAGGCTGGCTCGATGCGATTCCCGTTGCGGATGCTCTCGGTGGGCGTGCTCGCGGCCGGAGGGTTTGCCACCGCCGCCCAGGCCCAGTCGGCTCGGCTCGATGCGGCGCCCGCTCCCCAGGTTCCTGACAACCGCTTCAAATGGTCATTTGGGGTCCAGGGTGGCGCCTTGTTCTTTACCACCCAGCGCCAGACCCAGAGCAGCGTTCCCGCCGCCGGAGCACACATCTCAGTGATTTCCCGGCGCGCCGGGCTGCAGCTGGGCTTCGAGGAGGCATTCGGCTCCGACGAGCCGTCGGCGTTCCTGGATTTCGACGGCGTCGTCCGGGAGGTGACGTTCGATCGGATCCGGCGCTACGGCTTCAATCTCACCGGCTATCCGCTGCGCGGCGCCGTAGAACCGTATCTCGGCGTGGGGTTCGGCATCGTGCAGGTGGTGGACTGGGAGTTTGATGAGAACGAGGGGTTCTCCTCGGCGGAGGATGCGGGGCTCGCCACGTTCATCGCGAACGAGAAATCCGCGTCGGCATTTGCCTCATTCCTTGCCGGCCTTCAGTTCCGAGTTGGCCGCCTGGCGGCGTTTGGCCAGTACCAGATTCAGACTGCGCCTCGCGCAGGCGATCTGCTGCGGGGCACCGGCATGTCCATCATGGGAGGACTGCGGTTCTCCCTGGGCAGTGCGCGAGAGGATGTGAAAGGCGGAGGGTACTAACGGACGGCTGGACGGCGGGACGGCAGGACGGCCGGAGGGCTAGAAACCAGAACGAAACGCAGCGGCCAGTCGGTCGCTTTGGTGATCCCGATCCGGGGAGTGGCTCGTACCGAGCCGTTCCCCGGATTGTTTGTTCCCGTGACGACCACGGGAGAAACCCACATCAGCCTGCCATCGAGCTCGCGGGTTATGCCTAGTGCCTGACACAGTTTGCCGGGGCCATCGGCCAGCACGCCGTCGGTCACCGAACCGCGCCGGCGGCGCATCACCGCGAAACCTCTCACGGGCATCACCCCTCGAAGGAGCACAGCGGAGCCCGCCGCGGGCCGACCGGTGACAAGATTGGCGCACCAGTGGATGCCGTAGGAGCGATACACGTACCAGGTGCCGGGCGGGCCGTAGAGATTCGCGTTGCCGGCATGAATCCGGCCGCGATACCCGTGAGACGCCGGGTCGTCGAAACCGAGATACGCTTCCGTCTCGACGATCCGGCCTTCGGTCACCTGCTTGCCGATGACCGAGCGGATCCGCACGCCGAGCAGCTCGCGGGCGACGACGTCAGCATCCCGCTCGAAGAAGCTTCGGGGAAGCGGCCTCACTCCTTCTTGGTTGGCGCGGTGCTGCGTTTCCGGGAGGTTCCCGCCCTCGACCGGCGGCGGGGCTTGCTTTCCGGTGGCTCGGCTCGGCCCGGCTGACCCTCCTGAGCGAACTGGACTACCCCCACCAAAGGAATCTGGGGAGGTCGCACCAGCGACCGCGAGCCCCGGCGGAACCGAAGCGCCGCAGGCGCCAGCCGGGCCTCAGCCGTCGCTGCCTCGGCGCCGAGCTCGACCTCAGGCGCAGGGGGCGCGGCAGGAGGAGCAAGCACGAACTCGCCCAGCGGCCGGCCCTGGGCCCGGCCGACCTCGTATTCGTTTTCGCCGGTCTTCCGGACGTCCGCGATTTCGGCATCATAGGCCTGCCGCAGGAGGCTCGGGAAGCGGACCGGCTCGAGCAACGGGTCTTCCCGGCCGTGCAGGGCGGCCATGCGGGCCCGCACCGTGTCGCCCAGGGAGGGAGACGGCAACTCGGCCAGCGCGCGGGTTAGGAGCTGAAATGCCCCTGCCAGGGTAAGACGACCGTCCTTCTCGGCGGCTCGGCGGCTGGACGGCTGGACGGCTCGGCGTTCGGTGCTGGGGGCTCGGCGGCTCGGCGGCTCGGCGCTCGGGGCTCGGCGGCTCGGCGGCTCGGCGCTCGGGGCTCGGCGGCTCGGCGGCTGGGGGCTCGGAGCTCGGCGCTCGGCACTCGGCTCTCGGGGTTCGGCACCGCGACGCGCGCCGCCCCGGCCGCGGCCCCGCCGACGACGCCCGTTCTCCGGAGCGGCCTCGGGCGCCTCGGCGGCTCGGCGGCTCGGCGGCTCGGCGGCTCGACCGGCAGCCTGTCCCACTTCGAACTGGCCGTTCTCGAGCTTGGTGACCGTGATGAGGCCCCGGGTGCCGGCCTCGGTGACGAACTTGCTGAACCGGTTGAAGCCAGCGTTGCGTTCGTCGAAATTGGGATCGATCTGTTGCATGACCTGCTTGAGCCGGTCCGACCGCATCACGTCGCGGTTCCGGACCATCTGCTCGACCGCCTCGCCGACCAGCTCCCAGGGATCCCGCTGGGTCGAGGGTGGCTCCTCCTCGCGGGTTAGGCCTGCCAGGTCGCTGTAGGAGTAGTACTCGTCACAGTTTTGGATCAGGAGATCGCTGGCCGACTCCCGGATCCCGACGCCGATCACGTACTTACCGTACTCCTTGAGCTTGATCACCAGCGAGGAGAAATCGCTGTCCCCCGACAGCAGGATGAAGGTGCCGATTTCCGGCCGGGTAAAAACCAGCTCGGTCGCATCCACCGCCAGCCGGATATCGGTCGCGTTCTTCTTGTTGGTCCCAAAGGCCGGGGCGAAGATCAGGTCGATCGAGGATTCCGACAGCGGCACGATGTACTGCGGGTAGCGGCGCCAGTCGGCATAGGCTCGCTGGACCGCCACTTTCCCCTTGATGATGTCGCTGTTGAGGAGGGTCCGCAACTCTTTGGTCAGGTCGCTTCGGATTCCCAGGGTGACGTTGTCGAAATCGATCAGCAGCGCGGCATGGGGGGCATGATGGACCGGCAGCAAGGCCGGGGTGGGCGGGTTGGCCGCTTGACTGGGCGGCCGCCCGGCCCGTTGGGCAGGATGACTCACGTTCGGTTGTTTTTCTCCGCGATTCGCCTCGACCCTGCTCCCTGCCGCTTCCCGGGCCCCAATGGGTCAAGGAATTCGGTCGGGGAGCGAAGCGGCGACCATCGCTCCAGGTTAGGACGCTCTTCCACGGACCCCTCTGGTCCGGGCCGTCCCTCAACTACAAGTTAGCCAACTCGTTGCGCGGAAACCAGTTCCTCCACAATGCGCTGGCTTGCGTGACCGTCCCAGCCTTCCGGCCGGCCGGGGCGAAACAGCCCTTCCTCCTTTGCGCTGAGCACTTCGTCCAGCGCAGTCCCGATCGCGGCGCGAGTCGAGGCCACCAGCCGGTTGGTGCCTTCGGTCACCGTTATCGGACGTTCGGTGTTGGCCCGCGCGGTGAGACAGGGCACCCCGAGCACGGTCGTTTCTTCCTGCAAGCCGCCCGAGTCGGTGAGGACGACCGCGGCCCGCTCCACCAGACTCACCGCTTCAAGATAGCCAAGCGGGTCGGTCAGCCTAACCCGCCCGTTGGGCGGAGCAAGACGGAAATCCTGAATTCGCTGCCGGGTCCGAGGGTGGATCGCAAACAGCACCGGCATCCGGCTCCCCAGGTCTTCCAGGGCCCGCAGCAGCTCATCGAGCACCGCCGGATCGTCGACGTTGGAGGGCCGATGCAGCGTGACGAAGGCATACGGTCGCCCCGCGAGCCCCACCCGCTCCGGCATCCGCAGCGTGCGCGCCTTGTCGAGCAACCAGAGCAGGGTATCGACCATGACGTTGCCGACCATCCGGATCCGCCCGGCAGGAATCCCTTCGCCCAGGAGGTTGCGGTCCGCGTCCCGGCTGGGAGTGAGACACAGGTCCGCGATCTGGTCGGTCAGCAGCCGGTTGTATTCCTCCGGCATGGTGCGGTCCCGGCTCCGAAGTCCCGCCTCCACGTGCGCGACCTTGGTAACGAGTTTGGCCGCCACCAGGGACGCCGCCAGCGTGGAATTCACGTCGCCATAGACCAGCACCCAATCCGGGCGATACCGAAGCAGGACCGGTTCGAAGCCGAGCATGATCCGAGCGGTTTGCTCGGCGTGGGTGCCGGATCCCACCTCCAGGTTCACATCCGGCTCGGGCAGCTCCAGATCACGGAAGAACGCGTCGCTCATCGACGCATCATAGTGCTGCCCGGTATGAACCAGCGTCTGCGCGAACCCGCCGGCGCGCCCGGCCGCCCGGAGCACCGGCGCGACCTTCATGAAGTTGGGTCGAGCACCGACCACGTGAAGCAGCTTCATGCGGGTTCGGAGAGATCGGCGCGCGGAAGCTCGAGCGTGAAGAAGAACCGGGTGCCCGCGCCCTGCTCGGTTTCCACCTTGAGCTCGCTCCGCATCGCTTCCACGAGCTTCCGGCAGATCGAGAGGCCCAACCCGGAACCGGAAAACGCGTAGTCGCGCTCCTTCTGGCGACGCCGGAACGGCTCGAACAGCATGGCCATCGCGGCGGGCGGGATGCCGCGGCCGGTATCGCGCACCGAGAACTCCACCGAGGTAGGCCCGGCTTCCCGTGCGGCGACCAGCACGCTCCCCTGGTCCGTGAACTTGAGCGCGTTGGTGGTGAGGTTCAGCAGCACCCGGGACAGCGCAACCGGATATCCGATCCGCAGGCCGTCACTGCTCCCTTCCAGACGCACCTCGAGTCCCTTCTCCTCGGCGATCGGCTGGACGATGTCGCGCACCGATTCGAGGATGTCATCGATCGAAAACGGGAGCGGCTCCGATTCGAGCTGTCGCTCGCCGCCGCGCGCCAGCTCGATGACGTCACTCGCCACGGAGGTCAGGCCGAAGGCGGCGGCATAGATCAATCCGATCTGGCGCTCCTGCAGCGGGGTCAGGGGACCGCTCCTGCCCCGTCGCATGGTTTCGGCCAGAAACAGAATCGAGGTCAGTGGCGACCGGAGATCGTGAGCAACCTCCACCACCAGTTCCAGCCCGTCGGGACCAGACAGCCGATCGGTGAACCGGCTCTTCCAGTCGCCCTCCAGCCGAAGCGCCACGGTTTCGAACGCCTGGAGGAGGCGGAGCAAGTTGGCGCCATCGAGCCGCCCCTTCTGACGGGCGGCCTCCGACAGGAACTCGGCGCGGAGCGCTTGCAGGGTACGGCGCGCCAGATGGTTCCGCGGGAGATTGGGGAGCGGAGCGCCGCGCAGGTCGGCTCGGATCGCGGCGCCAATCGCACTGACGTAGGTGGCGATCTCGCCGGTCGAAGCGGAGTCGGGTTGAAGCAGTCCGGCCTGATCGGCGGCGACGGTATGACCTGCTGCTTCGAGCGCCTCCAGAAGAGCATCGGCGAGGGCCTCCACTGCCCTCGCTGTCACCCGGCCAGCTCCTCGGAGTTGTTGCGGACCAGCTGGTGCTTTTCCATCAGACGATACAGCGTGGTCCGATCCACCCCTGCCATCCGGGCTGCTTTGGACATGTTGCCCGTGGCACGAGAAACCAGCGCGGTGAGGTATTCCTTCTCGAACTGGGCGACTATCCGATCCTTCGCGACGTGATAAGGCTCACCCGCGATGCCGGAACCAAGGGAACCGGAACCGGAGCCGGCATGCACCGGGCTGGGCCCTTCGCCTTCGTCATGCTCGTAGAGCGGAATGTCGCTCGGCTGGACGAGCTGATCAGGCTCCAGGAGCACGGCCGCGTGCTCGATCACGTTCTGTAACTCCCGCACGTTGCCCCGCCAGGGGCGGGACCGCAGGAACGCAATGCTCTCCTCGCTGAGCTTGGGACAACGATCCGGCGTTTGCCGGTGTCGATGCCAGTAGTAGGTCAGGAAATGATTGGCGAGGAGCGGAATGTCCTCCTGCCGCTTGCGGAGCGGCGGGAGGGTGATGGGTACCACCCGGAGGCGATAGAACAGGTCCCCGCGCAACACGCCACCCTCCACCGCCTGCTGCGGATCCCGGTTGGTGGCCGAAATGAACCGCACATCCACTTGGGCGTCGGTGGATTCCGATCCTACCCGGCGCACCACCCCGTCCTGGATCACCCGGAGCAGTTTGGCCTGAAGGGCGAGCGGCATCTCGGTAAGCTCGTCGAGGAAGAGAGTGCCGCCGTTTGCGGTTTCGAGGAGGCCGGGCTTGTCACGGTCCGCCCCGGTAAATGCTCCCTTGCGGTGACCGAACATCTCCGATTCGAGGAGCGGTTCCGGGAGTGCCGCGCAGTTGATCGGGACCATTACCTTCTTGGCCCGGCGGCTGTGCTCGTGAATGAACTGGGCGAAGACTTCCTTGCCCGTCCCGCTCTCGCCGCTGATGAACACGCTGGCGTCGGTGGGCGCCACCTTGCGGGCCAGCTCCACCGCCTTGCGGAAGAGTGGCGAAATACCGATCAAGGTGGCGGAGCCGCCCTGGTTGTGTTGCTCGAGGATCTGCTGGCGGAGCTGGCTCGCTTCCCGGTTTACCATTACCGCATGCGAGGCGCGCCCGACCAGGACCTGCAGATGGGTGGCCGAGAACGGCTTTGGTAGATAATCCCAGGCGCCGACTCGAAGAGCCTCGATGCTCGAGCTCACGCTTGGGTTGCCGGTCATCACCACCACAATCATGTCGCGATTCACCTCGAGCGCGGTCCGGAGGAGCTCGAGGCCGCTCACCTGCGACATGTACAGATCGACCAGCATGATGTCGAAGCGCCGCTGCTTGAGCAGCTCGAGCGCCTCCTCACCTCGGCCGGCCAGCGTTACGGCAAAGCCGTCCATTTGGAGCACGCTCGCGCAACTCTCCCTCAGCGTGCGCTCGTCGTCCACCAGCAAGATGCGAATTCCCGCCTTTACTTCGGGAGGAATGGCGAGCGGATCGCGCGCAGCCTGGGGACCGGAACTGCGGGGTTCCCGGCGGAGTGGTTCTGCGGCCATCGGACTTCCCATGCACCTCCGATTACCACGAGACTCGACGAGGGTTGCCAGCGACTCCCGGTGGGCGAAAACTGTGCCGCAGGGATGACACAGCGCCAGAGAGCGACGCAACACAATGGTAGGCTTGGCGATGCACCGGCGCAACACCAGTGCCATGGGGCCGCGACAGGCAATGCGGATTGCTCGTGCTGGTGGAAGGCAGGGGTTGCTCGTGCGTCTAAGGGGATCAAGCGCTAAGTTGCGGTATCGCAATTGCACGGACGCCACGGCATGACCGGTCCGATCATCTCGAAGAACCCCGAAACCCCTGTGCCGGCCCCTGCCGTTCACCCCGCCACCCAGGCCGTCCTGGACGCGGGAGCGCTCGATGGCCGGGTCCATGAACCTGGCTCGACCCAGTTAACCCGCATCTTTGCCGCGCTCCGCCGGTTCGCCTGGTTGATCGCGCTGGTAACCGGGCTCGGCACGGCCGCAAGCGTTCTGGCAACCCGGTTTATTGACCCGGTTTATCAGGTCAGCGCCAACCTCTATCTCCAGAACGTCACCCCGTCGCAAACCGGCCCGATCCAGGCCCCCGAAGTGGTTTCTTCGTACAACTGGGTCGAGCTGGGTCGTACCTTCGCAGTGCTCGATGCGGTCATCCAACGACTGCGGCTCTACCTACACGCGGGTAAGGGAACTCCGGAGGGCTTGTTCGAAGGATTTGCGCTGGCCCCGCGGCACACACCCGGTACCTATCAGCTCACCGTCGATGAGAAAGGCCAGCGTTATTCCCTGAAGCTCAGAGGTGGGGTCGAGTTGGCGAGCGGTTCGGTCACCGATTCGGTGGGGCGGGCGGCGGGCTTCCTGTGGAAGCCAGGTCCCGAGAAGCTCACCAAGAACCTCAAAGCCTCCTTTACCGTCCTCACTCCCCGAGATGCCGCCGCTGCGTTACGGCAGGACCTCAAGGTTGGCCTGAGCAGCGAGCGGGGGAACTTCCTCTCGATGAGTTTGCAGGGAACCAATCCCGAGCGCCTGGCCGAGACCATCAATGCGGTGCAGGAACGGTTCGTGGAAGTGGCGGCGGACCTGAAGAAGGCCAAGCTCCGCGAGCTCTCCAAAGTGCTCGAGGAGCAATTGCACCAGCAGGCGGACAAGCTCCAGGGCGCCGAATCCGCCCTCGAGTCGTTCAAGGTGGCAACAGTGACCCAGCCCCGGGAAGAGGTCGCGATAGCCGCGGGCCTCCAGATGACCTCAAATCCGGCATACACCCAGTATTTCCAGCAACGAGTCAGTCTGGAAACCATTCGCAACGACCGGCGTGCAATCGACGACGTGCTGACCCGGCTCGCGGCCGGGGAGACCACAGTCGATGCATTCTTGACCATCCCGGCAGTCCGGGGAACCTCCGACCTAGGCAAGGTATTGCAGGAGCTGTCTACGGCTCAGGCGGATCTCCGGGCGGCGCAGAATACGTATACCGATGAACACGGGGTGGTCAAAGCCCTCAACGAGCGGATCGCGACGATCCAGCAGACCACCATTCCGAGCTATGCCAGGGCGCTGATTCGCCAACTTCTCATTCAGGAACGCGACCTCGACTCTCGCATCGCCGCCGCCGGAAGGGAGCTTCGCAACATCCCTATCCGCTCCATCACCGAAGCCAGGCTCCAGCGAGAACTGCAGACGGCGAAAGACCTGTTTCTCAATCTCCAGCAGCGCTTCGAGGCGAACAAACTCGCCGAGCTGAGCGCGATTCCCGATGTCAGCATCCTGGACCAGGCCCATCCACCCACGAGGCCCATCGGCAACGAGGCGCCTCGCATCATTCTGATGGGCCTGTTCGCAAGCCTCGGGGCGGGTCTCGCCCTCGCGGTTCTGCTCGATCGGATTGACAAACGGTTCCGGTATCCGGAACAGTCCACCGAGCTTGGCCTCACGATTCTCGGGGCGATTCCCGCGATCCCGCGGCCTCGCAACGGAAAGAGGATTGACACCGACGAGATGCAGCAGGTCATCGAGGCGTTCCGCTCGGTGCGACTCAACCTGGCCCACTCGTACGAGCCGGACAGCCCGATCTGTCTCACGGTCACCAGCCCAAGCCCGGGAGATGGGAAGTCTCTGATCGCGGCCAACCTCGCGCTCTCATTCGCCGAGGCAGGTTACCGAACTATGCTGATGGACGGCGACATCCGGCGGGGAGATCTCCACCGGACGTTTGGGGCGGAGCGAAGACCCGGTCTGATCGACTATCTGAGCTCCAGCCGGCTCCCGCTGGAACGAGCTTACCGGCCGACCTCCCACCAGCGGCTCACCCTGCTTCCCTGCGGGACTCGGCTGCAGCACGGCCCGGAGCTCCTGGGATCGGCCAGGATGGCGGAGCTGGTCACCCACCTGCGGACTCAGTACGAAGTGATTGTTATCGATAGCCCGCCGCTCGGGGCGGGGATTGATCCCTTCGTCCTCAGCACTCACTCCGCGAATACGATGATCGTATTGCGGAGCGGGGAGACCGACCGGCAGATGGCCGAGGTCAAACTGCGAGTTCTGGGGCGGCTGCCGGTCCGGATCCTGGGGGCGGTGCTCAATCACATTCACGCAGGCCACGGACCGTACAAGTACTACGCCTACAGTTACGGATACGCGGCGGAGGACGAGATCACCGAGGAAGTTCCCGCGCTGCCCGGAACCGGCGCAGCATCGGAGGGACAGGCGACTTAGGAGTTGGTGCTTCGCAGGACGGCACCGGCTCGAGCGAGCAGTTCCTCCGGCTCCCCGGGCAGCTCTTCCAGCGAGTCGGGCGCAAAGAGGCTGGCCCGCAGAGATCCAGCTCCATCGCCGCCGGAGATGACCTGTTGGAGGCGTTCCATCATGCGTGCGGCGCCTTCGGCAGAAGTCCCTGGAGCAATCACTCCAAACTCGAGTGGGCCCAACCTTCCAACCGCATCGGCCGCCCGCCCGGATTCCTGGAAAAACCGCGCGACCCGCCGCGCGAAGTCCTCGACCCGGTCCACCACCGCCACGAGCTCGGGATCAGTGGCACTGAATACCACGCAGGCCACCGGCTGACCCGTTCGCCTGGCCTCCGCCACGATCTCTCTGGCCCGGCGATCGAGTCCCTTACGGGTGTAAAGTCCGGTTCCTGAATCCACCAGAGCCTCGGCTGAGCCGTTCTCCAGAGCCAGCTTGGCCTGCAGAAAAGTCCGGACCTTGTGGAGCAGGATCTCCCCATCGATGGGCTGGCCCAGGAAATCCCAGGCGCCGGCCTCGAATGCTTCAGCCTTTTGAGCCCGCCCGGCTTGACCGGCGGTGGTGATGATAATCGGAGTGGTAACTCCGATTCGGGGATCGGCGCGCAAGCGGCGACAGACCTCGGCGCCATCGAGGTCGGGCATCTGGCGATCCAGAATGATCAGGTCGGGATGAGTAGCTTCGGCCTGCTTGATCGCCTGCGCCGCAGTAAAGGCGCGAACTACACCATAGCCCTCGGCCGCGAAAATGCTCTCGAGAGAACGAGCTGACCACTCTTGATCGTTGGCGATCAAGACGGTGAGTTGAGGCTTCCCGCCGTTTGGACTCCAGCCTTCCGGCACGCTAGAAGTCAACCGATCCCTCCCCGGATCTCAACTGTGGCGAAAGCCAAACAGGTGAAGCTGATTTCCAAAGTCGAATGCAAGTCCTGTTGGACTCCCGCAACAATCCCCGCTCGCGTTGCTAACTGGCTTTCCCGCAAATACTTGGAGAGTACCTGCCTATTCCCCGGACTCAAATCCGAGGCTCGCTTCAGGAAACTCCCGAGTAAATCGCCGCAAATGTCCGGCCCGGCCCGGGTGCTTCCTGCCGTATTAGCTGACCTTGAGGCCTTTAGGCTCGCTCGGTTCGGGCTTCGGCTGTTGACCCATCGCAACATGTGTAGCCGACCCAAGCCAACTCTGTCTTATGGTTCCGTCACGTTGTCATGGTGGGGTCCGGCAAGTACCTTGCTTCCAACAATTTGCCTTTTCGAGACCTGGGTCGGTTCCTCAGCACGCTCCCTGCTGCCAGCAAGACCCGGTTTGGTCATTTTGCGTCCCCCTACGGAGGGCCCGTGATCCGGACTCGTCTGGCTTGGCTTTTCTATTTCGTCTCCATTGCCACTATCGCCGTTCCCTCGGTGGCGGCGCAGGTGGGAACCAATCCCGCCAGCCGGAGCTCGCGGGAGCAAATCGAAGCCGCCATTGCGGAGGCCGAGAAGATCGTGAGGTCACCGGGTTACTCGAACCGCATCAAGCAGGCAAAGCGACAAGAGATCGCGCTGCTCCGGTCCCGGCTGACCGAAGGCGACCTGCAGCCCGGGGATCAGCTCAACCTTTCGGTTGAAGGCGAGCAGCAACTCTCCAACACGTTCACCGTGACGGCCGGCCGTTTCATTACCCTGCCCCAGGTCGGAGATATCTCGCTACGAGGGGTGCTTCGCTCCGAAGTCGAGGATCACATGACCACGGAGCTGCGGAAGTACCTTCGAAACCCCGTCGTCCATGTGCAGACCACCATTCGGCTCAGTATTCTGGGCGCCGTAGGCAAGCCGGGGTTCTATCAGGTGCGATCGGAGACAATGATCGGGCAAGCCATCATGGATGCGGGAGGTCACGCGGCCTCGGTGGATCCGGCAAAAAGCCGGGTGGAGCGGGCTGGGGATGAAATCATGAGCCGCGAGGCCTTCGCCCAGGCATTGAACGAAGGCCGGACCCTCGACCAGATGAACCTCCAAGCTGGAGACGAGATCCTGGTCGGGGGCAACCGGGTCGTCAAACCGAGCACCGGAAGTTCACTCCTCGGTCAGGCCCTTCCCCTCGTGACGGGGATAGCGGCGCTCTTCTATGCGGCGAGCCTGATCTTCTAGTGAGCCCGATGAGCATTCCTCAGGCCTCGCCCTCCGTTCTCGTCACGCCGCCGCGGAGGAGGCACCATCATCGTGCGGCTGAGCACCGGCGCGGTAGAGCTCGGTCTCCCTACCTCCACCTCGTTCTTCCCGCGCCACCGCCGGAGGCTGAACGCGGGCGGCATGCCTTCGCCCGGCGATTCCTCAACGTGACCGCGGCGATGATCGGGATCTTGGTGACGTTCCCGATTTGGATCGTCATCGCCATTCTCATCAAGCTGACCTCGCGGGGTCCGATCTTCCATGTGCAGACCCGAATCGGGATCTGCACCAGGGACACCCGGCCGGGCCAGCACGATCCCCGGCGCCGGCGGGACCTTGGTGGCCGGCCCTTCAAGATCTACAAGTTCAGAACGATGTACACCTCGGCCGAGGCCAAGACCGGTCCCGTCTGGGCCACTCCCGACGATCCGCGGATTACCGCAATCGGTTGGGTGCTGCGTCAGTTCCGTCTCGACGAGCTGCCTCAGCTGATCAACGTCCTCAAAGGCGATATGAACGTCGTGGGCCCGAGACCGGAACGGCCCACGATCTTTCTGGAGCTGCGCGAGGCGATCCCGAACTACCACCTCCGGCAGAAGGCCCGGCCGGGCATCACCGGATTGGCCCAGGTACGACTCAAATACGATTCCTGCCTCGAGGATGTGGCCCGCAAGGTCGAGTGCGATCTGGAATACATCCAAGGGCAAAGTTTCTGGCGAGATCTCAAGATCATGGTCGCCACCGTCCCGGTGATTCTCCTCAGAAAAGGCTGGTAGCTGTCCCTGGCTATTGGCTATTGGCTATCGGCTATTGGCTATTGGTTGTCCAGTAAACGGGTAGGAGCCTTGCTCGCGGCTCTCACCGATCCACTGCATCGTCCAATAGCCGATAGCCGATAGCCAATAGCCAATAGCCAATAGCCAATAACCCCTTCCGGCCCAGGTGTTGCGGTTTAGGGAGCCCATGAGAATGCTGCGGATCCCACGCCAGTGGGCCGTGCTCCTGCTCTCGATCGGGGGGTTTGTTGCCCTGTTCGGAGAGCCGGTGATGGCTCTGGCTCGGGACTGGTGGAACGATCCCGAAGCGGGACATGGGCTCTTACTGGCACCTGCGGCGCTCTGGCTCGCGTGGCGGAGCCGGCCCAGTCGAACTACCCAGTGGCGGTCGGGTGCAGGGAGCCAGGCCATCGGTCTCGGAATTCTGCTCGCGGCAGTCCTGCTCCGATACTTGTCCGGCCTCGCCGCCGAGCTTTTCACCATGCGAATGTCGGTGGTGCTGGGTCTCGTCGGTATCACCGCCTACTATCTCGGCTTCCGCCAGGTGCGCGCCTGGTGGCTCCCCTTCGCTCTGCTGGCGCTCTCGGTTCCTCTCCCCGCTGTGGTTCGGGGAACGATTACCCTGCCGCTGCAGCTTCAGGCTTCCCGAATCGGTGCCACGCTGCTCGAATGGCGCGACGTTCCGGTCCGGCTGAGCGGCAACATCCTCGAGCTGCCGGGCCGCAAGCTCTTCGTCACGGAGGCTTGCAGCGGGTTACGGTCCCTCACTGCCCTCGTGGCCCTCAGTGTCTTCATGGGTGGAACGATGCTGCGAACCTGGATCGGGCGTGCCGGGCTGGTGGCGGGAGGGATCGGAATCGCGATCGGCGTCAACGCCATCCGGGTATTCCTGACCGGCTTCCTGGTTACGTTCGCGGATCCGTCGCTCGCCGAAGGGTTCCTGCATCTCTCCGAGGGTTGGTTCCTCTTCCTTCTCTCGTTGGCTCTGATCGCGATTTGGGCGGCGACGATACGGCGCGTGGAACGCTGGAGGTTCGCCTTCAGAACTACGGCCGGGAGCGGAGCAGCGACGGCACCGGTCGAGGTGGCTCCATGAGCGCGAGTTTACCGACCTTCCGCCACGGCCTTCCGGGCCTGGTCATGGCAGTGGGAGCCATGCTGATGCTCGGCGTGAATCGGCAGCGATCCATGCCGCTTCGGGCTCCCCTGAGCACCATCCCGGTCGAGATCGCGGGAGAACGAGGGAAAGATCGAGTTCTCAGCGCGGAGGAACGGCGGGTGGTGGGGATGAGCCAGTACGTGGCTCGGGAATACGGCTCTGCCTTCTCGGTGTATGTCGGGTACTACGACCAGCAGACCGACGGGCGGACCATTCATTCGCCCAGGAACTGTCTGCCGGGCGCGGGATGGGAGCCGCTGGATGTCGCGCCCGCCGTCGTCAGGATGCCGGGACAGCCAGTGACGGTGCAGCGCTATCTGCTCGCCAAGGGGCCGCACCGAGCCCTGGTGTACTACTGGTACCAGGGGCGCGGCCGGGTGGCGGCAAACGAGTATGCCGTGAAGTGGGATCTGTTGCGCGACGCCGCTCTCCGAGGAAGAACCGAGGAGGCCCTGGTCCGGATCGTCGTTCCGCTCCGGGGGGAGCGCCAACGAGAGGGAGCAGCCGACGCTCTTGCCAGCCAGGTGACGGCTACCCTGGTTCCGGCGCTGGCGCGGATCCTCCCGGCGGGACCCTAACCCGCTCGACGCGCCCTACGCTCGCCGGGTCGGCTCCCAGGTGGGGTTGACCTCGCCGCGGAGCGCCTTGGTCCACGCCACAAAGCCGGCAACGGTCGAGCTCACCGCGAAGCCCAGAAAGGACACTCCTCGCGGAATGGCGCGCCCCCTCGGCCACAGAAAGGCGGACACTCCGCCAAGACCGCTCACCCCGGCCACGAGCAGTAGCCAGCGGGCCCACCCATGCTCGAGTGCCAGGAGGCCGAGCCCAACGAGCCCCAGGGGAGCGACCAGAAAAGCCAGCCAGCGAATCAGCTTGTGACTCACCAGTGCGAAGCTGAATCGAAGATTCCCCCGCATCATCATGAGCCTTCGTTTGAACCATAGGGTTTCGAGTCCCCGGGCCATGGTGCGCACTTTTCGGCGGTATTCAGTCCGAAGGGAATCGGCTCGCGGAACCAGGCAAGCAGCCTCAGCGACCGACACCGCCCGGTAGCCGTGCTCCACCGCAAGGAGAGCCGAGGCGAAATCGCGGCTCAACGCCTCGGGAAAGGCCGGATCGAACAGCTCGCTGCGGATCGCATACAAGCACCCGCTGGCCCCGACGATCGACCCGGCCCGAGTCTCCAGAGAGCGGAGCCACATCTCGTATCCGACGTAGCCTGACTCCCCCCCAATCGGTCCCTCCGGGCGCAGTCCTCCCGCCATACTCTCTACGCTGATATCGCGGCCCGAGCTCAATCCAATGGCCGGGTCTTTGAAGACCCGCACCAGCGCCTTGAGCGAGCTGGGAAGGATGCGGGTTGTCGCATCAGTGTTCACCACGATCGTTCCGTTGATATGGCGCCCGGCCAGGTTTTCGGCGCCGGTCTTACCTGTCCTCCGGGAAAGCCGGAGCAACCGGACTCCTCGGCCCGGATATCCCTCGACGATGGCGTCGGTGCGATCGGTGGACGCATCGGACACGACCAGGATGTGGCGCCGCTCGGGCGGATAGTCGAGGGCGAGCAGCGAATCGAGCGTTCCACCGATCGCCCGCTCCTCGTTATGCACCGGAAGGACGATCGTGAGCTCCGGCCACTCGGCTGGATTGCCTTTGGGAAGCTCTTGATCCCGCACTCGCGCGACGACCCACATGATGGCCGGGTA
Organism: Gemmatimonadales bacterium; assembly: GCA_052389555.1. Lineage (GTDB taxonomy): Bacteria > Gemmatimonadota > Gemmatimonadetes > Gemmatimonadales > GWC2-71-9 > JABFSM01. The sequence continues at coordinate 30,345 of JBQTHV010000047.1, read as the reverse complement.
CCCGACATAGGCGTAACCAAAGAGCACGACCGGCAGCGCCATCAGGGTGATACCGAGGAGAGTCATCGGTCGCCCACCAAGCGGTAGTACACTTGCTCGTAAAGGCTCACCCACCCATTGGAGCCTCCGTCCCTGGAAAGCCTGGCTTTCGCTTTCGCGGCCCGCATCGCTGCTCGATCCCGATCTTCCAGGCATTCCCCGAGCGCCCGGGCCAGAGCCTCGGGGTCGTCAGGCGGCACGAGCCCGCCCGCGGTGCCATCCTCGAGAAGATGGGGAACCCCGCCAACCGCGGTGGCGACGATCGGCACTGCCGCCGTCATCGCCTCCAGCAAGACAGCCGGGGTTCCCTCGGTGCGAGAGCTGAGCAGGAAGACATCGAACGCCGCGAAGAGATCGCCGGCCCGCGGGATCGTGCCGACCCAGCGAACCCGATCGGAGATTCCGAGCTCGCTAGCCTGAGTGACCAGAGCCCGCTGGTCCGGTCCCTCACCGAGAAAGACGGCGGTCCAGGGCAGCTGCCGGATCCGTTCCAGCGCCTTGAGGGCCAGATCAGGACCTTTCTCCCAACTCAGTCGTCCGACCCATCCAATCACCGGCGCGTCCTCTTCCAGCCCGAGGCGCCGGCGGGCCGAGCGACGGTCCAGCGGAGGACGATCGGGAAGCAGGACGTTGGGGATACAGTGCAGCCGGCTGGGAGGAACTCCATCCCGGGTTAGGGTCTCGTACAGCGGCCTGGAAACGGCGACGATCGCGTCGAACCGGCGCAGCGTACGCCGCTGGATCCATTGGTAGAGCCGGTTCTTGACGCCCACCGGAATAAAGCCGTGCACGGTGCTGGCCAACCGTCGTCGGGGCGAGCGACCCGCCAGAAAAGTCAGGACGTCCGACCGGTACCCATGCGAGTGGAGAATATCGACGCCTTCGTTGGCGGCGAATCGTCGAATCGCCGCGACTTCCTGCCGGTAACCGGCGGGCGGGCGGAGGGCCGGAATCGATCGCTCCCGGAGTGCCGTGAGAAACGGGTGGTCCGCTTCCTCGGTTGCGGCGGAAACCGTCACCCGGTGCCCGCGGGCACGCAGGCCGGCAGCCAGGCTGAGCACGACGGTCTCCAGGCCTCCGAAGGGGGCCGGTGCCGTGAGATGCAGTATGTGCAGCGGACGCTCGGTCCTCATTTCGCGCAGCGATCCCGGCACGCGAGGAGGGTCACGGTCCTGGCTTCAGGACCGTCTTCCGGACGTGAAAGGCCTCGGCGTAGCCTTCGGGAGCGGCGCACTCGATCCCGCGGAGCCGCATCAGGCCCTCGAAGGTCGCCTCCGAGAACCAGCGTTTCTTTCGTTGACTGGGAAATGCCGCGAGGAGCAAGCGGAGCTTCTGGCGCCGGATCCGAGCCGAGAGCGGAACGAAAGTGTTGGGCCAACCCAAGTCGCCATCGTACTTGGGGAGTTCGTACTCCAGGATGTAGTGGTCGCGAAAGGTATTCCAGGTGAGCTCCGAGACGACGCGGTGGTCCTGATGGGCATCATCCCGCCAATGGGTGAACACCAGGTCCGGGGCCACGGCGGTTTTCAGGCCTTCGAATACCTCCTTCACCGCCGCGCCCTGGTAGGGCAGGAAACCGTCTCGGAAATGCTCGATCTGAATGTGGCGAGCCGCGGCACCTCGAAGGACCCGCCGAGCGCTGGCGCGGGCTTCGCGGGCTCGAACCGCGTCCCCGGTCAGGACCAGCCAGTGAACCTTCACCGCCCGCGGGCCGGCGAGGAGCTGCAGCAGGGTGCCGCCGCATCCGATTTCGATGTCGTCGGGGTGCGCCCCGAGGCACAGCACTGCCAACGGGCCTCGAGGAGAACCTGCGAGCGTCAGCGAGCGCACGTCACCAGGGCCGCCTCGGCCGCTCGCTCTCCGCTGATGAAACTCTCATCGGTCCACAGGTATCCCCAGTCTCCGTACCGGCCACAATACCGGATGCCGACATCGTCGAGAAACCCGTGGACCGTCGCAAGTGCCTCGGCCCGCTCGTGATCGAAGATGATATTCGCGTAGGGGATCAGCGCCGCCTTTCGGAGGACAACCCGATCCTCCTCACGGAGCAGGCCGGAGCGGCAGAGGTCCTGAATCACCGGCTCGATGAACGTGTCGGGTGCTGCGGTAAGCGGGCGATACTTACTCGAGAAGTACACTTCGGCCTGAATACTGCCGAACCCCTCGGGCACGTTCCGAGCGGACAGCAGATGGGGAAAGGTCAATCGGGAGAAGCAGATGTCCTCGTCATAGAAGTAGGTCATGTGAGCCGGGGAGAGATCCGCTCGATCGATCCCCAGGTTCACCAGAACGCAGGTCGAACACGCGAGCCGGCGGGCGGCCTCACCCACATCATCTGGGACGCCCACGATCAGCGAAATCAAGTCGGGCAGGGGGATGGATGACACCACCGCATCGTACTCCACCCGAGCGCCATTCTCGAACTCCAGTTCCCGGAGCCGGGGATCCAGGCGCATCAGCCGGTGGTTCAGCCGGAGATCTGCGAGGCTCGCGAACTGGTGCAGATACGCGGCAAAACCTCCCTGCTTCGGGTAGCGGAAGTGGGTGATGTAATGAACGTTGGGCACCGACGGCGAGAGGGCCCCTTGCAGCATCTCCTCGAGACTCGGCCGATAGAATCGGGGCCCCAGCCAGTCGGTCGTCAGGTTCTCGGCGGACGTAAGGTGATACTTCCGGGCATACTGCATGGGAAACAGCTCGGCGAACGCGCGACCGAAGCTCGCCACCAACCAGTCCGCATAGTTATGGATCGGCCGTTCTCCCCGCTGTTGCTCGGCCACGAAATCGGCGATCACCTTGACCACGACATCCTCGGGCAACCCGTGCAAGTGCAGCTGAACCGGGTGGGTCGGCCAGTAGCCCCGCCAGTAATTGTTCAAGTGGATCGGGATCGCCTCGTACTCGTGATCGACGTTGGCCGCGAGGATTTCCTGGATTCTGGGGTCCTTGGTGAACGAGATATGGGGGCCCTCGTCAAACACGAACCCGTCATGGCAGAAGGAGGCGGTATGGCCTCCATAGTAGGAATGCTGGTCGTACAGGACCGGACGAACGCCAAGGGCGTTGAGCCGATAGGCCGCGCCCCAGCCCGCCATACCGCTGCCAAGCACCGCCACGTGGGTCACGGGCGGGCTTGGCTCCCCGATGCGGGAGAAACCCGGGCAGGCTCACCAGACAGCCGCTGCTGGTACGCCTCGACCTGGTCCCGGGTTAGGCGCACCAGATCTTCGCCGCGATGCCACCCGCGATACCACTCCAGCACCCAGTCCAGCGCTTCGCTCAAAGGCAGCGCCGGGCGCCATCCCAGGACGGAGGCGGCTTTCGTCGTGTCCAGAAGAAGGGTGGGCGTTTCGGCGGCATGAGGTCCCGGGTCCCGCGTCCAGCCAGCCGGCGGACCCCATGCCTTCGCGAGCCGGTCGGCAATCCAGCTCACTGGCCTGGCATCGCTCTGATCCGGCCCGAAATTCCAGGCTGAGGCCAGAGCAGGACCTTCGCTGGCGAGACGCTGAGCCAGCACGAGATACCCTCGCAACGGCTCGAGCACGTGCTGCCACGGCCGGACCGCCGCGGGATTTCTAAGCAGACAGGGTTGGTTGGCGGCGAAGGCCCGGATCAGGTCGGGAATGAGCTGGTCCGCAGTCCAGTCCCCTCCCCCGATTACGTTGCCGGAACGTACCGTAGCGGTGGCAACGTCCCGCGGACTCAACGACTCGGGAGAAAAGTAGGAACGCCGGTACGCATCGGTTACCAGCTCGGCACAGGCTTTGGAGCTCGAATAGGGATCGTTCCCGCCGAGCCGGTCATCTTCCCGGTGAGCCTCTCCGGGTTCGCCGGCTTCCGCGTAGCACTTGTCGCTGGTGACGTTCACGACCACACACCTCCCTCCCCAGCGCCGGATCGCCTCGTAGAGGTGCACGGTGCCCATCACGTTGACGGCGTAGGTCTCGACCGGATCCGCGTAGCCGCGCTTCACTACGGATTGTGCCGCCAGGTGGAAGACCACTTCCGGGCGAGCATCAGCAACCGTGTCAGCGAGGGACGGCAGGTCCCGGACATCACCGATGACCGAACCCAAGACCGCCGCGACACTGGCCTGATCGAAGAGGCACGGGTCGGTCGGCGGAGGCAGGGCATATCCGGTGACTCTGGCACCGAGCCGGTTCAGCCAGAGTGAAAGCCAGCTTCCCTTGAAACCGGTGTGTCCAGTGAGGAAGACCCGCCGTCCCTGCCAGAACGCGGAATCGGGAGCCGCCGTTCTCGTCGCAGGGGTCGGGCCTCCGCTAGTCACGGCCAGGCCCGTTCCGGCGCCAGACTTCCCAGGGAGGATTGCCACCGGCCTGCAACTCATCGAGCTGCTGCTTCTCTTTGAACGTATCCATCGCCTTCCAGAATCCGTCATACTCATACGCCATGAGCTGCCGGTCATTGATGAGGCGTTGGAACGGCCCATCGACGAGGTCTTCTCCGGGTCTCAGGTACTCGAAGATCGCCTGCCGGAAGATGAAGAACCCGCCGTTAACCCGGAGAGCGGTATGGCGCACGTCATTGAGGCTGGTGACGACGCCTTCGGTCGCGGACACATAGTGATAGCTGACGCTCGGAGCAACCGTCAGGAACCCGGCCACCCGCCCGCTGGCGCAAAACTTCTCCACCAGATCTTTCAGGTCGAGGTCGGTCAGGCAGTCGGTGTAATTGGCCAGGAACATTTCCTCTCCGGCTACATACGGTCTCACCTGGCGGAGCCGTTCGCCAATCGGCGTGGTCAGGCCCGTATCGGCGAAGGTGATGTTCCAGTCCTGGATATCCCGATTCAACAGCTCAATCCGGCGGCCGCCTTCCGCCATCACGAAGTCGTTGGACAGACATTCGTTGTAGTTGAGGAAGTACTGCTTGATGACGTCAGCCTTGTAGCCGAGGCACAGCACGAAATCCTTGTGGCCGAAGTGGGCGTAATACCGCATCAGGTGCCACATGATGGGACGATATCCCACGGTCACCATGGGTTTGGGGATCGATTCGTCATAATCCCGGAGCCGCATTCCCTGGCCGCCGCAGAAGAGCACGACTTTCATCGCGCGGCTCCTTCCGGCCCGACCGCCGCAAGCGCCGCAGAGGTCTCGGGCCAGCGGCGAGCTTGCTCCTGCCAGAGCCGATCGCACAGCCGCTCGGGAGGAACCCGGACGTCATCGAACGTCAGCATCTGATCCCGCGCGACCGCACGGCGGAGAATGCATCCTTGGGAGATTCCCACGGGAAGCGCCTTCGCCGCCCGTGCCTGCGGTGCATTCTCCACCAGCCCGTAGGTGCAGTACCCTCCGGTCCCGTCGAGCTGCTCACCGGGCCGGAGATCACGCTTGGCAACCGCGACGACCTCGCACACCGGACCGCCGAGGGACGCAACGGTCGGGTCCCGAAACAGGACCGCGCGTCCGAGGGTGGAAGCAATCTGGAGGTGGGGCAGATGGAACGGGGTATGGAACACGTAGAATGGACCGTCTCCCATCTTGTAATAGGCGAGCTGGACCCGCTTGAGCGGATTGTCCTCGTGGATGACGACAAAAGCCCCGGTGTGGGGAGCGGCGCCGAGGGCGTAATCCACCAGGCCGCCGGAGAGCATTTCGTCAGCCGGCAGGAGCTCCGCAAGATCGCGCACGTGTTCGCAGGGTGGCCCGTACATGCCCCGCTGGCCCACGTGAAAGCCGGTCGCATTGGCGAGGACGGTCGCTTCCATGGAGAGCTTGGTGCCGTCGGCAAACGAGGTCACCTTCACCACATCCTGGTCGTGCGCTTCGGCAAAGGCCCGCTGCGTGTCAGGATTGCGATAGTGATCCAGCATCCCCTTGATATTGCCTGCCGCCACGGGGTGCAAACCAAGCGACCGGAGGTACCGAAGCAGCGTCATCGCTACGCCGGGCTCATCCCCATCGGTATTGGTCAGTACCACATCCGCGGCCGCTGCCTTGGCGTGCAGGATCGGTCCCAGGGTGGAATCGAGCTCAGCGTTGACAATCACGGTCGGCTTGCGTTGAGCGATCGCGTCCAGGACAACCTCGGCCGCATAGTCGACCGTGCCGGTGACTTCCACGACGGCATCGATGCCGGGAGAACGCACCAGGAGCGCCGGATCTTCACAGAGCACGGGGGTTCCGTTCCGAATGGCATCCCTCACCTCTCCGGAAGACCGCGCGGCCGTCCAGCTCGGGATTCCCGCCTCTCGAAAGGCGCGTTCCGCATGGCTCGGGGTACGGTTCGCGATTCCTGCCAACCGCATCCCCGGCACCGGAGTACCGAGCTGCAAGGCGATGGCACGGCCGGTTGCACCGGCACCGATCAGCGCAACCTGGATCGGCCGGCCTTCGTTCTCTCGGAGGCGCAGCGCGGCATCGATGTTCATAGCGAATCGGAACGGCGGTGAACCGGCAGGAGCGGCCAGTTACGATCTTGCCGGGATACCACAGTCACCGGCAGGGGCCAGCGAATCCCCATCGCAGGGTCATCGAATCGAATCCCTCTCACCGCATGGGGCGCGTACGAGGCGGAGGTCTCGTAGTACACCTCCGACCCGTCCGCGAGGGTCTGATAGCCGTGAGCACACTGCGGCGGCACAAAGAGCGCGCGAGCGTTCTCGGCGGTGAGATCAGTTGCGAACCAGCGGCCGAAAGTCTGGGAATCGGGCCGGAGGTCGACCACTACGTCGAACACCGCCCCCCGAGTACACCGAACCAGCTTGGCCTCCAGATGCGGCGCCTCCTGATAGTGAAGACCTCGGATAGTCCCCGCGACCGCGCTGAAGCCCATATTGGCCTGCACCGGATCGAAGGTGATCCCATGCGCCTGGAATTCCTCGGCGCACCATGCTCGCAAGAACCAACCACGCTCGTCGCGGTGGGGGATCGGATCGATGGTCCACGCGCCACGAAGCGGGCTCTCCACGAAGCGGAGCTGTCCAGCCGTCTTCGGTTCCGTTCTAGTCTCGCTCACTGGATTTCCGGTAGTTCATGATCAGCAGGAAGCTCAGCAGAAAACCTGCCATGCGAGGCCAACCGAGGGCAAAGACCGCGACGAGAAGACACGAGATGAGCCTGATCCGGGGGACCCGGGACGGGTGGTCTAAGGCTATCTCATCAGCGGTGTGTTGCGGAAGCGCAACAGAGTGTGGGGATGGCTCCCGACCACGGCCAATCTGTGTGGCAAATATACCGCACGGATGAGGAAAGCGGTGACCGGCTTAGCTCAAGCAGACCGTGGGGAGCGGAGGCGCTGGACGAGTTCTCTGGCCAGCGGCCCCCGATCCCATCTCATTCGCCTGGCCAGGAATCGGTACAGGCGCCAGCGGGATCCGACGGGGAGAGGAGCCCGGCGCACCGCAGCGAAGAACGCGAGATAGGCGGGCCACACTCGGAGGGGGACCCGTTTGAGATTCGAGGCGTGGTACCGTCTCGCCTCGTGCTCCCGGTCCCCGCGTTTCCAGCTGCCCGACTCCGGGTGCATCCGGCGGCTGAAGAGGCGATGGGGAAGCTCGAAGAACTTGCCGTACAGCGTGAGTTCAGCCAGCAGGTTGATATCCGAACCTACGTGAGTGCCGAGCAGATGGGTCCGTCGCAGGCAAGACATGCGAATCAGGCCCAGGTGCTGGTGAGCCAGCTTGATGCTGGTGAGCAATTTCACGAAGCGCTCGGCGGGATCGTCCTCCATCAGATGCAGCACATCATCATAGGGAACCGGATTGCGAGCCTCGGCGTCCACGATCTCCGCCTGGGGATAGCACAGCGCGATACCAGGATGGCGCTCCATCACGTCCAGGGCCAGCTCGAGAAACGTGGGTTTCCAGAAATCGTCGGCGGTGGACCACTTGAGGTATCGGGTCTCGGTCAATTCGGCAATGCGATTGAAGTTCCTCGGATTCCCGATGTTGGTGTCGTTGCGGGAGTACCGGATCCGGGGATCCGCGGCCGCATAGCGCTGACAGATCAGCGGGGTCGAGTCGGTCGAGGCATTATCGCTGATGAGCAACACGAAGTTCCGGTGGGTCTGCGCCAGCAGCGAATCCAGTGACTGCTCCAGGTGTTTTTCCGAGTTGAACACCGGGAGACCTATGGTCACCAGCGGAAGATCGGCACTCATACCGGGGAGTCAGGGGTTCGTCGCAGGACCCGCCTTATCCATGCGCTCATGCGGGCGCCGAGCATTTGGCGCACGGATGCCCGGCTCCTGGCCCGGACGGCCGCGAGGCGAAGCCGGGGAGAGTCCCCCACGGGAACCTCGATCAGGCTGAGGCCGCCCCGGCGAACGGCATCCTGGACCAGGGTTCCGATGTTCTCATCGGCCACCGAGTAGCCGGCTCCAACCGCCCCGGCGAACAGGCCGAAGTCCGGGTTATGCAACGCGACCGCGTGAGCCGCGCCATACTCGGCCAGCTGCTGCGCCCGGATCTGGCCCAGCTGGCCATCAGAAAACACCAGCACGGTGAGATCGAGGCGCTCGCGCGCTCCCGACAGCAGTTCAAGGCCGGTCATGGCGAATCCCCCGTCGCCCACCAGCGCAACCACCGGCCGGGCCGGCGCGGCGAGCTTCGCCCCGACCGCCGTAGGAATCCCAAACCCCATGGATTGCAGGTCGGATGGGAACAGCAGGCTCCTGGGCTCGAGAACCGGGAAGTAGCGTCGGGCAAGAACTTGATGCAGTCCGGAGTCGAGCACCAGTATCGCCTCGCGGGGCAGTGCCCGGCGCAGCTCCTCGAAGAACGCCTTGGGGGAGCGGTCCGGGGTTCCCGCGACCCGTGGCTCGGGAACAACCCGCAGGGCGGACCGGAACCGCGCGCGCCAGTCGGCGACTGCCTGGGGAGTCCAGTCGGTTCCCTCCCGGTGAGAGGTGAGAGGTAAGAGGTGAGAGGTGAGCTGGCCCAGCACGGCGGGCACATCGCCCACGATCTCGAGCGACGCCGGGTAGTTGGCCCCTAACACGGCGGGCGACGCATCGATATGGACCAGCCGTTCCCTCGGGAGCCGCAGCTGGTAACCCGAGGTCCCGTTGTGACTCAGCTTGGCTCCCAGAACCAGAATCAGATCACAGGAATCGAGCAGCGAATTGAGTTGCTCGACATCCCCACCCAGGCCATCAAAGCCCAGGGCCATCGGGTGGTCTTCGGGAAGAACCCCGCGGGCCGACGGGGTAGTCAGGACCGGAGCCGGGAGACCCTCGGCGAAGCTCCGCAGCGCCTCCGGATTCCCCAGTGCGCCCTGACCCGCGAAGAGAAGGGGACGGCGGGCGGCGGCCATGCGGGCTCTCAGCGTCTGGAGGCTACCGGGGGGCTCGGCACTCGGCGCTCGGCTCTCGGCACTCGGCGCTTGGCGTTCGGATGTTGGCGGGTTAGGAAGCTGCAATAGCACGGGTCCCGGTTCGCCGGTCGTGCAGAGCCGGAGCGCTTCCGCCACCGAATCGCGGACGGCTGCCGCATCGCTCGGCTCGATGACGCCCTTGACGAGCGGGGCGGCGATGGCCCGCTGGTCGAGCTCTTGGAGCTGAAAACGACGAGCCCCCCTGGGAGGCATCATGGTGATGTGGAGGAGCGGAATCGAGTCGAGACGCGCCTCGGCCACCCCGGTCAGGGCCCAGGTGAAACCGGGTCCAGGAATGGTGAGGACCACGCCCGGCTGGCCCGTGACCCTGGCCCAGCCGCCGGCCATGAAGGCCGCCCCCTGCTCCGAAGTGGCCAGGACGGTGCGAAGGCGAGCTCGGCGCAGCGCCTCAAACAGATCCACGGTCTGGGTTCCGGGAATTCCAAAGACACACCGGACCCCTGCATCCTTGAGCGCGGCGACCAGAATCTCTGCCGAGCCGGCGCTGCTCACGTTCTCCTCGCTCCGAGGAGCGGGCGTAGCACGCCGGCCACCTTCGAGCGGACCCCGTGCCGAAGCTGGCTCACCGATTCGCCTACCTTCCACCGGAAGGAACCCGGGGTCTCGACCACGAGATTGAGCACCAGGTCTGCACCGAACTGACTCTTGAAGTGGGTCACCGAGTTCAGGGCTGCGTCGGTGAGGTCATTCTGGCTCTTACCGGCCCGCGCCAGAACCTCGAAGACTTTCCAGCGGAGGAATGCGGACGCGCCGAGTTGACGGTAGGCCGGATCGGCGGCGGCGCACACGGTGTGGGTGGTCGGGTGTGGTCCCAGCAGGACGAGCTGCACCGCCACGGGCTCACCGCTCCGAACCCGCGCTTGAAAGAGGCGGCAGAACCCCATCTCGCGGAGCCGTTCATACCACCGACGGAAGCCCGGGTCAGGAAGGTAGGCATCCGCAAGGACCCGCTCCATGGTCTGCCGGTGCAGCCGCAGGAAGCCGTCGAAATCATCGTCCTCGGTTAGGCGAAGACCGTTCGAGTCACACCGCTCGATGAGGCGGCGCAAGTTCTGCTCCACCCGCTGCCACTGGGTGGGGAGATCGGCGAGCGAAACCACGTAGCTGTACGTCGGCCAGGATCGCCAGCCCCGGACCAGAAACGGCCGGAGATCGGCGAGGGTGTGCCGCGGCTTGAGAACCACCTTGGCATAACCGCGGGACGCCACCGCCTCGGCGAGCGCACCGAGGATGGCAATCTGCCGGGCGGTCTCCTGCGAGGGATACTTCGTGTCGAAGCGCCGGAGCACCGGCCCCAGATAATAGAGCAAGAGCCGCGGTGCGACCCAAACGCCGCGTCCAGTCGGACGCTCATAGAGAGGCAGACCTCCCACCAGTTCGTCGCCCCGACGCGCAGCGAGAATCCGGAATCGCCCTCCCGCGGTACTGCTGAGCACATCGAGATACTCCGGGGTAGCATAGATGCTTCCGTCCGGAGAGTCCGCGACCAGACGACTCCAGAGTGCGTACTCGCGCTGCTCGAGCTCCTCGACCACGACTTGCGCGGTCATCCTAACCTGGCGCGAACCCGGGACAATATTTCTCCGGCAGCGGGCCACGGATCGGCCCAACGAAACACCGGCTGGTAAGCGCCGATCCACGATCGGGCCAGGTCAAGAAGTCCGACCTGGCCGTCGGATCGTGCCGCGCTGAGGTCGTACGACGGGTACACGCAACGCCGCCCCACCGAATAGGAGGACACGGTCGGAACCGGCCGCTCCAGCGCATCGAGTACCGCCAGGGAGCAGACGTTCACGCCGCACCGCGCGGCAAACTCCACATACCACCAAGGCCGCGCGTTTACCTCGAGCAGCCGGGTAACGCCGTCGCGCTGGTCCCGCTTGAATTCGGCGCTGAAGATCCCCCGATACGACAGTGCGGCAAGCAGAAGATCGAGCGAGGCGACCGCATCACCAACCTCCTCCGGGGCAATGCTCACCATGAGCGTGCTATTGCCGAATTCCGGGGGATACATCCGCAGGCGCCGCCGGGCAAAGCGGGCCCGCACCGTGCCGGTTCGATCCACAAACCCATCAATGAAGAAGTGGTTTGAGGGGGGGCCTGGAACGTACTCCTGGACGAGCATCCCAAAGCCGGCCTTCCGGCATTCGGCAAGCAGAGTCGACAGTTCCGCCTGGCTCCGAGGGAGAAACGCCTTCACGCCGAAGCGGGCGAAAAAGCTCTGCGAGTCCGCCGGCTTGAGAAAAGAGCGATCCCGGATCTTGATCGGGATGTTCTCGAGATCGCGCTCGGAGGAAACCGGGGCGGACCATGGGTGAGGAACCTCCACGCGATCGAGGAGGTCGGCGAGGCGAACCTTGTCGAGCAGGGTCTCCAGCACGTCGGGTGGGGGAACGCTCGCGGGGAATCGGCGGCGAAGCCCGGGGGGAAGGCGGGCAACCTCCCGGGCCCACTGGTCGGAACATGGTAGCAGCACCAGGCCGTCGACCGAACCCTCCAACCCTGGGCGGAGAGTTTCAGGGCGAAGGCCGGCGAATTGCGGAGGAGGTTCTCGGAACCAGCGTGAGCGACGACACAGGGGCTCCGGGTCCGGTACCGGGAAGACCTCGGCGCCAAGCGTGCCCAGGGCCCGCAGGACGCCCAACTGGGTGACTCCGGAGCCCAGCGCGAGGACCTTTATACCATGAAGGGGGCCCGAAGCCCGGGCGAGCATCTTGCAAAGTAGTCATGGAAGGGCAGTCATGGAGCGCCCAATTATCATTGTGAACGCCCTCTCATCCGGCAGGTAGAGCCGCTCTTTGCCAGCCTCCCAGCAGGCTCCACGCGTCGTTCGGAACGTCCTCTCGAATTGGGGGACGTTCGCGGTTTTCGCGGTCACCAACTTCTTCCTGTCTCCCTTCATCGTCCGGCAACTGGGTGACTCGCTTTATGGAATCTGGGCTATCATCGGGTCCCTGGTCGGCTACCTGGGATTGCTCGACCTGGGGGTGCGGGGCGCCGTAACCCGCTACATGGCCCGCTACGCAGCCCTCCACGAGGTGGGGGCCGCCAATCGGCTCACGTCCTCGGCGCTGTTCCTGTTCACGATCACCTCAACCGCTGCCGTCATCGGGGCGGCGGGTTTCGCCGGAGTCGCTCCCTACGTCTTGCGAATCGATCCCACCCATGTAGGCGAGGCCCGAATCGCTCTATTCCTCGCCGGAGGGGTGGTGGCGACGTCGCTCTTGGCCGGCGTCTTCGGAGGGATCCTGGCGGGGCTGCACCGATGGACCCAGTTGAACGGACTGGAGGTCGCGCTGGAAGGCCTGCGGGTGACGGCCATTGTCGCCTCGCTCAGCCGGGGCGGCGGCATCATCGCGTTGGCGTTGATCCAACTGGGAATCGGCGCCCTGCGGCTGGTCGTGTATCCCGCGCTTGCTCGAAGGGCTTTTCCGGAGGTGAGGCTTCGTCTCGCATCGGTGAACTGGGAAACGATCCGGATGATCGCGAGCTTTGGGGCGTATGCGATGCTGCTCCACGCCTCGGGGATGCTCATCTTCGCCTCGGACACGATCGTAATCGGTGCGATGCTCCCAGTCAGCGCCGTAACGTTCTTCGTGATTGGGTCCAACCTGATTGAATACACCCGGCGGATAGTCAGCGGGATTTCCCAGCCGCTGACGCCTCTCACCAGCGCGACCGACGCGGTGAGCGAGCCGGAGGCAGTGGCCCGGCTCTATCGGCAGAGCGCCCGCCTTGCCACCCTGATAGTGGCCCCGATTCTCGTGACTTTTGTCCTCCGGGGGGGGACGTTTATCGGGCTCTGGATGGGCGAGTCCTATCGCGTCACGTCAGGTGCGGTTCTGGCGATCCTCGCGATCGTGACGTTCTTCGGAGCATCGCAGGCTATGCTCGTGGTCACCCTGCTCGGGCTCAGCCGCCATCGGATTCTCCTCCCGCTCTTCATCGGCGAGGGTATCGCCAACCTGGCCCTGAGCGTGGCGCTGGCGCGGCCGTACGGGGTGGTGGGGGTTGCCCTCGGTACCATGATCCCCCGGCTCATCGTCACCATGGTTTTCGGGCCCCGAATCGCCCAGCGGCAGCTTGGCGTCCCCATTGCCCGATTTGCGCGGGACGCCTGGCTACGGCCGGGTCTGGCAATGGCAGGTTTCGCGGGAGGAAGCTTCCTGGTGGAGCAGTTTTGGCCGACGGGATCGCTGATGGTCTTCTTCGCGCAGGTGGCTCTCATATTCCCCCTGGGGGCTGCCGGAGCCTGGTACCTGGCCGTGGAAGAGGACGAACGGGTCTGGGTACGGCGGCGGATTGGATACCTGACTGGATGGTGGCGAGGGGCTACCGGAGAAGCATGAGGATGCGCCGTCTCTTTCTCGTGAGTTATCACTTCCCGCCCAGTGAAGCGGCAGGCGCGCTTCGATGGCAACGGTTTGCTCCGATCGCAACCGCCCACGGGTGGCACGTGGAGGCGATCACCCTCGCGCCCGGATTTGCAGAACGAGTGGACTGGGCGCGAGTGTCCGAGCTCCCCACGAGCGTAAGGATCCACGGGGTTACCCGACCAGAGCCCCTAGCGGGACGCTTGGAGGGCTGGCTCGGGCGGGCCTGGTTGGCAACGCGGAATAGGATCGGAAGCAGGCGTGGTAATGGCTCCGACCGTCCCGGGTCATTGCATCGCATCGACGTAAGGTGGTTCGGGGGAGGGCGTCGAGCGATCATCCGCGCTGGCAACGTCCTGGTCAGCCACCAGCGATACCTGGCCTGGGCGCGCCTCGCCATCCGCACCGGCCTGCGGGTCGGGCAGCAGTATCCCCCTGATCTCGTGTTGAGCTGCGGGCCTCCTCACATGGTGCACGAGGCCGGACGCAGCCTCGCTCAGGCCTTTGGGGTTCCCTTCGTCATGGACATGCGGGATCCCTGGAGTCTCCAGGTCAGACTCCAGGAGGACATGGCGAGTCCGTTGTGGTTCCGTCTGGCGAACAAGAGCGAGGCGCGTTGTGTAGCCCGGGCGGACCTGATCGTGATGAACACCCCCTTGGCGGCCTCCGCCATGCGCACCAAATGGCCCCAACGCCGGGTTATGGCCGTTCTCAACGGATGGGACGAGGAAGCGCTGCCTCGGCTGCCCTGGCCAGAGCAGTTTCGGGTCGTGTACGCCGGCACGATCTACATCGACAGAAGCCCGAGGCCGCTCTTCCGAGCCGTTTCGGAGGTCGTGAGAAGGTTGCACCTCTCTCCCCAAGACTTCGGGGTGCGGCTGATCGGAGCGGTGGAGTCATTCGGGCGGGAATCGGTGAGGAGCCTGGCGGAGGATGAAGGCGCCGGCGACTACATCCAGATCCTCCCTCCCATGCCCCGCCAGGAGATCCTGAAGGAGTATGCGCAGGCGGCCGTTCTTCTCAGCTTGCCGCAAGACAGCTACTACGCCGTACCATCCAAAGTGTACGAGTATATGCAGCAGCCCTGCTGGCTTCTCGCGCAGACGACCCCGGACAGCGCTACCGGCGGAGTGCTGCGGGACACCACCGCGCACATCGTGCTGCCGGACGATGTCGCCGGGATGACCGAGATCCTGCTCCGTTGCTACGAGGCGTTCCGTTCAGGACGCCGACCCGACCCGATCGCCCGAGATGGACGGTTCAGCCGAGCCTCCGAAGGAGCCAAGCTGATGGCCGCCCTGGAATCGCTGGTGGGGCGTGCGACTACCGTTTGAGCGCGGGAGAAATGACAGGAGGATCTCGAGCCCGCTCGTGATCTTCGCTAACTGGGGAAGGCTTTCGGGGCCGCTAAAGCGAGGCAGCTCATAAAGTGCAGAAGGTGAGCTCCGCAGTCGCTGGGGCAGCAGATAGTCGGGCTCTGCTGTAACGGCGCCGAGCAAGCCGAGAGCAGCGCATCGCTTGATCTCCCGCTCCCCAAAATCCGTGAGCCGCCCATTAGGGTAGCAGAAGACCGGCATTGGCCTGGCCAGCTCGGCTCGAACCCGGTTCCAGGAATGCTCGATCTCGTACGCTGCGGTGGCGTCGTCCAACGGCGCCAGGACCGGATGGGACACCGAGCCGGGTCCACACCGGATGCCGAAACGCTCCGCGATTCGCGCCTGCTCCCAGGTCATGGCGCGAAACCCCTCCGGCGGGGAGAGCGGTATCTCGCGGCCAAGCATGGTGGCAAGCCTCTCGATGACGGCCAGGACCTCTGCACGGGGAACCCGCTTGCAGCGTTCAGTAAGGTCAGAAATGGCGCTACTTCGGGAGACTTCAGTGGAGAGATCGCACTCCAACGCGCTGCCGCCGAACTCCAGGGTTACCCGGCCACCAGGACTGTCCAGGAGGTACTCGATCTGGTCCCACCATAGCCAGAGCAATCCATCCGTGAAGCCGGTGGTGAGGAAGAAGGTGGCCGGAACGTCAAACTCCGACAGGATCGGAAGAGCCACATCGAAAAGCTCCTCGTACCCGTCATCGAAGGTGATGGCGATAGCGCGGCGAGGCAGAGGTTTGCCGTTCCTGACGCCACGAATCAAGTCTTCCAGATCCATCAGGACATAATGGTGCTTGCGCAGGTAGGCCAGAATACGGCGCAGCTGTCCAGGGGAGTGGCCCCGAGTGCGGGCCGGTGCACCGAACCGGTGGAACATCAGGACCGTGGCACGAGATCCCAGGAATGGAGACCAAGCCGCGGCCACGGGGCCGGCAGTCAGGCTCCAGACCAGACCGTGTCGCAGCTTGGCTCCTGCGCCTTTCAGCATCCCGTTCACAGACCAGAGGACGAGGTGGTTGACGACCGTGCCCGGCTCGCAAGGCGCGGGCCGCTGCATTCCATGTTTCGATTCAATGAGAGAAGGACCAGCAACTGCAAGCTACGAGGATACCCAGAGTATTCGCCACCATCGCAGGCTTCCTCGGCCCGGGAGACCTCGTGTTGCGTTTACGCAACAACCTGTCAGCCAAGTTGGAACCGGGCCGTCGTATGTTATGTAGATGGCGGCGCTAAACTTGCTCCCTATCAGTGGTTCCATGCCCGTTCACGTACTCGGCATTTCAGCCTACTACCACGATAGCGCGGCCGCGTTGGTCCGCGATGGTGAAATCATCGCGGCCGCGTCGGAGGAGCGCTTCAGCCGGGTCAAGGGCGATGCCGCGTTTCCCGCCCAGGCAGTGGCCTACTGCCTTAAAGAAGGAGGCATCGGCGTCGCCGATCTGGATGCGGTCGGGTTCTACGACAAGCCGATCCTCAAGTTCGAGCGGATCCTGGAGACGTACCTCGGCGTAACCCCTCGAGGCTTCCGCCAATTTCTCATGGCAGGACCGCTCTGGATTAAGGACAAGCTGTGGATGGACAGCGGGCTCCGGGAATCTCTGGGCGGCTACGAAGGGAAGTTGCTCTACGCCGAGCATCATGAGTCGCACGCAGCCAGCGCCTTCTTCCCTTCCCCGTTTCGAGAAGCTGCGATTCTCACCATGGACGGAGTAGGTGAGTGGGCCACCGCGTCATACGGCATCGGGCGAGACTCGGACATCCAGCTCCTCAAGGAAATGCGATGGCCCGACTCGCTGGGCCTGCTCTACTCGGCGTTTACCTATTACACCGGTTTCAAGGTGAACTCGGGCGAATACAAGGTGATGGGCCTCGCACCCTATGGAGGGCCCAGGTATGTCCCCTTGATCTACGAGCACCTGATCGATCTCAAGGAAGACGGCTCGTTTCGTCTCAATCAGGAGTACTTCGGGTACCTCGACGGGCTTACGATGACGAACGAGCGCTTCCATCGGCTGTTCGGAGGGCCGCCCCGGGTCCCGGAGTCGAAGCTGACCCAGAGGGACATGGATCTTGCCCGCTCAGTCCAGGATGTGTGCGAGGAAGTGATGATGCGAATGGCCCGCACCGCTCACCGCGAAACCGGCCTCACGCACCTATGCCTGGCTGGGGGCGTCGCTCTCAACTGTGTCGGTAACGGGAAGCTCCTGCGGGAGGGGCCTTTCGAGAGCATTTGGATCCAGCCGGCCGCAGGAGATGCCGGGGGAGCTTTGGGGGTGGCGCAATTGATCTGGCACCGCCATTTCGGGAAGCCCCGCTTCCTGAATGGCGATCGGGACGCTATGCGGGGCGCCTACCTCGGGCCGAGCTTCAGCGACGAGGAGATCGAGGGGTTCCTAACGGAGATCGGCGCGGTGTATCACCGGCTCGACCGCCCCTGCTTGCTCGAGAAGACCGCCCAGCTCCTGGCCGAGGAGAAAGTCGTGGGCTGGTTCAACGGCCGGATGGAATTCGGGCCTCGCGCTCTGGGGTCCCGCTCGATTCTGGGGGACCCTCGAAGTCCGCGGATGCAGGCCCAGATGAACATCAAGATCAAGTTCCGGGAAGGGTTCCGCCCCTTCGCGCCCAGCGTGCTGCGAGAACAGGTCGCCGAGTACTTCGAGCTGGATTGCGACTCCCCCTACATGCTGCTGGTAGCTCCGGTGCGAAGAGATCGCCAGGTCCCGATGACGGCCGAGCAAAAGCGTCTCTGGGGGATCGAGCAGCTCAACGTGGTGCGCTCGGACCTACCGGCGGTGACCCACATCGACTACTCGGCGCGGGTGCAGACCGTGGAGCGGGAGGTCAATCCGGACTATTATGACCTGCTCCGGGAGTTCGAGCGCCAGACCGGTTGCGGGGTCCTGGTCAACACGTCGTTCAATGTCCGGGGTGAACCGATCGTGTGCACCCCGCGCGACGCTTATACATGTTTCATGCGGACCCACATTGATACGCTGGTGCTGGGCCCGTTCTTGCTGCACAAAGCTGAGCAGCCGGCCTGGTCGGAGGAAACCGAATGGCAGAAGCAGTTCCAGCTCGACTGACCCCGCGCGAAGGGCGCAAGTTCGCGTTCGTTGTAGGCGGGGCCTTCTTGCTGATCGCGGCGATCTCGCTCTGGCGCGGGCATGTCTGGCCCCCACGGATTTTCGGCGCGATCGGGGGGCTCCTGGTCGTCAGCGGGCTCCTGGTGCCGGGCCGGCTCGGCCCGATCTACCGGGGGTGGATGGGGTTTGCCCACGCGCTGTCCAAGGTGACCACTCCGATCTTTCTCGGGGTGGTGTACTTCCTGGTGATGATGCCGATCGGATTGTTGCGGCGGCTTTTCGGCCGGAATCCCTTGCGGCATCAGGGCGAGAACGACAGCTACTGGTTGTATCCTCCTTCGGGGGGCCGCAGCGATCTCACCACTCAATTCTGAGGGGGAATACAGCGATGGCAAGCGCTAGCGTGTTAGGACAGCTCTGGGCATTCCTGCGGGTCCGGAAGAAATGGTGGCTGCTGCCGATCCTGGTCGTGCTGCTCATGGTCAGCGCACTGCTCGTGCTGGCGAAGGGATCCGTGCTGGCACCCTTCATCTACACCATCTTCTAATGATCGTCCTCCCGCCGCCCGGCAACGACACTCCGATGGTTCCGGCGGCTGTCCCGGCCGGCGGGAGGTTCTTCACGGCCGGAAGGCGGCCGGGGCTCAAGGCTCGACGGGCCACCCAGGTCCCGGAGCAGACGGCACCGGCCAGAGCAGGGGCAGGCCGATTGCGACTCTCGACCGACAATCTGCGCATCGCGCTCTTTCTCCTGCTCATCGTGACCGTGAGCCGGATCAACCAGCAGTTTGGGTTTCTGGTCAAGCTTCGGGTCGCCTTGCTTCTCACCCTCGCGGTCGCGGCTTTCGCCTATTTCAACCCCCGCCTCATCCGCCGCGAGAAACTGCTCTCAACCTGGCCGGCAAAGGTGATGGCCGGGCTCGGCATCATGGCTTGCATCTCGGTTCCGTTCGGTATCTCGATCGGGGGATCGGGAAGGATGATCCTCGAGGACTACTCGAAGGTATTGATCGGAGCATTCCTGCTCATCCTGGCGGTTCGGGGGGTTCGGGACCTCTACACGCTGGTCGTCGCGTTCGTAGCGGGGAGTGGGATCCTGGCGGTGCTTTCGCTCTGGGTTTTTCCGGTCAGCATGGCAGGTGGGTTGATGCGGATCTCGTCCGGGTACAGCTTCGATGCGAACGATCTCGGCACCATGGCCGTAGCCGGTATGGCAATCGCCCTCTTGCTCTTTTCAGTCGGCCGGGGGTGGGTGCGGGTTATGGCTCTGGCAACTATTGCGGGTCTGGTCGGCACCATGGCCCGCTCGGGATCACGGGGCGGTTTCCTGGGACTGCTCGCCCTCGGAGTCGGCTACTTGCTTCTGGTTCACGGAGTGCCCCTCTGGAAGCGGGCATCGCTCGTTGTCCTTGCCACAGGCAGCCTCTTCCTGATGGCGCCGGCCGGATACTGGAACCAGATGGAGACGATTCTGAACCCTAAGCAGGATTACAACTGGACGGCACCCTCCGGCCGGCGAGAAACCTGGAAGCGGGGTATCGGCTACATGGTCGAGCGTCCTCTCACCGGCGTGGGGGTGGGCAACTTCCGCCGTGCGGAGGGAACCATCTCGCAACGGGCCAAGGAATTCCAGGTCTGGATGGCAGGAATCGCTTGGTCGGCAGCCCACAATTCTTTCATCCAGGCAGGGGCGGAGATGGGCTTTCCGGGTCTCATCCTCTTCTCGTGGCTGGTATTGGGCGGCATTGTCGCGATGCAGCTCTTGCGCGGGAGAATGCCAAAGCATTGGAGGCGCGGAACCCAGGAACAGCGGTTCCTCCGCGAACTGCCCTCGTATCTGTCGCTGGCGTTGTTCGCCTTTACGGTGGCCGGATCGTTCGTCTCGTTTGCCTACTGGGACCTGGTATACATCCTGGCCGCGTTCATGAGCGCCGCGTACTTCTGCACCGCTCAACTCGTCCGGCATCAACAGGAGGCAGCTTCCCTGTCCAAGCCGCGGTGAAGGACGGGAGGCGGATCCGCCTCGCTCATGTGATCATGAGCCTCAACTATGGCGGCATGGAGCGGCTCCTCAATGACCTGATCCGGCTACTTCCCTCTCACGAATTCGAGAATCATCTGGTCCTGCTCGAGTATGCTGGTCGGTTCGCCGCGGGCCTCGAGGCCCACGCGATATTTCACGAAGTGCCTCACCAGTCGCCCCTTTCGCTCCTCCGGCCGGCAAGACTGATCTCTCTCTTCCGTCGAATCCGCCCGGACATCGTTCACTCGCATAGCGGCGTTTGGCTCAAGAGCGCCCGCGCCGCCCGTGCGGCTCATGTCCCGGCCGCGATTCACACCGAGCACGGACGGCCGGTGCGGGAGCCGCTGGGCTCGCGGCTGGTGGACCGGCTCGCGAGCCGGGCCACCGATTGTGTGGTTGCGGTTTCCGACACGGTGGAAACTTTGCTACGCGAGCGAGTGCTGAAGGCCGGCGCCCGGGTGGAAGTCATCATCAACGGGGTGGACACCCGAAGGTTCTCCCCGGGTCCTGGAGACCCCGGACTCCGGTCCTCCCTGGGACTCGGATCCGAAGATCTGGTCCTCGGCAGCATCGGCCGCCTCGAGCCGGTCAAGACTTACGATCTGGCGCTCAAGGCGTTCGCCAAACTCCTCCAGATCGTTCCCGATTCTCCCCGAATCGTCCTGGTCCTGGCCGGCGATGGAAGCCAGCGGGAGGCTCTGCAATCGCTGGCCGCGGCGTTGGGGATTTCCGGTTCGGTCCGGTTCCTGGGATGGCAGGACGAGATCGAGCGTCTGCTCTGGAGCTTCGATCTCTTCACTCTAACGTCACGGAGTGAGGGAACATCGGTGAGTCTGCTGGAGGCGATGAGCAGCGAGCTCTGCGCGGTCGTGACGGACGTTGGAGGAAACCGGGCAGTGCTGGGCCCAGGTCTCGAGGAGCAGCTCGTTCCCCCAGGGGACGTGGAAGCCCTCGCGGCCGCCTGGAAGCGGTTTCTTGGAGATCAGGCTGACCGGACTGCTCGGGGCCGCCGATCCCGCGAGCGGGTGCTCAGGTGTTTCTCAGTGGAGCGCATGGTCGAGGAATACGCAGCCCTGTACCGGCGGCTCTGCGAAATCAAGGTCTGCTGAGCTTTACCGAGTGAGTCAGGTAGCCTTCCGCAAGGGGACCGATCCAGGACTTCCCAAACCGCTCCAGCTTGCTGCCGAGACTCGCGCTCACAGTCGGAAAGAGCCGGTCGAACGGATGCGGCCATGGGAGAAAATGGAAGTAGACAGCATTCTCCAATTGGAAACCGGCTCGCGCTAGAGTGGCCCGAAATCTTGACGGAGTATGCCGTCTGACCTTGAAGGGCCGGGCCCGGACGGGCTGGCCGGTCCGTTCCAAGAGCCGATTTGCAGAACCACGGACGGTCGGCCGGCGCTTGAGGAACTCCAGCATGAAGTCCAACCAGTTGATTGGAGACCAACGGTTGGTGACAGACAGTATCAAATGACCACCTGGACGGAGGACCCGGTATGCTTCCCCAAGCAGTCGATCATCACCCGCCAGGTATTCGATTACTCCGGTCGAGCACACGAGATCAAAGGCCGATTCACGATAGGGAAGTTCTTCGATACTTCCGCGGTGGAATGCGGGCGGATAGGATGGGAAGGCTTCGTCAAACCGCGCCCGAGCAATCGCTACCATGCGACCGGCCGCATCGATTGCGCAGACTCTCAGGCCACGCGCCACGAGGGCCTGAACCAGGTGACCCGGACCGCACCCGGCATCGAGAACTTTGGCACCTCTGGGCAGGCCAAGCGAATCCACGAACTCAAGAACCCGATCCTGCCGGAGAGTCATGAAATTGCTGGTGGGGGTTCCGTAGTGTTTCGAGTCGTACTCCCGTGCAATCGAATCGAAAAACTGAACGGGGTGTTGCGGAGATTGGGATCCCATCACGGTCTGGAGGAGCCGATGAGTTGTGAGGTCAGAAGGCGCAACATCCAGGCCCCAGGGAATTGAGCTAGTGCTTGTCTGTGGCGCTAGTGCAACAGAAACCGTTAACCCGCTCGGACAAAGGCCTCGCTCGTCCTGAGACAGGCTCCAAACTTGCCCGGAGACCCAAGATATTGGAGGCAAGATAGCTGTGCGTAGGCTCGCGAAGCGGGTAATCGAGAGAGGGCTCCGGCTCACTACCGGCGGGCCGCAGCGCATGCGAGGAAGGTCGCTGATTCTCGCTTTCCACAACGTCGTCCCGGATGGAATGGAGGGGAAAGGGGATCAGTCACTGCATCTCCCGTTTTCCCGGTTCCTTCGGTTCCTTGATCTCATCCAGGATTCCTGCGCTGTAGTTCCCTTGGACCAAATTCTGGAAGGCGTTACTTCGGCGGACCGACCGACTGTGGCGTTCACATTCGATGACGCCTACCGAGGGGCCGTCGAGCTCGGGCTACCAGAGCTGGTTCGGCGAAACCTGCCGGCTACCTTGTTCGTTGCACCCGGGCTCTTCGGCGTGGGCGGGTTTTGGTGGGATGAGTTCGCGGGCCCCCGGGAATTGGCGCCAGAAATCCGGAAGGCAGCACTGGAGACTCATGCCGGCATGCACCAACGAATGCACGCTGCGATGAGATCCGAGCGTTCGGCCCGAACCCTACCGGAGCCCTACGGCTGTGCAACCGATACTCAAGTGCGTACTGTGGCAGCGAGCGGCTCGTTAACGCTCGCGTCTCACAGCTGGAGTCATCCCAATCTCACCCGATTGGAGCCAGGTGACCTTCTCCGTGAGCTCGCGACGCCGCTCGAGTGGCTCGAATCGGTGAGGAGCCCGGTGCTCCGCATCCTGGCTTATCCCTACGGATTGACTTCTCCGCCCGTAGTTGAGGCGGCACGACGAGCCGGGTATTCCGGTGCCCTTCTCATCGAGGGCGGCTGGTATACGCCGACATCCGATCGGTGGGCAATTCACCGGTACAACATCCCCGCTGGACTGTCCGAAGACGGCCTGTTCTTACGGTTGGCGGGGGTCATCAGCACTGGGCCGCGGTTTGATGGCTGAATCCATGCGCGTGCTCTACGTCTGGGACTCGGAATATCCGTGGGACGTGCGAACCGAAAAGATCTGCCGCACGCTGGTCCAGCACGGGCACGAGGTTGTGATTACGGCCCGGAACCGTCGAGGGGAGCCTCGGAGGGAAACCCGCCCGGAAGGAGAGGTCCACCGCCTGCCCTCCTTCGCACGGATAATCCGGAATCCGCTCTCTTTCCCCGCTTTCTTCAATCCCTTCTGGTTGACGCTCCTTCGGCGAATAACCGTCAGCGACCGGATCGAAGTCATCATCGTGCGAGACCTCCCGCTGGCTCCCGCGGCCCTCTGGGCTTCGGGAGGCCGCTGCCCGGTCATTC
This sequence comes from Gemmatimonadales bacterium, assembly GCA_052389555.1. Classification (GTDB taxonomy): domain Bacteria; phylum Gemmatimonadota; class Gemmatimonadetes; order Gemmatimonadales; family GWC2-71-9; genus JABFSM01. The sequence continues at coordinate 6,725 of JBQTHV010000047.1, read as the reverse complement.
TAGACATGGCCGAGAACTACCCGGCGATGATTTCGGATATCTGGACTGACGGGCGGGCGAGGTTTCTGGACGTCGTGGTGCGCAATCCGAGGCTGGTGGCTCTGATCGAGCGTTTCACCATTCGGCGAGTTGCTCACATCTTCACCGTGGTCGAAGAATCCCGGCTGCGGCTACTGCAATTGGGAGTGAGCGAGGAGCACGTGTCGGTCCTCTCGAATACCCCTTCGCTCGATCGGGTCAGGCCACTTGCACCGCGACTTGCCGGAGAACCTCTCCGACTCGTGTACCTCGGCCTCATGGAATGGCACCGGGGAGTTGCCACCCTGCTCCAGGCAGCGCGACGACTCTCTACCTCCGGGGTGCAGTTTCGACTGGACCTGGTGGGAGATGGTCGGGATTACGAACAGTTCCGCGATTACGCTCTACAGCTGGGGCTGGATGGGAACCAGGTGATCTTCCACGGGCGCCTTCCTCACGATAAGGCCATTCGATTGGTGGAGTCGGCGCACGTCGGCGTCGTGCCTCATCTGGCCACGGCTTCATGGAATACTACCATTCCCAACAAGCTGTTCGACTACATGGCTGCCGGACTCGCCGTGGTGAGCTCCGATGCGAAGCCAGCCGCCCGGATCATCACGGAAACTGAAGCCGGCGTCGTGTTCCGCAGCGGGGACGAGCGGGATCTTGCCGACCAGCTCAGCCACATGGTCGCCCTCGAACCGTGGGACCGCTGTCGGCGGGCGGGACAAGCGGCGATCCGCTCGCGCTACAATTGGGAAGTCGATTCGAACGAACTACTCACTGTGGTGCACAGGATCAGCGCTCGCGAGACGGGACGAAGGAGAGTATCCGGCGATGAGTAAACGCGATAGCTGGAGGCTGAAGGTCTTGCTAGCAGCGAGCTCGTTCATCCTCACGTTGGCCGGCGCCGCTGGCCTCGGGGAAGCCGCGGTTCGTTATAGGGAGCGGCATCGCAGCACGGTGCCCGGTACCATGCCTTCGCTGTTCTATCGACATGTGCGCCTTCGACACGCCCTGGTCCGTAACTATAACTACTACGGCTGGGTGCACGTAAATCCGCAAGGATTTCGGGGCAGCCGTCCGGTTGCGATTGAAAAGCGTGCCGGGACGGTGCGGATCATGGTGGTCGGCGGATCGACGACGTTCGACAGTTTCGTGTCTGCAGACTCCGCGGCATGGCCGGCCCGGCTGGAAACCTGGCTCAATCGGCTGGTCCCCAACCAGCCCTTCGAAGTGATCAATGCAGGGGTGCCTGGCTTCACGATGCTTGACGACCTGATCCGGCTCCAAACGGAATTATACAGGTACCGGCCAGACCTCATCATACTCTATCAAGGTCACAATGACCTCTTCGGAAGCTTCAGGTCCGCGACCGTCCGCCAGAGGGAACCGCCACAGCGGCCAGGCGAAGTGCGAACAGTGGCTCCTTGGACAAGGTGGCTTGAACGGCACTCGTTGCTCTATGGCAAAGTCGTCGAGCGAATCCAGTTTCGGCGGGTTCTGCGTGCCCGACCCAAAGGGTCGGAACCATCTGACAGCAGCCCCAGTCGTGGACCGGTAACTGCCGCCCAGGAATTCGAGCGGCTGGCCTCGGTCTATCTGGCCGTCGCGCAGTCTCTGCACATTCCGGTGTTGATCCCCGAGGCGGTTCACATCTCGGGGCCGAACGGGACAGAAGCGGATACATTGATTCGACGGCTCTGGAAGGCCACGGTCCCCTTTTCATCACCGGAGACCCTGCTGCAGGGTTATCTCGCTTTCAATCAAGCCCTGGAGCGAGCCAGTGCCCGATTCGGGACCCTCTATTTCCCGATGGGAGCAGCCGGGCTGGCAGGATCACAGTATTACGTCCCCGACGACCCCATTCACTTCAACGATCGGGGCGCGGACCGGTTTGCTGAAGCCCTGGCTCGTCAACTCCTAACTGCCGGAGTCCTCGAGCCACGGCAGGGACAGCAGTAGACTGAACCCAGCATCTCTAGCGATTCGAGGCCAGTTCGCCTGTACACCCATCTACCGCCAGCCCGGGTCTGAAGTAAAGAACTGAATCAAGCCAACATCCATGTAGGTAGCCTGTCCCCAGCCCTTGTTGCAGTTACGAGGACCGGACAGATACCAACTTTCTCCATTGGTACCAATATTCCCGCTGAAGGTATACACGAGAACCCCATCGACCCAGAACTTGAGGACACCGTTAGGACCCCACTTCCCCTGCATCCGCATCGTATGCCAATTGCCATCCTGAAAGATGTTGGGGGCCGAGAAAGCAACTTGTTCCGCAGGGTGAATGGCCGTCCCCACTGATAAGCCGTTCCCAGGATAGTCAATCTGCAGCGGGAACGTGCTACTCCGAGCCAGCCTGGTAATCTTGTAGTCACGAGCACCGTTTCCGGCACCACTCAGGTAGGATAAGCCAAAGTTGGGCGCAAAGCGCACCACATGCTCAACCCAGACCATTGTGCCGTCGGGAATGCCGTAACCGAGTGCGAACCCGCGACTGATGGTATAGTCGGATTGGCTCGTCTGCGGGAAGTTATAGCGCATCACCCGAGTGCGCCCGTTGTAGCCGCCTTCGGCGGGGGCCGCTAACGTCACCGACGTCTGGTTAACACCAATTTCTTCAACCTCGACGAAAGGCCGCTGATTGCTCGTCTGGCTCCATTGCGCCCTGGAATCGGCCAAGAACGTGCTGGGATTGGTGTAGTTCTCCGGATCAAAGACTCGGAGTGGCGCGCCACCGCTGGGTGGCGGCGGGGGCGGCAACGATCCCAGGGTGACAGTCGCGGTGGCGCTCTTCCCTCCACCAGTCACCGTCACCTGGTACGTTCCCGCAGTGGCCCCGGCGGTATAGAGACCGCTGCTGGAAATCGTGCCGCCGGTTGCGCTCCAGTTGAGGCTCGGAAGAGTCGTGGTACCATCGCTCCACAGCGCGGCGGCCGTGAATAGCTGGAGGGCACCGGGGAGAAGAGAGGCGGACTTCGGAGCCACGGTAAGGCCTACGAGAGTTGGGGACGAGGGCGACGGTGGGGCGGAAACACTGCTGCAACCAACCCGCTGGGTGCTGACTACAATATCGTCGAAGTAGCGCTCCTGCGCCACCGGCGAGCCGTTGTTCCAGTAGTTCTCGAAGAAGACCGAGTTGATGCCGTACGCGCTGTAGCCCCCGACCCAGTTGAGCCCGGTCCGCTGGGCTTCGAGGGCATCATTGATCCACAGCTCGAACACGCCATCGCTCTGTCCGGCGGTATTCAGGCGGACATGGCTCTCCACGCAATACCACTGACCTACCGCGGCAGCGCTGAAGATCGGGGTCTGCCCCTGCGCGCCACCCAGCCAGCGCCAATTGGTAAAATCGTTGTAGCCGGTGCTCCGGAGGTTGCCAGCCTCATCGGTACCGCTGGCGGGATCGATCGTCAGGTAGTTACTGCCACTCCCCCCGCTCCACACGTGGGCACTCACCGCCTCGGACCAATTGATGGCGACGAACACGATCGCGCGGCTCAGCTTGTCGCCACCGCCCCCGGTCCATCCGGATTGATTCCTGACGTACATCCGCCAATAGATCTCGCGGTAGTTCGAAGTTCCCGCATCCACGGGACGCAGGTAGCTCGATGGAGTCCTCCCGAAGGCAAGCCTCAGGGCACCGGCGCCAACTTCGCCAGCCTGCCAGCGTCCCCGCATGCCGGTCGAGCCATTGGTCCCGACCCCGGCAGCTCGGGCAAAGTCCCCACCGTCATTGTCGTACTCGAAGTACGTGGACAGGTGGTCCTGCTCGAAGTCGTCGCACCAGATCCACGCCGGTTGCGGATTGGCACAACCCAAAACCGGGGTCGAAGGGGGCGGGGGCGGCGGGGGAGGGGGAGCCAGCGTGGTGACATTCACCACGGCAGTATCCGCTTTGCCGCCACCGGCTGCCACGACGCTGAACGTGCCTGCGGTGGCCCCAGCCAGGTACAATCCGCTCGTCGTTACGGTTCCGCCCGTGGCACTCCACGATAAGAGCGGCAGCGTGGTGGACCCATCGGACCAGCGGGCGGCAACCGAGAACTGGGTCGGCTCGCCGGCGGGGACCGACGCCGGGTTAGGACTGACCGTGAGCGACTGGAGCACGCTGGCGGGGGACGTCACCGTAACGGTGGCGGTATCGGATCGAGTGCCGCCCGTCGCGACAACTGCGTACGTCCCCGGGGTGGCACCGGCAGTGTAAAGCCCGTTGCCGGAGATGCTTCCGCCCGTCGCGGACCAGGAAATGTAGGGTGGCGTGGTGGTGCCGTCCGACCAGGAGGCGGTGATCTGGAATTGCTGGGACCCGCCGGCCGGAACGGCCGCCGTCTTGGGAGAGATGCCGAGCACCGTCAGCGTAGGCCCCGAAGGGGAGATCGTGATGCTGGCGGTGTCCGCCTTGCTCCCATTGTTGTAGTTAGCGATAGCCCTATAGGTTCCCGCGACCGAGCCTGCGGTGTAGAGTCCGGCGCTCGTGATGGTGCCGCCCGTCGCCGACCAGGTAACGGCCGGGGCTCCAGTGGAATTGTCTGACCACGTTCCCGTGACGCCAAACTGCACGGTGGCATCGGCCGGCATCGCCACCGGCTTCGGGGTGACCTGCAAGCTCACCAGCAGAGGCGGCACTCGTGCTATGGTGACGGTGGCTGTGTCAGCCAGGTTCGCCCCATAGGATGCGCCGATGACCTCGAACGTTCCTTCCTGCTGGCCCGCGGTATAGGTACCTCCGGAGGTGATGGAGCCGCCGCTCGCCGTCCATTCCACCAGAAGAGGACCGGTGCGCCCACTTCTCCAGGTTGCCGTCGCCACAAACTGTGATCCTTGGCCGGGAGCTAGCAGCGCTGTTGCGGGGCCGACCGAGAGCGCAATCACGCCATCGTGTCGTGGGCGTACCCTGACCTTCGCCTCGCCCTTGAGACCGTTCGAAGCCGTTGCGGTAACCGTATAGTCGCCGGATGACGGACTGGTGAATCGCCCCGACTGGTCAATCTCCCCTCCGGTGGACTTCCAGTTGACCGTAGCGCCATCCGCCATCATGCCATTGGCCATGGAGACCGAGGCCCGGAAGGACAGCGTGTCTCCCTCCTCGATTTCCACCGAGTCCGGCTCCACGACGAGCCCGGTTGGATCGGTGGGAAGCTGCCAGACCGCGATGACTGCGGTGTCGCCCAGCTCCTGGTTCTGCAGGGCCCGCACGATGACCCGGAACGCACCGGTCGCAGCTCCCACATAGCGACCCTCAGGGTCGATGCTTCCCCCATCGGCACTCCAGACGAACGTCGTGGGAACGACCTCACCCGAAGCCGTCAGGCCTTTGGCCGTGAAAGCGAACTCCGAACCCAGCGGAGCCGCCGCGATCTTCGGCTCGATCTGGATCGAGCTCAGAACTGACTTGTTGGGATTGGCAAAAGGAGAAAGGAAATCGACGCGATCGCCCTGAGAGCAAGCGGCTAGCATGGCCGTCCAGGTGCAGAGCGGAGTTCTGAACCGCGAGATCCGGCGGGCGAGCCGATGCAGGTAGGTCATTGAGCTTGGGTTCCCTGGGTGAGGGTTTCGCCTTGCTCGAGACCCCTTCGCCGAACCAGCGGCGGAGGGCCTCGCCAGTGCCCCGGGAGTTGGGCAAGAAACGGGCTCAACAGGCATCGGCATTACCGTCTGCTTCCTTTACATGCGAATCATTATGCGGCATTGCCGCATATGTATTTGATTGTGTTAGAGCTAGTTACGTTTATGCACTTTAATGCATGAAACACAGACAATGTATTGGGACCGTACTAGCTCGCAAAACGCGCGATTTCCCTGCACTGGGCTCCGGGTAGCGACGGAAGTGCCTCCGAGGAGTTCCGGCGGGAAGCACTGCTTGGTCAACTCATCATTCCATTCTTAACCGCATGATGTGAGTCAGTCGCGACGGCACGGTGAGCGAAACGTCTCTGCGGCGCCGTTGGCACCAAAAAGTGAACTTTGAAACGGAGGTTGAGACAAAATGAGAAGATGAGTTTCGTCGCGCAAGGCCTGTCGTGGCTCCGCCACAGCGTTTCGAGCTAGCAGAGAAGCGTCGCGACCCTCTCAAAATCCGATTCACCAACCAATGAGTGAGTGGGGAGCGTGAACAAATCGTTCGAAAGATGACGCGCTCCTCGCCAGTCATCTCCGGTCGCCACGATTCGACCTTGAGTAACCGGTAGGCCGGCGAGTGTCTTCGAATAGCCACGCATCACACCGAGGCGCCGGGCCTCCGGCTCGAGGAGGCGGGCGCGCAGCGAGTCTCCGACAATGACGGGGTAGCGTAGCCATCCTGGCAGGGAGTCCTCGGGCGGAGAGACCATTCTCACCTTTCCCGCGAGAAGTGAACTCCAGTGGGCTGCGTTGCGCCGCCGGGAGGTGACCTCATCGCCAGAAGGCCCCCACACCCCATCTAGGACGGCCGCTGACCTCACTGACATGCCCTGCAGCTTCGGGGGTGGACGATAGATCGTCTCGCCAAGTCGGAGACCGGGCAGGGACCCGGGAATGCCATAGAGCCTGGGCCGCCCAAAGATCCACTGACCCCAGAGCGCCGCATAAGATCGGAGACTCGAGTCTGCCTCGGCAATTCTGTCGGCGGCACGCTGAAGGGCTGCTTGGGCTTTGGGCGTGATCGCCAGCAGGCAGCCACCTTCTCCACCGGTTCTGCCTTTCCCCCGGCCGAAACTCAAGAC
>JBQTHV010000046.1:0-1796 GCA_052389555.1 Gemmatimonadales bacterium | reverse complement strand
TCCTTCGCCATGTCGGGCGCTGGGCAGCACGCCCTGGTCCGCGAAGGAGTACTCCGGTTCTTCGCGAAGTACCAGCGCAGCGACGGCAAGATCACCCACGAGATCTCGCAGGGGGCGGGTAAGATCCCCTGGTTCACCGATTACCCGTACGTCTTCTACCACGGGGACACCACTCCGTTCTGGATCCTCGCGTTCTTCGAATACTGGAAGCAAACCGCCGATACGGCACTGGTGCGCGAGCTCTGGCCGCACCTGAGCAAGGCCTACGACTGGTCGCGCCGCACCGACACCGACGGCGATGGTCTGATGGAGAATCCCGCCGCGGGAGCCGGCGCGCTCGAGGTGGGCGATCTCCAGATCGGGATCCTGTCCGATGTGTACTTGAGCGGGGTATGGGTGGCAGCGCTGGATCGGTTCGCTCGCATGGCCGAGGTGATGGGCCACCGTGCCCTGGGCGATAGCGCGCGCGCCATTCGCAGCCGGGCGCTCCGGACCCTCGAATCGCGACTCTGGTCGCCGGCTCGAAAGCAGTATGCCTTCGCGCTGCTCCAGGGTGGGACGGTGAACGAGAACCTGACCGCCTGGCCTGCGACCGCGATGGGGTTCGACGTCTTCGATCCCGGTCGCGGTGCCGAGATGGCAAGGTGGCTCGCTTCGAGCGAGATCATGACCGACTGGGGAGCTCGGCCGCTCGCGGCATCGAGTTCGCTCTTCGATCCCCTCCACTACAACAACGGCGCGGTCTGGCCCTACGTCACCGGCTGGGTGTCGCTCGCCCAGTATCGCTATCACAATGCGCCGGCCGGGAAGTTCGCCCTGGACGCCATCGCCCGCACCGGTTTCGACGAAGCCCGCGGGCGTAACCCGGAAGTGCTCTCAGGGCGGTTCTACAAGCCGCTCGATACCTCGGTGCCGCAGCAGTTCTTTGCCACGTCCATGGTGCTCACCCCGCTCTTGCGGGGGCTTCTGGGGCTCGAGGTGGATGCCCCGGCCCGCCGGGTGACCGTTGCCCCGCACCTGCCGCCGGCCTGGGATTCGCTTGCCGTCGAGCATGTTCCCGTTGGCGCCGGGACGCTGGAGATCAGCCTAACCCGGAGCAGTACCGGCTGGCACGCGAGGTTCCGGCAGCGCGGGGTCTCGGGTCCGATCGAGGTCGTCTTCAGTCCGGCTATTCCGCTCGATGCCACGACCACGGTGGAACGAACCGAAACATCGGGCGATATCCATGCGACGGTCCGCGGCGTGCTGCGCGACAGTCTCAGCCTGGAGGTGCCCTATCGCGGCGGGTGGAGCATCGTGCCACCCGAGCGGCGTCCCGCCATCGGGGCCCGATCCTCCGCGCCGAGGATTCTCAGCGAGCGGTTGGCGGGAGGGAGGTACACGGTCACCCTGGAAGGGCGCGCGGGGCAGGCGGAAAAGTTCCGGGTGCGCGGGGGCGAGGGGGGCCGGTGGCGCGAGGTCGAGGTTAGCTTCCCACGAGCCGGCGCGAACGCCGACGGCTACACGACTACCACCTTGACCCTCTCTCCTTCCGACCGCCAGGGCGGCATGGCGCAGCAACGGGTGGTCCGGGCTCCCTTCGGCCGGCTTCCCGACGGTACCGAGATCGACGGTTACACCATTCGTAACCCGCGCGGTACCTCCCTGCACGTGATTACCTACGGTGCCATCATCACCTCCCTCCGGACCCGGGACCGGAACGGCCAGCTCGACGATATCGTGCTTGGGTTCGACCAGCTCGACGGATATGTGAAGGACGATCCCTACTTCGGGGCCGTCGTGGGCCGCTATGCGAA
>JBQTHV010000045.1:0-7080 GCA_052389555.1 Gemmatimonadales bacterium | reverse complement strand
TCCTTCAAGCGGTACTTCTATCCCCAGGCCCACAAGGACGCCATCATCGTGGACGAGCGGTTCAACGGAGGCGGATCGCTGGCGGACTATTATATCGACATCCTGCAGCGGCCGGCGCTCTCCTGGTGGGCGATGCGCTACGGCGACGACCTCAAGACGCCGACTGCATCGATTCAGGGTCCCAAAGCGCTCTTGATCGACGAGACCGCCGGCTCGGGAGGGGACTACTTCCCCTGGATGTTCCGCCGGCTCAAGCTGGGGCCCTTGATCGGGCAGCGGACCTGGGGCGGTCTGGTGGGGATCCTGGGCTTCCCGGTCCTGATGGATGGGGGATCGATCACTGCGCCCAACCTGGCGATCTGGGTGCCCGACGGCGGATTCATCGTCGAGAACGAAGGGGTGCCGCCCGATATCGAGGTGGAGCAGACCCCGAAGGAGATCATCGCCGGCAGGGACCCGCAGCTGGAGCGGGCCATCGCCTGGGTCACCGAGGAGCTCCGGAAGAACCCGCCGCCCAATCCCAAGCGGCCGGCGTTCCCGGACAAAACCAGGCGACCCTAACCCGCACTCAGCTCTGGGATGTGACCGAGGCCTCCACGACCTATCAGCGCCGCCGCCAGGTCGTCCAGGTACTCGGCGTTGAGCCGATTCGAGTGGAGCAGCAGGACCTGGGGGATCTCCCGGCCGAGCACCTGCCTCGAGAGTCGCTCGTAGAACTCGAAGACCTTGAGCATGTACCGGACATAGTCATGCCCGAGCCGGGCCATGAGGACGCTGTCGCCCCGAGACCGGGCCCGGTCGTAGGCCGCGGCGTAGAGATACTCGTCGTTGTCGATGGTGACCGGTGCGACCACATATCCGCGCGTCGCGAGGAACTGCTCGAAGGGGCGCTTGGTGGGCAGGTCCGGCCCGGTATTCAGGGTCGGATGGCGGAAGTACTTGAGCTGCCGTCCGCGCGCGGCCATCAGCGGCCGGGTTACCCGCTCGCCCCGGAAGACGTCTGCCTGGTATTCCGGCAGCGGTGTGTCAGAGAGACGGCGGTGCGAGTAGGTGTGATTGCCAAGGTCATGGCCTGCGCCCAGCCATGCTTCGAGCAGGGCGGGCCGCGGGCTCTCTTCCCCGGGACGAAGAGTTTCACCTCATTGACGAATCCGGTGGCCGGGATGCGGAGCCTCCGCAGCTGCTCGAGCAAGCGAGCAGTGATTTCCTGAACCTCGGCCAGATCAGCGGACCTGGTCGCGGGAAGGTCGTCGAACGTAACCGCGATCGCCCGGTCGCTGGCTACCTGCTGCGTGCTTCCCGCGCTCGGCAAGAGGAAGAGAACCAAGAGGGCCAGTCCTGGTCCCGAAAGTCTTACACGAATGTGACTGTAGGGTGACACAGGGTCCTTAGTCTCTCCTCGATCTCCAACCGCGATCGAGGCCGCCTGATGACTCGCTCCAGTAGCCTGCTCCTCCGGTACATTCTCGGGAATCCCCACTCGGTCGATGCTGACGCGGCTCAGTGCACGACCTACCTCCGGTTCGATCCGGATGAGGCGCTCCTGATCCGTATCGCGCTGTCCAAAGGCTTCGAATACCCGGTGTGTCCCCGATGCGGAACCGTGCTTCGACAGGAGTCGGGCCGGAACCCGGCGCGGGAAGATCGGGTGGCGGCGTTTCTCTGTACCTGCTGCCACCGGGCTGTCATCATTCGACTCTCGGCTGGCGAAGCGGTACCGCCCGCGCCCTGATCACTTCGAGAAGCCGGGCCACCCCCGCAAAAAGCAAGTACGCGACCAGCGCCGTGACGGCGGCGGCCTTGGGCGATGGCGGCGGCGGTCCGAAGAAGACCAAGACCTGGATTCCGAGCATGACGAATCCAAAGATCACGAATCCCACCCGCCATCTGGTCATAACCCGCAGATAGAGCCAGAGCCCGCCGAAGAGCAAGCCCGCCTCGAGCAGTAATGCGATCGCCGGATGGTCCCACAACCCCAATCCGACTTTGGCCGTGTTGCCATACAGGGGCAAGTCGGGCCGATGAACCACCAGATCGAGCAACCAGTGCGAGAAGACCCAGGCCGGACCGCCAGTCGGCCCGGGCAACCAGGCGATAGACGACCAAGGCCGACAGGGCAGGAAATTCGGTCGTGGGAAGGCAAAAGCCGAGCGGCGGAGGACCGTTGTCGGTTGCCCTGGCCGCGTGCAGATGCATGTCGATGATGGGCGGCGGCGGTGGTTGCGTCGCGGCAGGCAGAGCAAGGATCGGTAGCAGGAGAAGCGGGGCGACTCTCATCGGCAGATCCTCATTGCTCCCGACTCTTTACCGGACCGAGCGTCTTGTCGAGGAAGGCGTTGATCGGAGCGACCCGTACTTCCGGCGGCGGCAAGTGCCCGGCCCCATCGATCAGTACCAGCTCCTTCGGCTCCCGCAACAGATTCCACAACGGCAGGGCCCGCGTGGTCCAGGGGTGCTCCTCGTCGTGCCGCCCGTTGATGAACAGTTTGGGTGGCTTGATGTAGGGAGCGAAGTTGAAGTTGGCGGCTTCCGGTAAGGTCGGTTGCATCCGCTCATCGATGCCGGCGCCGATCAGGACCACGGAGCGGAAGCGCTGGTCGAGCGCCGCGAACAAGAGCCGCGAACCCGCTCCCCAGCTCAAGCCCACATAGGCCAGGCGTTCTCGGTCGATGTCAGGGCGAGTCTCGACATAATCGATCCCCAACCGGAGCTCCGTCGCGTGCAGCACCATCCGGTCGCGGAAGCGGACCGAGCTGGTGGGAGGGCGAATCACGTCGGCCGGTTGCGGACGCTCGATCATTCCGTTGAGCACGACCCCGAGCACCGCGCGGCCCCCCTTGATATGAGGGCCGAGTATTTGCTCGACCTCTTGCCAGACCGGCCAGAAAAAGAATGTCCCGTTGGACGGCACATGCACAATGGTCTGGAAGGGCGGCTGGGCCCGTTTCGGGAGATACAAGTAGGCGAGGATCGAGTCACCCGCGACGCCGTCCAGCCAGAAGCGCTCCCGGATCCAGTCCGGAGTCTCCACGCGGGTTAGGCCTCGCACGTTGGCTGGCTGGCGGTCGTAACGGTAATGGCTCAAGAGCCCCGCGAAACCGCCGGCACCGACCGGATGGTAGACGGGAGTACGCGCGGCAAGCGTCAGAGGACCGCCGCCCTGGTTGCCGGTTGCCGATCCTCCTCCCACGGTGCGGGCGCATCGGAATCCGAGCGCCGGCGTCGCGGTGGCGCCGGACAGCGAGCCGAGCTGCGAGAAGAGGTACGCCGGGTCCTGCCACGATCCGCCGGCGACCACGAAGCCTGCGCCCGAGCGGTTGGCCAGCCACTCCTTCACGTTGCCGGCCATCGCGTACGCACCATAGGGACTGAGGCCAAACCGCAGACTGTCCACCGGCACAGTTCCGCTACCGGAAAAGTTGGCCCGCTGGCCGGTCTGAATGGCGGACGAGGTATAACCCCACGGCATGATGACGCCGGTGTGCGATACGGTCCCGTTGCGAGCGGCCTTCTCCCACTCGTACAGAGTAGGCAGTCGCTTTCCCACCGAGGCACAGTACGCCGCGGCCTCGAACCAGGAGACCCCGACCACCGGGTGGCGGTCCTGGCCCGCCGGGGGCTCCTGGCTGGTCCAACCGCGCGGCCCCGGCATCCCAGTCCGGTCCACGAAGCCGCCGGGGTAGCGGCCGGAGCGAACGAACTCTACAAATTGCCGGTTGGTCACTTCGTAAGTGTCGAGCCAATACGGTTGCAGCTCGGCGCGAAGTCCCGGAGGGACATCGGGACTCACTAGCTCATAGGGGCCGCCGGTGACTGCCACCATTCCGGGAGGGACCGAATCGGCGGGGAGAAGCTCGACCCCGAGCGGCACCGTCCTTCCCTGCTCGGGCGCGATCTCGGCGCGCGGAAAGGCGCTCGACAGAATCCGCTGGAGCGGTGCATAACCCGCTTTGTGGAGGCTCATGTGGTAATCGGCCCGCGCCACGCGCACCCCTTTCATCGGAGTGGTGCCGAGCAGGGTGCTGTCCCGCTGAGCGAGCCCCCCGTTCAGCGGAAGCCGCTGGAGGTACACCCGGGCTCCCGCCGGTTGCGTCGTAATCGCCAGGCTGTCGGCGACCACGTCGAAGAGCCGGGTTAAGGTGGTGTCCCCGCCGATCCGCCCCTCGGCTCGCTCCGCCAGCTCATAGGCCGCGACATAGTCGCCCCGCTCGGCGAGCTCGGCAATCCGCGGCAGCCAGGTCCGGGCCCGGGCGCGCTGCAGGCTTCGCCAGAGCGGCAGGGCGACGACCGCGAGGAGCACCAGCGTCACCAGGACGCCGACGACCGGGCGGCGCTTCCGGCTCGGGAGCGCCGGCGGCCCACACGCGGCGAGGAACTCTTTCGGCGTGGCGAAGCGATCGGCCGGCTCTTTGGCCAGCGCCCGGGCCAGCGCAGCATCGATCTGCGCCGGCAGGTCGGGTCGTAGCGAGCGGGCCTGTCGCGGCAGCCGGGAGAGCGTTCCGGCGATGACTGCCTGCGGGGTCGGACCGGTGAACGGCGGCTGGCCGGTGAGTGTCTCGAATAGCACCGAGCCCAAAGCATAGGTATCGGTGCGGCCGTCGATCGCGCGATCCCCGGTGATCTGCTCCGGGCTCATGTATGCAGGAGTGCCCACGGCGAGCCCGGTGGCGGTGATCCGGTCCCGGCCCGCCAGGGAGAGTGCCAGCGCGATGCCGAAATCGGCAACCAGCCCTTCGCCGTCCTTGATCAGGATGTTTTCGGGCTTGATGTCCCGATGGACGATTCCCTGGGCATGCGCCGCCGTCAGCGCGGCCGCCACGTCTCCGAGAATTTCCAGCGCCTCGGAGACCGGCAGCGGTCCCGCTCGCGTGAGCCGCTCGCGGAGCGATTCGCCCTCGACATACGGCATGACGTAATAGAGGAAACCATGGGCCTCGCCCGAATCGAAGAGCGGGAGGATGTGCGGGTGCTGCAGGTTGGCGGTGACCTGGATCTCCTGGAGGAAGCGCTCCCTGCCGAGCACCGCGGCCAGCTCGGGCCGGAGCACCTTGATGGCGACCTTGCGCGCGTGCCGCTGGTCCTCTGCCAGGAAGACGGTCGCCATGCCGCCCTGGCCGAGCTCCCGCTCGATCCAGTATCGGCCGGCGAGCGCCTCGGCCAGGCGGCGCATGGTTTCCAATTGTGCCTCGAAGCTCGGTCGAACCCAAACTACAGCGTGAGGCCTACCCGGGCGAGGTCAAGCCGACCTCATGGCGGCTATAGCAACTCGCTTATCTTTACGTTTGGAGGCGCCATGCGCTGGCAAGACTACATTGTCGCAGATCCTCAGACGCTCCACGGCGTACCTCGCTTCAAGGGTACCCGGATTGCGGTTTCGCTGGTGCTCGAGAATCTGGCCGCCGGTACCACCCCGGACGAACTGCACCGGCAGTGGCCTACCCTGCCGGCGGAAGCGATTCCTGCAGCGTTGTCATATGCGGCTGACCTTGCGCGCGATCGGATCGTTCCGATCTCGGCCTGAGAGTGGCCCAATTCAGTTGGATGAGAACATTCCAGCCGTCGTTGCCGACCTCTTGGGTACGGCCGGTCATAGCGTCGAAACCGCCCAAACAGAGGAGCTGGCCGGCTCGCCAGATGAACAACTCCTGCAACGTGGTGTCTCCGAGAATCGGGTCCTGGTTACCCTCGACAAGGACTTCGCTGATATCCGCCGGCATCAGCCCGAGCAGACGCCTGGCATCGTCGTCTTCAGGCCGCGAGTCCCAAGTCCTACTCTACTCGCTGCCTTGATTCGGAAGTTAATACCTCTTCTCGAGACCGAAGAAGTGCAAGGTCGTTTGTGGGTGGTGGACGAACACCGAGTGCGCATCTGGCCATCTACTTGAGCGGCTGAGGCTAGGGGCTCACCCGCCGGTATCGCACTCCGCCGAGCGCAGCTCCAACCACCTGATCGCCGTCCACCTCCATGCTCAGCACCATGCCGTTGCCGAAGAGCTCGTGATTTGCTTGCCGACGGCCCAGGGCGCCTCGCCTCATGGCACCTCGGCGCTGCCTCAGATGAGCCTCAGATCAAGGCGATAGGGTTGCTCGGGCCCTATTTGAATCAAAGGGAAGTCGCGATGAAGCGGATTCAATAAGTAGTTGAATTCGATGCCAACGATCGCGCTTGGTACGTTCAGAACTGCCGAACGGTCCGAATCGAGCCAGGCGTCCCCAATGGTTGCGAGTCGCAAAGGGTCGGGAAAAGCCATCCAGTCCGGTGGCAGGATAGGAGCATCGACAGTTTCGACCAAGACCTCGGGGATCTGAGCTTCGAATAGACTGTACGCTGACAGAGAGGCGGTAGAATCGAGATGGGCGACTATTTCGAGCGTCGCCAATGCTACCGTGCTGGAGGTACATACGACTCGGCGGCCAACACTGGTCCAGCGAGTGCCATAGAGTCGCGCACCCTCGCCGTCAAAGGCCGCGCGGGCCAACCGCTGCTTTACTATTCGCCACGCGGGTATCACTCAGGAAAAGACACCATGCTCGAGGCGACCGATCAGGCGCTCCACTTCTATTGCTCCTGGCTCGGTCTTGCTCATGACAAGGGGGGTAGCTCCGCCGAGCGCTTTGGAGGGAGACCGCAACCACTGAAGAGCGGCAACATGATCTCCCTCAAACAGCTCGATGGCTCTTCCATAGAGGCGGGTCAGCCTCAATACGCGGTCAGACTCGTCGGGACGAAGTCGTCCTTCTGTCTTCCTGCGATGGACCGTTCTAGTGGGGATGAGAAGAATGTCAGCAATGGTCCGGCTGGGTAGGTCCATAATGCGAAGGAGTCGCTCGAAGAATCGATACTCTATCCCCCGCTCCACTCGCTTGTGCAGACTCTCGAGGTCATCGTCCTTGATTCCAAGGAGCCTGGCATAGACATGGGGCCCGTGTGAGGCGCGCACCGCCTCCATGTAGGCGCGGACCTCCGGAAGCTCACGTGACTCACCAGCTGAGAGAGCAGAGGTCTTTGCCATATGGCATAAACCTAACTGCCATTTGGCACACCGTCAAGCGCCGCCTGAGCGCACGGGTCAGCCCGGG